>DASRDS010000136.1:0-12764 GCA_035652495.1 Gemmatimonadaceae bacterium
GGTTCGGTTCCTTCAACAGAAGGCGGGGTTCCGGTCGCAGTTCACCTACAACAACATGATGTACCTCGTGGCCGGCCAGGCGCTGGCGGCCGTGAGCGGCGGGACGTGGGATGATTTCGTGCAGCACCGGATCCTCGACCCGCTCGGGATGCGGTCGACCACGCTCACCATCCGAGGCCTCGAGACCCAACCCGACGTGTCGTCGCCGCACCGCGTGAAGGACGGCGTCGAGCACGCGGTGCCCTGGGCGAACGTCGACAACATCGCGCCCGCGGGATCGATCAACTCCAACGTTCGCGACATGGCCCAGTGGGTGCGCCTGCAGCTGCGTCATGGGACATTCGGCGGCAAGACCCTGATCAAGGCGGCGTCACTCGATGAAACCCACAAGCTCCTCACGCCGATCCCGGTGGGCCCGCCCTCGCCCAGTAGTCCGGTCGTCCACTACCTGGGCTACGGCATGGGGTGGGGCACGCACGACTACGACGGCCACGTCGAACTGGAGCACACCGGTGGGATCGACGGGTTTCTCGCCCACGTGGCGCTGCTTCCCGATGATGACTTCGGTATCGTCCTGCTATCGAACGACGAGACGACGCCCATGTATGGCGCCATTGCCGATTGGCTGCTCGATCGGGAACTGAAAGTCTCGAGTCCGCGCGACTGGAACGCCGTGATGCATCAGAGCTACACCAAGGCGCGCGCCCAAGTGGACTCCGCCGAAGCGCGCGAGAACGCCAAGCGGGTGCCGGACACGCATCCGACGCTTTCCTTGGAGCGGTACGCGGGCACGTACACCGACAGTATGTATGGACCGGCGACCGTCACCGTCAACGACGGCAAGCTCGTGTTCACCCGCGCCGAGATGATCGCGGATCTGGAGCCCTGGAACTACGACACGTTTCGCGCGAACTGGCGCGTCGGTATCGCCGACCACACGCTGATGACGTTCATCTTGGACCCGACGGGCAAGATCAGCGGCATCATGATGGATCTGGCGGGCGACAGCGTCGTGTTCCACCACGCCGGCCAATGATTACGATTCGATCCCTCGAGACCCCGGAAGACTACCTGGGCTGCGTCGCGATCCAGCACGAGGTGTGGGGCGCGGACTACTCCGATACCGTCCCGCCCGCGATCCTCAAGATCGTCCAGAAAGTGGGCGGCATCGCGATCGGGGCGTTCGACACCAAAGGCATGCTGATCGGCTTCGTCTTCGGCATCACCGGCGTGGACAAAGGGGAGCTCGTCCACTGGTCCCACCAGCTGGGTGTGCGTGAGAGCGAACGCAATGCCGGCATCGGTCGGCGCCTCAAGGAATACCAGCGCGACATGCTGCGCGCGATGGGCGTCAAGCGCATGCGCTGGACGTTCGATCCGCTCCAGGCCAAAAACGCGCACTTGAACTTGAACCGGCTCGGCGTCGATATCCTGGACTACGTGCCCGACATGTACGGGGCCTCCGACTCCATTCTCTTTCGCGGACTCAAAGGCACGGACCGCTTCATCGCATCGTGGGAGCTGGATGGTAGCCATCCGCGGCCAGCCGCGAGCGCCGACGGCATTCCGCTCCTCGACGGCACACCGACCGAATGCCCGCCACGGTTCAAGGTCGCGGTGCCACTCGATATCAACGAAGCGCTGCGGCAAGACCCGTCCGCCGGCGGAACCTGGCGGCTGAGCACACGGAACGCGTTTACGTGGGCGCTCGAAAACGGCTACAAAGTCGATGGCTTCGCGCGCGACAAGACAGCGCAACTCGGCTACTACCTGCTGACTCATGATCCGCGTCGCTGAGATAGCCCTTCGCGAAATCCGGCTGTCGCTCAAGGAGCCATTCCGGATTTCGTCCGGCGTGATGAGCGACCGGCGGATTCTCCTGCTCGAGCTCCGCGACGCCGATGGATCCCTGGCGTGGTCGGAATGCGTCGCGTTTCAGGAGCCCATCTACTCAGGCGAAACGATCGACACCGCCTGGCTCGCCATTACCTCATGGCTCGCGCCGCGCGTGATCGGCGTCGTGCAGACTCCGCAAGACGTCCATGCGGCGCTGGCGCACGAGATTCGCGGACATCACATGGCCAAAGCGGCCGTGGAAATGGGATGCTGGGCGCTGGCCGCGCTTCGCGACGGTAAATCGCTGGCCGAGATGCTCGGCGGCACTCGCGATCGCGTCGTTACGGGTATCTCGCTCGGCATTCAAGCGAATCCCGCCGCCCTTGTAACACGCGCCACAGACGCACTGGCGGTCGGATATCGCAAAATCAAAGTCAAAATCATGCCGGGCAAAGATGTCGAATACGTCGCGGCGGTCAGAGAAGCCCTCGGCCCCGGCATCAGCATCATGGCCGATGCCAACTCGGCCTATAAACTGTCCGATGCTGACCAACTGGCGAAACTCGACGCGTTCAATCTCATCATGATCGAGCAGCCGCTCGGCGATGATGACCTGGTCAGACATGCGGTGCTGCAACGGAAAATGCGCACGCCGATTTGCCTCGACGAGTCGATCACGAGCCTCGACCGAGCCGAAGACATGCTGGCACTCGGCTCAGGACGGATCGTCAATATCAAGCCCGGCCGCGTCGGCGGATTCAGCGCGTCGAAGGCGATTCATGATCTGTGCGAAAAGAACAACGTCCCGGTGTGGTGCGGCGGCATGTTGGAAAGTGGCATTGGAAGAGCCCATAACGTCGCGCTAGCCTCGCTGCCGAACTTCAAGCTCCCGGGCGATCTGAGCCCGAGCGCGCGCTACTGGGAGCGCGACATCGTCACGCCAGAGTGGACGATGGATGCCGACGGCATGGTCCGCGTCCCTCGCGACTGCCCGGGCATCGGCGTCACCGTCGATGTCGACCGCGTAGACGATCTGACGGTACGGCGACAGGTCTTGAAATAATGCGCCGCTGGCTCGCTCGCATAGGACTCGGGCTCCTGGTGCTCATAGGAGTCATCGTCCTCGCGGGCGCGAGCTACGAACAGTACATGCGCCATGAGGCCGGGCGCCGCTATCCACCGATGGGCACGCTCGTCGATGTCGGCGGCGGGCGCCGGCTCCAAATCGATTGTCGAGGCACGGGTAGCCCGACGGTCGTCTTCGAGGCCGGCGGCGACAATCTGGGCTCCCTCGCCTGGGCGGCCGTCCACGATTCAGTCGCGAAGACGACTCGCGCCTGCGCGTACAGCCGTGCCGGCATGCTGTGGAGCGATCCGGTCAGCGGGCCATTCGATCCGCACGCGGTCGCGACGGACCTGCACGCGGCACTGACGGGGGCGGGCGAGCATCCTCCTTTCGTCATGGTGGGCCACTCCCTCGGCGGCCCATACATCATGATCTACACCAGTCAATATCCCGCCGATGTCGCGGGCTTGGTCTTCGTCGACGCCTCGCATCCCGATCAAGTCGAACGCTTCCGCAAAGTCACCGGTTCAAATGTGGGCGCCCCGCAGACGGGATTGCTGAAGGCGATGGGTTCGCTGTCCTGGACAGGCGTCGCGCGGTTCCTGCCGTTGGATCCACCGGGTCCGGCGACGACCAAGACGATTTCCAAGGCCTACGCCGGTACGTCGCTCGCGCCGTTGGTGCGCGAAGCCATCGGCGCCGAGACCACGCTCAAGGCTGCCGGAGGTTTCCGCGAGCTGGGCGACCGGCCGCTGGTGGTACTCACCGCCACCAAGCCGCATCCCGCCGCCACGCTCAAGTCGGCGGGCCTCAAGCCGCAGCAAGACCGGCAGTTCATCGCGACGTGGATCGAATTGCACAACGACGAGGCGACGTGGTCCCGCCGCAGTCGACATCAACTCGTTCCCGATGCGACGCACTACATCCAGTTCGACCGCCCGGACGTCGTCATTGCTGCTGTGAGAGAGGTGGTGGCGGACCTACGGCCGACCGCCGCCAGATGAGATAGGCGGGCAGCCCAAGCGCGAGCGCGGCGAGGCCGAAGATCGCGTTCTTCGGTTGACCGACGAGCGTGGACACGACGATACCGAGGGCCGCGAGCGCGAACAGCGCGGGCGTCACCGGATATCCCGGCACGCGAAATGGGCGCGGGACGTCTGGACGCGTTTGCCGGAAGACGAAGACCGTGAGCGCGCCGCCGCCGTAGAAGATCCACGCCGTGAAGACAACGTAGGTTAGAAGCTGCGTGTACGTGCCGCTCGCGGCGAGGACCAGGGACCACAGTGCGGTCGCGCCGATCGCGATGGCGGGTGTGCCGAGGCGCGGATGGATTTCCGCGAGCTTGCGGAAGAAGAGCCCGTCGCGCGCCATCGCGAAGAAGACGCGCGGCGCGGTGAGCAGAATGCCGTTCATGGCGCTGAACATGGAGATCAGCACGACGACGGCGATCGCCTGACCGGCCAGAGGGCCGAACGCGAGACGCAAGGCCTCTGATGCGACACGGTCCGAATGCGCGACCCCGGCCGGGCCCAGGACAGCGAGGTAGCCGATATTCGCGAGCAGATAGAGCGCGACCAAAAGGGCGGTGCCGAGCGCGATGCCGCGAGGAAAAGTCCGCTGGGGATCGAGTGTTTCGCCGGCGGAGAAGGTCACGTAGGTCCATCCTTCGTACGCCCACAGCACGGCGACGGTGGCGACACCGATGCCGGCCAGCAGGCCGCCCGAGACGGGCGCGGTGACTGTTGCCGCGGTCACCGGAGCCGTCCGGTGCCCGACCGCGAGCAGCCCGACACTCATGATCACGATCGCGCCGACTTTGATGGCCGTGCTCCAGTCCTGCACATGCGCACTCTGTTTCGTGCCACGAATGTTGAGGCCGGCCAAGATCAGGATCATGGCCAGCGCGACGACTCGCGCGGCGGTGTCGCTCATCGGCACCAACTCGCGGAGATACGCCGTCGATCCCACGGCGAGCGTGGCGACCGAAGCGGGCGCGATGACGATAAAGAGCATCCAGCCGAACAGGAACGCCGGCAGACGGCCGAAGGCGTCGCGCATGTAGATATAGATCCCGCCCGCATCCGGGATCATCGCGCCGAGCTCGGCGTACGTGAGGGCGCCGAGAAACGACAAGGCGCCGCCGGCGACCCAGACGCCCAGGGCAAGACCGACTTTGCCGCCGACGTCCGAGAGGACTGGGCCCGGCACCAAGAATATGCCGGAGCCTATCACGGTGCCGAGCACGATGTAGACGAGATCCGGGAGGCGGAGTACACGCGCCAGCGCACGTGAGGTCATGCTCGGGTCGCCACTATTGGGTCACCGGTTGGGATCTCACGACGGGAATTTCGAGTGTGCTCGGATGGTCGGTGTCGTGATACAACGTGATGTGCGCCGCGCGGGCGTCTTTGCCCGTCTCATTCGCGACGACACCACCAGAGTTGTAATTCTTTTCGGTCTGGATCGAGTTCGGCGAACTGATCACCAATCTGAGCCGACTTCCCTTGCCGATTTGTCTGGAAAAAAACTGGAAGTTGTTGAAGTCGTAGCGCTGAATCTCCCCGGGTTTCACCAAGACCTGGTGCCGGGGTGATTCGCGATATCGCGCGCGCATCCGAGCATCGGTGAGAGCGATGCTGCGCCCATCAGGCTCGATCTCATAGACGTTGACGCTGATATCGGCATCGGGCACATCCATCGCCAACCAGAGAGATAGATGGAGCCAACCGGTTATTTCGGTCGCGTCAGAAAAAGGTGCCGTATGATACACGACACCGGCGCCATACAGGTTCAAGGCGTAACGCTGATCCGTTGTCGAGTTGTCGACCTCTTCGCGTTCGAGTTCATCACCGGGACGTGTGTCCAGTGGATCATAGGTCCAATGATCGGAGCCGCTGGATTTTTGTCCGCCAAGTGAACCGGATGAAAAAGCGTCGACTGAATGACCGCCGAGAAAGAGCGTCTCGGGGCGAGCGCCGATGCCACCGATCGAGTCCGCGTACTTCCAGACCTCGGCCCCTTTGCCAGGGAGATAGTAGGCGACCTTCTTCTTGAGAAACTCAGGCTTAGGCCCACCCTTCATCGTCCAGTCGTACCATGCGACATGAAGCGCGGGTAAGTCGACGAGAGAGGCAGGGCCGAACTTGAGCCCGCCAACCTCGTCGCGAGGCGTACGGGTCCCGGCGTGATCCCAAGGCCCGATGATCAAATAGTGGTCAGTCGCGCCGGATTGCATGTGGCGCCGATAATACTCGAGCGCCCCACGCTGATCGCCGTCGTAGTGGCCAGTGATCGTCAGGACGGGGATGCGAATCCCGGTGTATTGATCCGGAGTCGGCACCAGCGAATCCCAGTGCGCGTCCGGAATCGGATGCGCGAGCCACTCGTGAAACGTCGGCTCGCGATTCCCGATGACGCTATCGAGCGACGCGAACGCCAGGTGATGCGCGTACATGGCGTGAAACCGATCCATCCAATACGACCCTTCGCCGAACAGGTGATCCTGCGGCGTGACGCCGCTGACCAGCGTCAGCCACTGCGTATCGTACGAATCGAAGATGTTCGCGAAAAACGGAAAATCGACGCTGGGATACGCCGCGGCCGCGGGCACGATCGTCGCCAGATGCGGCGGATGCTCCTTCGCGGTGGCCCACTGGTCCTCACCGGCGTACGACCCGCCCCACATGGCGACCTTCCCGTCGCACCAACTCTGCCGCGCGAGCCACTCGACGATGTCGTACCCGTCGTGGGCGTCGGCCATGAAGTGCGCCGCGCCGCCCGAGTTCCCGCGGCCGCGCACGTCGATGATGGCGAACCGGTAGCCGTGGCGCGCGAAGTACATCCCGCGCTCGTGGTACGTGTCGGAGTTGTACGGCGTGAGCTCGAAGACGACGGGCAGCGGTGCCGTCGTGGCGGCCGGGCCGTAGACGGTGGCGTTGAGCGTCACGCCGTCCCGCATGGGAATGCGGACGCCCCAGGTGACTTGCACGCTCGAATCGGGCGCGGCGACGGCCTGCGCTAGCGCCAACAGTATACAGAGTGTATACATAGGTCCTCTACTATAACACGGGATTATGCGCTACGCCCTAGTCGTGCTGCTGGCCGCACCCCTGGCCGCCCAAACCCCCACGTTCACGATCGAGCAAGCCTTGGGCGCGCCCTTCCCCGCCGAGCTGACCGCGTCGCCGGCGAAAGGGCGCATCGCCTGGGTATTTAACGCCAGGGGCAGTCGCAATGTATGGATGGCGGAGCCCGGCGCCGATGGGTCATACGCCGCCCACGCCGTGACGACCTATACGGGCGACGACGGACAGGAGATGGGCGAGCTGGCGTGGAGCCCGGATGGCGAGACGATTGTGTGTGCCCGCGGGAGCCTCGGTCCCGGCGCGCGCACCAATCCGCTCAGTCTTCCCTCCGGTGACCAGGGACAGGAGCTGTTCGCGGTCAGCGTCCACGGCGGGGCGCCAAAGAAGATCGGCGACGGCCGCGGGCCGGCGGTCTCGCCAAAGGGCGACATCGTGGCCTTCGAGTCGGCCGGGCGCATCTTCGCCGGGCATCTCGACGGAACCAAGGCCGAGCCGCTCATCAGCGAGAAGGGACGGAGCGGGTCGTTGCGCTGGTCGCCCGACGGATCGCGCCTCGCGTTCGTCAGCCAGCGCGGCGATCACAGTTTCGTCGGCGTATACGACATCGCGGCGAAATCCGTCGTCTGGCTCGCGCCCAGCGTGGATCGCGACGCGGATCCTGAGTGGTCGCCGGACGGCACCCACATCGCGTTCGTTCGCGTGCCGACCGGCGAGGCGCCGTTCTTTCTCGCGGGGCGGTCCGGGCATCCGTGGGCCATCTGGGTGGCCGATGCCGCGACCGGTGCCGGAAGGGAAATCTGGAAAGCGGCCGACGGTCCAGGGAGCCTCTATGCCCAATTGGTCGCCGGGCAGCAGTTGTTCTGGGGCGCGGGCGATCAGATCGTCTTTCCGTGGGAGAAAACGGGCTGGCTGCACCTGTATAGTGTACCCGCACGAGGCGGCAACGCATCGGAATTGACGCCGGGCGATTTCGAGATTTTTACCGCCTCGATGAATCCCAATCGGCAAGACATGGTCTATGCCGGCAACCAAAGTGACATCGACCGCCAGCACGTGTGGCGAGTGTCAGTCAGTGGTGGCAAGCCGGCTGAGCTCACGCCTGGCAATGGCATCGAGTCGTATCCCGTCGTAGCCAGCGATGGCAAAACGGTCGCGGTGCTCCGAGGCGATGCCAAGAAGCCGATGCACCCAGCGATCGTAGCCAGCGGGATCCATGACCTCGCGACGGATGCGATCCCGACAGACTTCCCGTCGGCGAAGCTGGTTGTCCCCGAGCAAGTGATCTTCTCGTCGGGCGATGGCCTCATGGTCCATGGCCAACTATTCGTGCCCGCGGGAAGCGGACGTCACCCGGCAGTCGTATTCTTCCACGGCGGCCCGATCCGCCAGATGCTCCTCGGCTGGCACATGATGGACGCGTACTCCTACATGTACGCGATGAACCAGTACCTCGCGAGCCGCGGGTTCGTCGTCCTGTCCGTCAACTATCGCGGCGGCATCGGCTACGGACTCGACTTCCGGAGACCCGCGAACTTCGGCCCAGCTGGCGCGGCCGAAGATCAGGATATCCAGGGCGCCGGCCTATACTTGAGAAACCGCACCGATGTCGACCCCGCACGCATCGGCGTCTGGGGCGGGAGCTACGGCGGACTCATGACCGCGCAGGCGTTGTCGCGCTACCCGGACCTGTTCGCGGCCGGCGTCGACTACGCCGGCGTGCACGACTGGCGTGCCTTCCTCTTCCCGCCCCCGTTCGACACGACGCGTGACGAAGCCCGCATCGCGTACCAGTCGTCACCGATGGCCGCGGTGAAGGGCTGGCGCGCGCCGGCGCTGATCGTTCAGGCGGACGATGATCGCAACGTGCCGTACCCGCAGGCGCCGGAGCTGATCACGGCGCTGCGAGCCCAGCACGTCGACTTCGAGCAGATGATCATCCCGGACGAGACCCACGACCTGCTGCTCTACCGGAGCTGGGTTCGCTTCTTCGAGGCGACGGCTGACTACTTAAACCGTCATCTCGGCACAAGTCAAGCAGTGGGGCGCTGAGCTTGCGAAGCGCCCATCCAACCGACCAGTCGGCTCAGCGCGATTGCGCTGAGTCGACGTGCGGCGGAGCCGCATATCCCGGGCCACGTATGACGCGGCCCGGCTTGGCGCCGGTGTGTTTCTCATCGTGCACGACCTCGACCCCGTTCACGAAGACCTCGCGAATCCCGGACGAGATCTGACTCGGCTTCTCGTACGTCGCGTTGGCGGCCACCGTCTTCGGGTCGAACACCACGACGTCGGCGTAATCGCCCTCTTTCAGCAATCCCCGATCCGGAATCGAGAGCCGCTCGGCGACCGCTGACGTCATTTTCCGAACCGCATCTTCCACCGTGAGGACATGTTTCTCACGCACATAGCGGCCGAGGATGATCGGGTAGTTCCCGTAGGCGCGCGGGTGCGTCAGCCCCTTCAGCGAGTCCGGATCCGAGCCATCGGCATCCGTGCCGAACTTGATCCAGGGTTGGCTCATCTGGAGCTCGAGATTCTTCTCGCCCGCGATGAAGAAGAGCGCGGCCGCCTGTGCCTTCTCCCGCGACACGACATCCATAAGGGCATCCGGCCACTCTTTGTGCTCGCGGGTCGCGATCTCATCGAGGCGAAGCCCTTCGTACGCTTTGTCCGCGGGATCCTTGAGACCGACGACCATGACGCCGTGCGGGGTCGCGAGCTGACACAGGCCTTCCCACGGCGTGTTCGTGCGAAGCAGATCGGCGCGGATACGGGCACGGGTCGTGGGATTGGCGACGCGTTGGAGCAGACTGTCGCCGGCGGCGCTCCACGGTGGCAGACATGCGGCGAGCGCCGTGCCGCCGGCCTCCCATGGATACATGTCCGCACCGACGTCCTGTCCCGCGGCGCGGGCCGAGTCGATCATCGCGATCACTTTGGCCATGGTGGGCCAGTTGCGTACGCCCGCGGCCTTCAGGTGATAGATCTCGACCGGGACGCCCCCTTCCTTGCCAATACGAAAGGCTTCCGAGACCGCGTCGATGATGTGGTCGCCCTCGGAGCGCATGTGCGTGATGTACACGCCGTGGAACGGCGCCATCTCCTTCGCTTCGGCGATCAACTCATCGGTTCCCGCGTATCCGCCCGGCGGGTAGATGAGCGCGCTCGCCATGCCGAAGGCGCCATCGACCATCGCGCGGTGGACGGCGGCGCGCATCGTGTCCAGCTGCGCCGGGTTCGGCGCGCCGGTGTCGGCGCCTTTGCCGTACATGCGAATGGTGGCGGCGCCGACGAACGAGCCGACGTTCTCCGAAATGCCGTGGTGGCCCATGGCGTCGAGCCAGTTGCCGAAGCCGTGCGTGCCGCGCCAGGCGGTGTCGACCCGCGCCATCGTGGTATCGCTCGTGGAGTCGAGCGCCAGCGTCCGGGCATTGCTCGGCGCCGGCGTCGCGCCCTCGCCGAGGATTTCGGTCGTTATGCCTTGGGTGACCTTGCTGACGTTTCGGCCATCACCGAGCAGAAACGCCGAATCCGACTGGCCTTGGATATCGATAAACCCGGGCGCGACCACGAGTCCCGTGGCATCAATGCGGCGCTTCGCGCTCGCATTCGCGAGGGCGCCCGACGGCGCCACCCGTACGATCCGATCGCCTCGGATCGCCACATCGCCAGCGAACCAGGGGTTGCCGGTGCCATCGACCACATGGCCACCCCCAATAACGACATCATAGCTGGCATCGGCGGTGGCGTCGGCGGTCGGCTTGGCGCAGGCGGCGGCGAAGAAGCTTGCCATGGCGACAAACCGTATACATCGTGTATACATGAATGCAGATATTGGCCCGCGCCGCTCGGGCGCGCAAGGCCTTCCCTCACCGAGGACGGTTCCGATGGTTTTCCGTTGGAGCATGATTGGGCTCCTGGCCGCCGGTTCGCTGCTCGCGCAAGCTCCCACGCCGAAGACGGCCACTCCCAAGATGCCCGCGCCGGGGCCAGCACCCGTTCCTGGGGAAAAGACGGCCGTTCCGCTGACCGAGGCCGATCTCGAGACCTTCCTCGACGGCTTCATGCCGCTCCAGATCGGACGCCTGAACATCGCGGGCGCCGTCGTCGCCGTGGTCAAAGATGGCAAGATGTTGTTCGCCAAGGGGTACGGATACGCCGACGTCGCCCACAAGCGCCCGGTCGTCGCCGAGAGCACCCTGTTCCGTCCCGGGTCGATCTCGAAGCTGTTCACGTGGACCGCCGTCATGCAGCAGGTCGAGCAGGGCAAGCTCGATCTCGACACCGACGTCAATACGTACCTCGATTTCAAGCTGCCGTCGGCGTTCGGCAAGCCGATCACGCTGCGCGACATCATGACGCATCGCGCCGGCTACCAGGAAACGATCAAGCACCTGTTCGTGAAAACCTCGGGTGAGCTCGTCCCGCGCCGCCAGTATCTCCTCGAGCACATGCCGGACCGGATCTTCCCGCCCGGCAAGGTGCCGGCCTACTCGAACTACGCGACGACCCTGGCCGCGTACATCGTCGAGCGCGTCTCCGGCCAGACGTTCGAGGACTACGTCGACCAGCACATCTTCCAGCCGCTCGACATGCACGAGGCGACGTTCAGACAGCCTCTCCCCGCCTCGCTCGCCAATCAGATGTCGGACGGCTATAAAACCGCGACCGACAGCGCCAAGGGATTCGAGTTCGTCGAAGTCGCGCCCGCGGGCTCGCTGTCGGCCGCCGCCACCGACATGTGCCATTTCATGATCGCGCACCTGCAGGACGGCAAATACGGCAACACCCAAATCCTGCAGGCCGCGACCGCGCAGCAGATGCACAGCCCGCAAAAAGGCTGGCCCGACGGCATGCACGCCATGGACTTGGGCTTCTATGAGGAGTCCCGGAACGGCCATCATATCATCGGACACGGTGGCGACACGCAGTGGTTCCACAGTGACCTGCATCTGATCCTCGATCAGAACGTGGGCTTCTTCGTGTCCTACAACAGCGCCGGCAACCCGGAGGGGAACGGCAGCGCGCGCGCGATTCTGTTCAATGCGTTCTTGGATCGCTACTTCCCGGAGACGACGCCGCAGCCGCCGACCCTCGCCACGTCGGCCACCGATGCCAAGGCCGTCTCAGGCGTCTACATCAGCAGCCGGCGATTCGAGACCAACCTGTTTTCGCCGCTGAGTCTCTTCGGCGAGGCGTCGATCGTGCCCGACCCGAAGGACTCGACGCTCCTCATGATCCCGGACCAGAAGGGGCTCAACGGCCAACCGGTCCGCTATCGCGAGATCGCGCCGATGCGGTTCCGCGAGGTGGGCGGCAAGGAACAGATCGCGTTCGCGAATGACTCGACGGGGCGCCGCATTCTGTATCTCGACTTCCCCTTCGAGATGTCGCAGCGGGTCGACCACACGCTGAACGCGAAAGGCACGAACCTGCATCTCTTGATCGCGAGCCTCGTCATCATGGCGCTCACGCTCATCGGATGGCCGGTGGGCGCCATGATCCGGCGGCACTACGGCCAGACATTGGAGCTGGCCGGCGACGCCAGGCGCCTGCGGCTCCTCGTCTACGCCGCGTGCATCCTGTGCTTCATCGTGCTCGCCATGCTCGCGTCATTCCTGAACAAGTTCACGAATGACTTCGGGCTCGGGAAGAACGGCGACTTCAACATCCACTGCATGCAGATCCTCGGCATCCTGACCGGACTCGGCGCCATCGCCGCGATCTACCAGTGTATCGGCTCGTGGCGGGATGGCGGCCGTTGGATCTGGGCGAAG
>DASRDS010000137.1:0-17487 GCA_035652495.1 Gemmatimonadaceae bacterium
TGTCCCCGATGATGTACGCGAACGACGATCCTGCCACCATGACCTGTACGGCCTCGGGCGCGCTATTGGTAGCCGTCACCGTGAGCGGAAACCACCCACTGTCAGTACCAACCGACACCGGGTTCGGCGCGAGGATGGTGCTTACCGTAAGCGTCGAGGGTGCGACGACTCGAGAGTCGCCCGACGTGGCGATCGGGCCACCCGCATCGCTCTGGCACTGTCCTTCACACACGACGACGTCGCCGCATCGGCCGAGAAAGTACTCTCTCGGATGCCCCGGCGTATTGCGCGGCAAGAGCGCGTGCAGCATCTCGTGACGCACGAGCAGCCCATCGAGTTGCTCGCCATCGCCCAGCACGATCTCATTGCCGGCCGGAAAAAACGCCCCGTTGACCGTCTGGCCTTCCAGCTGAAACGAGGCTTCGTTCGGCAGCACATACCAGTGCACGGCATCGAAATCGGCCCTGCGCCCGGAGCACGCCTCTACCAGGGCCCACCATCCCCGATACCGCACCGACGGCGTAAACCGCACGGCGCCGGACGGCGGCCCCACAACGTCGGCGCAAGCGACGAGGACCCACACCGCTAGACAAAGCGATGCGCGCCACGGGTTCGGCCAGCGGCGTGCTCTCACCGCCTTTCATATTGCCAACGGCACAAGAAAGATCCGCGGTGACCTTACGGCACTGGCGGTATGCCGGGAGCGGGAATCGAACCCGCACAGGGTTACCCCTAAGGGATTTTAAGTCCCTCGCGTCTACCGATTTCGCCATCCCGGCTTTTGTTCGTCCTGAACAGAAATGAGGCGCCCCCTGGACGTGCAAGGCTTTTGACATAAGATGGTGTCAGGCCGCATGCGCCTGTTTCCGCGGAGTCGAGTGTTGCCCGCTCCGCGCGTGTGTGTGCCGAAATCTGGCCCCATCCCCCGTGTCTGACGACCAACTCGCGACTTCCCCCTCACCCGCGGCGCAGGCTGCGTCTCTCCGCTGTCCCTTTTGCCAGTCGCGGACAGTCCTCGATTCGAACCCTCCCGCCGCCGGCTCGCGCGGATTGCGAAGTGGCGATCTCGTGGTGTGCGCCACGTGCCTGGCTCCGACGATCGTGCGGCGGACCAAGCGGAGCCTGCTGCCTCGCCTGACGGCGCCAGGGGCATCGACGTTGATCGATCTGAGGCGGCACCCGGATGTGCGGGCGTTGGTCGAGGCCTTGCAGCGTGGCGATATCCCGCCCTCGAAGCCCGCGGTGCTCCGCGCGCCGTTCTCAAACGCGGCGACGCGGCGCCGGCGGGAGTTACGCGATCTCGTGGACTTCGCGAGCGATCAGGAGCTGCCGTTCTCGCCGCCGCGACCGCCGATGGCGGACCGGCCGGATGAGCGGTGGGATATCCGTGTGAGCGTGTGGATGGAGCTCAAGGCCGGCATCGCGGTCCACATGGTAGCCCGCGCGCACGCGGTCACGATCGAGTTCGTGGAGGAGATCCAGCAGCACGGATTGTTTCCGAGCTACTATCGCATCATCCGCCGAGATGATCGCGTGCTGGTCGATGATGGATCTGGGAATTTCGTCACGTGGACCGCACCCGCCGTCTCCGAAGCACCGGCGAGCCGCAGTTCCTCGCAGAGCTCCTCTTCGCTCAGCCTCGCCAATGCTTCCCAGGAAGCTTTCGCGTAAGCGCAGCACCGGAAGTCTCCCGCGTCCGAACGGAAGAAGATCCTCGGCGGCCCGAGAGAGAGTGGTTCCTCGCATCCCTCCCGGGGGCTGTCGGGCGCGTCCGATGGCCAGGCCAACCACCGGACCCCATCGCATAGGAATGATTTCGCGCGCGGTAGAAGCATGGCGCAGATGGTAACGGTTTTGTAACTGCAACACAAGACTGTAAGTAGAACGGACGGATCAGCGGCCGGCGAGAACCACCAGCGGCCAACTGACCTCACGGCGACCCGACGGATCGCCCCAACGCTCCGCGATCGCCGCCTCGAACGCGACAACCGGGTCGATCCCGTGCTCGGCGAAATAGCGCGCGGTCGAGGACCAGCTCCTGAGGTAGCCCGACAGCTCGGCTAGTGACCATTCGCGGGTCAGCGTGAACGGTGGCGCGGCGATGCGATCGAACGGAAACGGCACCGTGCGGTAGCCGTCGCGCACGATCTGCCGCTCGGGCGGCCAGTAGGGGCCGACGGTGACGCTATTGTAGTGCTGCAGCGCGGCGTCGAGCACCGGGTCGTCGAGCACGGCATCGTTGTACGACCACACGACGAGCGCTCCGCCCGGCGCCAACACGCGGTGCGCCTCGGCGTAGAAGCGGCCCAAGTCGAACCAATGGAGTGCCTGCGCGACCGTGATCGCATCGGCGCAGCCATCCGGCAGCCCGGACGCCTCGGCCGGCGCGACGCGATACTCGATCCGCTCGTGCGGCGGCGCATGCGCGAGCTGCTTGGCGCTCGAATCGGTCGCGACCACGCGCCTGAAATCATCGGCGAGCGCGAGCGCGGCCTGGCCGCTGCCCGTCGCGCAGTCCCAGACCAGGTCGCGGCGCGGCGCGCAGCCGGCGACGAATTCGAAGAGCTCGCGCGGGTAGGTCGGGCGGAACGCGGCGTAGGCGGCCGCTTGCGTCGAGAAGTAGTCAGGCATGGAGACTGGCCCAAAGATGCATCGCGGCATACGCGCGATACGGTCGCCAGCGCTCGGCGACCGCGAGCAGGGCTTTCGCGGTCAGTCCGCCAGCGGCTTTGCGGAGACCGAGGTCGCCGTGCGGGAACGCGTCGGGCCATCCGAGCGCGCGCATCGCGATATATGATGCGGTCCAGTCGCCGATGCCTTTGATCTTTTTGAGCTCGGCGATTTGCGCCTCGGGGTCGGCATCATCGTG
This sequence comes from Gemmatimonadaceae bacterium, assembly GCA_035652495.1. Classification (GTDB taxonomy): domain Bacteria; phylum Gemmatimonadota; class Gemmatimonadetes; order Gemmatimonadales; family Gemmatimonadaceae; genus DASRDS01. Next base: position 2,870 of record DASRDS010000137.1, read on the forward strand.
GAGCAGGCCTCCCATAACCGTCTTGGCGAGAGCGACCACTGTCTCAGCTCGCGCTCGCGTCAGGCCTATGCGCGCGATTTTGCTCGGTCGGGAGACAGCGATTTGATGGGCGGTGACGCTCAACCGCGTGAGGCCAGCCGGGGCGTCCGCGACTGGCTCGCCTAACATGGCGGCGAGACGACCCGAAAAGGTGGACGCCGCGGCCACGCTGACCTGCTGGCCAAGGACGGCGCGGAGTGCGAGCTCGAAACGATCGATCGCGCCCGCTACACGAAGTCCGGGCCTTTGGTAGACTAAGGGCCCCAGTAGGGGGTCAGCAGAGAACGCTTTATTGATGCGGCTGACGTCGGTGTCGACGCCCAGGAGCCGTCGAATCTTTGCGATAACGGAAGGTTGAGTGGCATTCCGCGACAATGACGCTGAGAGAACCATCTCGAGACGAGACACAGCGAACCAGCCCCAGCCGCTCTCAACACGAAGAGTACGGGTGTATGATGATCCCGAGACGACTTCGACACCGGGCGTGCAGCGCGGCCCGAGATAGCGAAGCATCGTCTCCCACTCGAATTTCGGCGCGGAGTTTGCTGCGCCAAGCGAAGATATGCGCGAGCGCGAAGTGCCGATTCGTCGATCGACCGAGCCGCGCGTGGCTCGGGAGTTCATGGACGAGGCGGGGAACGAATGGGAGGTCTCGGAGATCGATGCCTCATTGGTCCCCGGCGCGCGTGGCGTGCGCTGTCTCATCTTCGCCTCCGCGCACGCGGTTCGGCGGGTGTGGGACTATCCATCGGACTGGTACAGGCAGACGCCGGCCGAGCTGAGTGCCATCAGCTGGCACAAATAGAGTCGTCAGGCACTCCAACGACTTCTTTACAGGCCTCGTGAAGCGCTTCGACTACGCGGACATGAGCCCAAGTAGATCGACTCCTAAGCGCAGAGGCGAATGGCATGGCACTCAGGCGTAAATCGCGAACATCGCCCCTTGGCGGTCGGTGCACATCGCGATGCGCGGACCGTTAGGGACATCGATCGGACCATAAATGACCTGTCCGCCAAGCGGCGGCACGCGCGCGGTGATGGCATCGACGTCTTTCACCAAGACGTAGTGCACCCAGTGGAACGGCGCCGGCATGACCTCTGGCTTGTTGTACATGCCGCCGAGCATTACGCCGTTGCGGCTGAACATCTGGTAGTTGCCGTACGGATCGCCCATCGGCGCGGCCGGCCCGCGATCCCAGCCGAACAACGTATGATAGAAGTTGAACGCGAGCTCGTAGTCGCCGGTCGCGAGCTCGTGCCAGCCAAACTCCATCACGCGCGGCTCACCTTCATGACCCGGAAAGTCTCCCTGCGCCGTGAACGCGGCGATCGCCGGGCCCTGGTCATCCATAAATACCGTGAATCGACCGACGGTCGGAATATCGGTCGGCGGCACGATGAGCGTGCCACCGAGCTTCGTGACTTCGGCGGCGGTGGCGTCGACGTTGGGCGTCGCGACGTACGCGAGCCAGTTCGGCGGCACGCCCGGCTCCTTCATGACGCCGCCCATCGGCGCGCCGTCGTAGGTCCACATCGTGTACTGCTCGCCGAACGGCTCGGTGCCCCAGCCGAAGAGTTTCGTGTAAAACTCGATCGCGCTGGCGGGATCTGAGGTCTGGAGGTCGTACCAAACGAAGCGGCCACCGATGGTCATCGCTCAACGATACCGTTCGCGCTCCAGAGCGGCAATATTACGTAGCTTCTCCCCCCAGCGACCTTATCTCGAGCGAGGAGCGACATGGCGTCGGAACTGCGCAACTTCTTGGCGTTATCGTACGATGAGTTGGAAGAACGCAATCTGGAGGCGAAGGAGCAGCGCAAGCATCGCGTCGCCCCGGACAAGATCCAAGAGCAGCGCATCAAGTATCTGACCGACCAAAAAAGCATCAAGGCCGTGACGGTGCTGTTCAGCGACCTCGAAGGTCGGCTGCACATGCTCGATTACGACAAGAAGTTCCTCATGAAGAGCTGGGATAATCTCACGTTCGACGGCTCGTCGATTCGTGGATTCACCGCGCAGCGTGAGAGCGACTTGCGGCTCTCGATGGATTGGAGCGCGTTCTACTGGGCGCCCGCGGATTTCTTCGGCTCGGGCAAAGTGCTCGTGTTCGGGCAGGTCATCGACAAGGATGGCTCACCGTACGCCGCCGACATGCGCGGCGCGCTCAAGCTGTATGCCGATGGCTTGTTCGACAAGCAAGGGTATACGCTCAACGCCGCGAATGAGATCGAAGGATTTCTCTTCAAGGGCGTTGACGCCGAGCGGCACTTTCACGAGACCAATCGCTTCGAGTACGTGAATACCGGCGGGTACTATCACTCGTTGCCGGGTGATCCGCTGCGGACGTTCATCGATACGACCGCCGAAGTGCAGCGCGCCATGGGGTTCCAGAACGAGAAGGATCACCCCGAGGTCGCGCCTTCGCAGTTCGAGATCAACTACGGGTACGGCGAAGTGGTCGCCGCCGCCGATCAGATTCAGCTGTACAAGCTGATTTGTCGGCAGGTCGCGACGAATATGGGGCTGACGGCTTCGTTTCTGCCGAAGCCTGTGGTCGGCGTGAACGGCAACGGCATGCATACCAATGTCTCCATTTCCAAGGGAGACAAGAATCTCTTCTGGGATCCGAAGGGCGAAGAGCGTATGAGTGGCATGGCATGGTCATTCATCGATCGCATTCTCACGCATGCGAACGATATGTGCTTGGCCCTCAACCCCAGTGTGAACGCCTATCGCAGATTGGATCCGCATTTCGAAGCCCCGAATCAGATCAAGGCTTCGCCGACGGATCGCGGATCCATGGTGCGCATTCCCATCGGCAACGAGAAGAGTGCGCGGGTCGAGGTTCGGTCCGTCGCGCCGGACGCGAATCCGTACATGGTCATGCTTTCGATCTTCAAGACGGGACTCGATGGCGAGACCGCGAAGATCGCGAACATTCGGCAGGCCGAGCGCTATCTGCCCGACAACATCTACGACGCGATCGAGAACTTCAGAAAAGCGCCGTGGACGACCACGTTGCTCGGCGAGGACGTCAAAGCCCGCTTCGCGGATCTCAAGCAGGCTTCGGCCGATCGCTGCGCTCGGCACCTCGGCACCTTCGTGAAAGGCCCCGAGGTGCAATACCATCACGAGGTCTACAACCAGTTCCTCTGGAACCTCTTTTAGTCGCTCCACTATGCGCTCCACGTCGCGCTTCGCGCTCCGGGAGCGTTTCATGGAGCCGATCGACGGATCGCATTTTCAAGATCGCTTCTAGGATCGCACTTTCTAGGATCGCACTTTCTAGGATCGCAGTTCTGGATCGCAATTCTGGATCGCAATTCTGGATCGCAATTCTAGATCGCAATTCTAGATCGCAATTCTAGTTGGCAAGAAACCAGAGGCTTGGGAGCGCGTAAGCGCCCCAAGCCTTTTGTGAAATTGGTTACCAGCCGAGCCCAAACCCGGCGTAAAAGACGGTCTCGTCCCCATGCGCGACCGTGAACTTCACGATGTAACGCCGCGAAAGAAACGAGCCCCACACGCCGCCGCCATAGCCATCGTGCCACCGCGATGAACTTTGGCCGGCAGCGAACACGCGGCCGATGTCGTTGAGGCCGAGGAGTCCGACCGTAGCCGGGGCGACGATCGTGATCTGGCCGAGGGTGATGAGCAGCTCGCTCTGCTGGTACAACGCGGCGTCGCCGGCGTAACGGCCGGGGAAAAACCCGCGCACGGTGCTCTGGCCGCCCACGTGCGCCAGGTCCTGGTACGGGGCGGCGCCCCAGGTCTTGTCGCCACCGGCCCGCAGGTTGATCCACAGTGGAGTCGATGGAATCGACGTGAACCCCGCGACCTCGGCGTGCGCCGTGCCGTAGGCCGACACGGCGTCCCACGCACTCGGCACACCGTGCCCGGACAGCTCGAACAGCAGTCCACTGGTATCCGAGTAGCTCTGATGGCGGCTATCGTAGGCTGCGCTGAAGTACCCGTCGACGATGCCGAACGGGCCACTGCCATACGGCTTCGTGAGCGCGAAGAACCGAGGCAGCGTGTTCTCGGCGTCCCGATACCGCATCTCAGGCGCGACGCTGAGCGTCAGGCCCGGCACCGGCTCGATCGCGACCGATGGCGCGATGGTGAGTCGCGACTCGCGCGCGCGGTAATCGTTGTCCGCGAGCGGATGCGGCGTCTCGTTGCCGAACCCGTAGAACCACGTGTACTCGGACGACGTCCCTTCGACATGAAAGCGCCAGATCGGCGAGCCGCCGATCGAGCGATACGTCAAGGTGTAGTCGCCGACGACGCCCCCGGGGCCGATGTTGTAGCCTACGTTGAACATGTTCTCGAGCGCGAACGGCACGCGCCGGAAACCGAAGACATCACACTGCTGGCCAGTCTCCAACGAGATGCCGGTCGTCGAGCTGAACGTCGTCGGGTTCGTGGGAGTACACGCCGCCCCCGCGTCGCGAAGCAGAAAGGACACCGGCTGACGATCGGCCTCTGGCGTGCCCGATGGCAGCGTAGGCGCCGTCCAGTGCGCGTGGTTCGTTTCAGGGCTGCCCGCGAGCACCCGCACGCGATGGCCGCCGTCAAAAACCTGGAGCCCGCCGGCGCCCTGGTCCACGACGACATCGCCATCGGAACCAGCCACGAGTCTCACGAGCATGCCGCCCTGGCCCGTGACCACGATGCTGTCAGGGCCGCCGTCCGCGTAGAGACGAATTTCTTTCGTCGCATTATCGAAATGGCGATCGTAATAGACGGTCCCATCATCCCGCGTCCGCGCACGGATTTCCAGCGCATCACCGGAGCGCTTGATCTCGATGATGGATGGCGTCGCCACCATGTGGACATCGGCGTCCTTCGCGATCGTGTGATAGTACGAGCTGGCGACCCACGGCAGCTGATCCCGGCGACCGCGGAGCGCCGCGATGAGCTGGTCGCCGTAGCGGGCTCGCTCCGGAGGCGGAAGTTGGTTCACCGCATCGGTGATCACCGAATCGGTGAGCGCCGACTTGAGAAAATTGCCGACCGAATCCCAGGTCGCCTCGTCGAGATCTTGCAAGAGCCGCCGATCCTGCCCCCACACATTCGCCTCGAGGCCAATCAGCTTCGGAAATTTGGGCTTGTACTCCACGAACCACGGCGTGGTCTGCCGAATGAAGTAGTACAAAAGCCCGTCATGATTGGCGAACGCCCAATCCCGATCATGCGGGATGGCGCGCCACACATGATCGTGCTTCTCCCCCGTGCGCTGCCAGAACCATTGGAGATGCCCACGATCCCAATCGCCCACATACATATCCATGAGCCGCGCGGCGAGATAGCCGCGGCTATCGAGACGCTCCGTCGCCTTGGTCGAAATCTCCAGCGCCATCTTCTCGGTCTTGGCGACCTTGGACGTGTCGTCCGTGCGCGGCCGGTGCTCGACCCACACGAGCAGCCCCGCGAACTGCTTGCGGTATTCACCCAAGCGCGGATTATCCGGCAGCACGACGAGCAACGGGTCTTCATGCGGCACATGCGCGGCGCGCAGCAGTGGCGCGACGATCAACGCCCCCGTCGCCATCCCCGCGCTGATTTGATCGCGCAACAGCCACGCGGGCACGCCCGATGACACTTCGGGCCCGAGCTTGACGTGCTTGTCGACCGAGCGAAGCACGTACTCTTCGCCATCGCCACCCCGCACGTGGAGCGACCACGTTTGCCCGCCGGAGGAACCAGTCTTGAGTGGCGTGAGACCACCCGCAAAGTGGTCCATATCGAGGACCGGCACCCGAATGGGTGTCGTCCAGAGATCGCGATATCCATTGCCGACGAGGAACCGGGTCACCCCACCGGCGTGATATTCGGGACCCGGTGTAACGGTGACCGACTCAGGTACCGTCGCCGATTGCGCGAGGGCGGATGTCGCCCACGCTAAGGAGCAGAGCAGGAGACGCCATTTCATCGGCTGAAGTATGACGACCGATGTGCCTCAACGCTATCGCTCGAACGAGTACTCGAACCAGTAACTGACTAGCCGTCCAATATTTCGCGAATCTTGTGCGTCAGGGCAATGCCGCTGACAACGACTTCTTTACCGGCCGCGTTGAGCGGTGCCACTCAGCGGACAGGCAACCTGCCAAGGGCTGCCACGGCTGTATCGTGGCGGACTAGCCGTCCAATATTTCGCGAATCTTGTGCGTCAGGGCAATGCCGCTGTTCAACGACTTCTTTACCGGCCGCGTTGAGCGGTGCTACTCAGCGGACAGGCAACCTGCCAAGGGCTGCCACGGCCGTATCGTGGCTCACTAGCCGTCCAATATTTCGCGAATCTTGTGCGTCAGGGCAATGCCGCTAAATGGCTTCTGCAGGAACGCGGTCCCCGCTGATATGCCATGACGCAACATGGCATCGTCCGTATAGCCGGACATGAAGAGCACTTTAGCGCTTGGATGCAACGTCAGTAACCGCTGCACCAGATCGCGACCAGCGAGCCCGGGCATGACGACGTCGGTCGCGATGAGATCGATCGGTTTTGACGACTTCTCGGCGAGCGCCAACGCATCATCGCCGGTCGCCGCCACGAGCACCGTGTAACCGTCGCGCAGCAAAATGCGCTCCGCGACACGGCGCAGCGCCTCTTCGTCCTCCACCACCAGCACCGTCTCGCGGCCGGCCGTCGAGCGCACCGGTGCCGGCACGGTCGGCGCCTCGACCGGTGCATCGACACGCGGCAGGTAGATCTTGAAGGTGGCACCGTGGCCCGGTTCGCTGTACACCCAGACGAACCCACCGCTCTGTTTCACAATGCCATACACGGTCGAGAGGCCAAGACCCGTGCCCTTCCCCTGCTCCTTCGTCGTGAAGAACGGATCGAAGATGCGGGCGATCGTGGCCTTGTCCATCCCCTGCCCCGAGTCCGTGATCGCGATCATCACATAGGGCCCCTCGGCCTGGATCCCGTGGTCCGAGGTATACTGTTCATCGAACTGCGCGTCGCTGGTCTCGATCACCAGGCGTCCACCACTCGGCATCGCATCGCGCGCATTGATCACGAGATTCAAGATCGCCTGCTCGATCTGCCCCGGATCGGCGCGCACATGACCGATGCTCGGCGCGAGCTTCGTCACGAGATCGACGTCCTCGCCAATGATGCGGCGCAGCATCTTTTCGAGGCCCGTCACCACCTCGTTCGCATTGAGGACCCGCGGCTCGAGCAATTGTTGCCGGCTGAAGGCCAGCAGTTGCCGCGTGAGTCCCGCGGCCCGTCGCGCGGCCTGCCGGATCTCGTCGAGATTCTCCTGCAGCGCGGCGTCATCGGGCAGATCGGCGTGCAGCAACTCGGCGTAGCTCATGATCGCCGTCAGCATGTTGTTGAAATCATGCGCGACGCCGCCGGCGAGCCGACCGACCGCCTCCATCTTCTGCGCTTGTCGCAGCTGCGACTCGAGCGCTTTGTGATCCGTCATGTCGCGCGAGATGCTGAACGTCCCGGTGATCGTCTGATCCGGAGCGCGCAACACGCCTTTCGACGAGAGGTACGGACGCGTGGCGAACGTCTCTTCGTACACCTTGGTCTCACCGGTCAAGGCGACATCGTAGTCCGCCGAGCGAATGGTCTGCGCGATCTCCGACGGAAAGATCTCACTGTCCGTGTGACCGATGATCGACGCCGGGCGGTGGCCGTAGACCGCCGCGGCGGCGCTGTTGGCCATGAGATACCGGCCGGTGAGGTCCTTGGCGACGATGAGATCCGAGGTGCTTTCCGTCACGGCGTGCAGCAGCTCGAGGTTCTGTCGCAGCGCCTCTTCCGCCACTTTCTTATCCGTCACGTCGGCCACGGTGCCAAAGCCGCCCACGACGCGAAGGGCGCCCCAACGCACCGGCCCTTGCGTGGTGCCGAACCGGCACTCGACGGCGAAATCGCGTCCCGCATCGAGCGCCTCCCGCCAACGGAGCGTGACCGGCGCGCGATCCTCCGGATAGAGGGCCTCCAGCCACGTCGCGGCTCGACCGAAGAGCGCAAAGCACTGCTGGTTCGCATACCGGAACCGGCCGCTCGCATCGCACTCGAAGATGCCGACGGGCGCGTTCGCCGACACCGCCCGGAAGCGCTGCTCCGACTCGCGCATGCGTCCGACGGACCGCGCCAGCGCGATCGCTTGCCCGATTTGCAGCGCGACGATGCCCGCCATCCGCAGCCAATCGCGCCCGAGATGGCGCTGGGCCGATGCCAGGCACAGCACCCCGAGCCGGTCGCCACCGACGATGAGCGGCAGGAGCGTGAACAAGCCCGGGTCGCCGAGCGCGCTGCTCCGCACCTGCATGGGGGTTCCCGTCGACAGCACATCGCTCAACGCATCCTCGAAGTGCGCGACGGTCGACACCGGAAAGCCGATCTGGCACGCCAGATGGATCTTGGATGCCCCGTTGCTCAGGTAGATGGCGCCGATCGACACGCCGGCGGCGTCCAACGTTTTCGCCAGCACCTCGTGCAGCATCGAGTCCAGATCGGTGGTGCTCCCCAGGACATCGGCCACCGCGGTCATGATCCCGAGCTGAGCGGTCTTCATCGCCAGCTCACGGGTCAGCGACTGATTGAGCGACGCTTGATGCTCCAGCTCGCGCATCACGCGCGCCGCGATCTTCGTCTTGCGCTCGGTCAGATCGGGCGCGGCGGTCGCCGCGGCCCTGGGCGCCGGCGCGCCTGAGGCGAGGCTCCTCGTCAACGCCTGGAGCACCTGATCGAGATCCGGCGTGCGCGGCACGAATGCGTTCACACCCGCGCCATCCGCCAAAGCCTTCTCCTCGCCTTCCTCGACGGACGAGCCGCTGGCGGTGGTCAGGATGAACGGCACATGCGCCAGCTCGGGGTCGTCCCGAATCGTGCGACAGAGATCCATGCCATCCATGCCGGGCATGATCAGATCCGACACGATAGCGTCCGGCGTCTCATCCCGGGCCGCGCCCAGCGCGGCGGCGGCATCGACCGCCGTCCGGACGACGAATCCCCGCTCCTCCAGCTGTAAGCGATGGAGCTTGAGCTGCACCGGATCATCGTCGACCAGCAGGACGCTCCGGGCACGGGCCGGCGTGACCCGTGTCTCGGACACCGGCAGGATCGCGCGGATCTCGGCGATCAGCTTCGCCGTCTCGACGGGCTTGAAGAGCAAGCGGGCAAAGTTCGCGCTCGCCGCCTGCGCTTCCTCGAGCTTCGATGCCAACCCCGAGAGCGCGATGATGGGCACATCGCGGCCGGCATCCAGCTCGCGAATGCGTTTGGCCAGCTCGATCCCGTCCATATCCGGCAGAATGAGATCCTGCAGAATCAGATCGGGCTCCTCAGCGACCACCTGCGCCAGCGCTGTTCTGCCGTCGGCCGCGCCGATCACGCGATACGCTTCGGCGCGTAGCGTGACCACCATCATCTTCTGGGTGATCAGGTTGTCTTCAACGACGAGGATCGTGTACGGCATAGATATCCCGCCAGGAGGCTGGGAAAAACCGCGGTGTCGATCGGCTTCGTGAGATATCCGTCACAACCAGCGGCGCGTGCCTTCTCTTCATCGCCCTTCATTGCATACGCAGTGAGGGCGATAATCGTGATATCTCGCGTTTCAGGATCTGCTTTCAGTCGCCGCGTGAGCTCGAGGCCATCCATCCCTGGCAGCTGGATATCCATGAGAATCGCGTCCGGACGATACGACTGCAGCGCCTCGAGCGCGGATTCCGCATCGGCGCACGTGCGTACCTCGTACCCGCTGGTCAGGAGCACCACCCTAACCAACTTTACATTGAGCGGATTGTCATCGACAATGAGAATTGGCGCGCCCATGTCCTCGTCAGTTTACGAGCGAGCATGGGTCGAGGCAACACGCTAACGCGCGGCGCGCGCGAGACTTATAGAAAGCGCCGCGCGCTGCATCTCCTGGTCCGTCGTGAGACAGTCAGGGCACAATCGCACCAACTGCCCTCGTGAATCGACGTCGACACCGCGATCGGCGAGTCGACGCGCGAGATCGCGCGCATCGGGAGCCTGAATTGTTAGAAAAGCCCCATAATTGGGACCGCCGCCCTCAGCGGTTACACCCGCATCAGCGAGATATCTCTTGAAACGCGCCGTCTGCTCGAGGCTATAGGCCCTCAGTCGATCGACGCCGATCGCGAGCGTGAATTCTTGCCCCGCTCTCGCCTGATACCAGGTGAAAATGGGCGGCGTCGATTCCAGAAACGCGTCGCCACCCGGCGCGAACCTCGGTGGATCCGGGCGCTCGAACGCGAAGTGATCGGCTTTGGCGAACCAACCCGTGTCGAGCGGAAGGAACCCGCTCTCGAGTACCGCCGGCGCGATGTACAGAAAACCCGCTCCCGGGCCTCCGCGCAGATACTTGTACGAGGCGCTGATCACGAAATCGGCATCCATCGCTGTTACATCGACGGGAAATACGCCGATCGCATGGTACGCATCCACGAGGAGCTTCGCGCCGGCCGCATGACACAGCTCCGCCAGGCGGTCGACACCATGCACGATCCGCGATGTCATGAACAGCACCTGAGACACCACTACGAGATCCGCGCCCCGAGTCAGCGCCTCAGCGACCGCCGGCACATCTGGTTCGACCCACGTCACCTGAATGCGCCCACACGCGGCGTACTGTCTCAGAATCAAATCAATCGAGTCGAACTCACTCGATGTACTGATCACGCGAGGCGTACCGGGCATCGCGTTCAACACGGTGCGCAGCCCCTGGCCCGCGGATGTCTTTGGGACGACGCAGTCGGTGCGCGCCGCCCCAATCAGTCGCGCCAATCGGGCGCGGTAACACTGGCGCTCGGCAATCCAGTTCTCCCACGCATCGCCGAGCTTCGATTGCCAGAGCGAACACGCCTCCTGGAGATCATCCGCGGTCTGGTCCAGACAGCGGCCGAGCGAGTGGTTCTCGAGATAAATCCGGTCCGTATCCAACACGCGAGAGAACAACGGAAAGACGTGCTTCGCGAGTCCTGCCTCGGTCAACGGACCGGGTCCGAGAGCGGCAATGGCTTCTTTCATTGAGAGAGGAGCAAGAAGGGAACGCTCGAGAGCTGTAACGCGATTGATGCGATCACGAGATCAACAGGCGCCAACGTATAGAGCCCACCCATCGCGGCGCTGCCCAGAAACCAGGCCACGCCGAATATGCCATCGAAGATGCCATACGCGCTCGCTCGGCGGTCCGGCGGCACGAGCCGGGCGAGCATCGCGCGAATCGTTGCATCCTGGAGCGCGGTGCTCAAGCCCCAGACGGCCACCCCGATGATCGCCAGCCGCGCGTCGCCGAGAAATAGGAGCGGCGCCGCCAGCGCGGTCACGACCACGGTGCCGACCAGGACCGGCATCCCTCGCCGATCCATCAGTACGCCAATCACCGGCGCCGAGATGGCCGCCGTTCCCATGGCAAGCGCGTAGAGCAATGGAACCGTCGCGGCCGAGACCACCATGCTCTTGGCGAGATGGTAAGCAACCAGCGGAAAGTCGACCGTGCCGGCGGCGATCAGCGCACCCGCGATCGTGTACAGCCAGAACCGCCGGCTCTCCCCGGCGGGATCGATCTTGGGCGGTGTCTTGACTTCGAGATCGCGAGGACGAGGAAATTGGCGACGAGCGATCAAGAGAAACACAAACGACAGCGCAGCAGGCACGACGAGCACCGTGTAGGCCACATGGTAACCCAGTTGCCGCGCGAGCACGAACGCGACCACGAGTGGTCCGACCACGGCGCCAGTCTGATCCAATGCCTCGCGCAGCCCAAAAGCCCAACCATGCCCGATCACGGAGCCAGCATGCGAGAGCATCGCATCGCCGCTCGGCTTCCGAATCGCGCGACCCGCGCGCTCGAGGATGATAAGAGCGGCCGCTACCGGCCATGACCCGGCGAGAGCGAGTAACGGAACCGCGAAGAGGTTGATCGCGTAGCCGACGATCGTCGTCGCCCAGTAGCGATGCGTACGATCCGCAAACCACCCCGAGACGAGTCGTAACGCGTAGCCGATCAGCTCACCGGCGCCAGAGACGACGCCGACCACGACCGCGCTGACACCAAAGGTCAGGAGGTACGGACCCGTGATGCTGCGCGCGCCCTCGTACGTCATATCTGCAAACAGACTGACCACGCCGAGCAACACGACAAAGCGCAGGGCGCTTCTGGCCGGGTTCGTCACAAGCCGAAATCTAGGCTCGGCCGGGAGTCATTCACCCCATCAGAGCCGTCATTCGCCCATGTTCCGTCGCCCGGCGGTTCCGGCCCCCGTAGCGTTCGAGCATGCCAAGACCCCGAGGACCAGGCATTTATTCCTCACGCGTACCGGCGGTGAAGCGCCCATGGTACAGCCGATAGGCGCGCCGCGCATACGTTCGGATCATATCGCCGAACGACCCGCTCTTGGGCCACAGCATGACGCCGAGGCGGCGAGCGGTGTCGGCGGCACCCCGCGACCACATGAACTTCTCGGCCACGCGAACGTTGTCCAATCGCCCGTGATCGGCGGCGGAATCGGCTTCGACGATGCTCCGCACGCGCTTACCCGCGGCGACCGCACACCGTTCGAGCACCGCCGGATCGACCGTGCCGGGCACGAGTCGCTCGGCAAACGCGAGCGCTGGATAGGCGAAGCCCGCACTGTCGGTCGCCGACAGCCGCGCATGCACCTCGTGCCACGCGAGCCGGCCGCGCGCGGTCTCCTCCCGACAGACCATTACGAGCTCGGCGATACGCATCAGCCTGGATTTGTGGGATTCCTCGGAAGCGTGCGTCGCCAGATACGCGATGAGCATCGGCGGAGCCAGCACGCGCACGGGCCGACCGTTCAGCGTCCACGGCTCGTCGTCACCGGAGCGCAGCGGCAATCGCGCGTGACGCCCGGGCGCGAACACGCGATCGAGGGACGTATGGAGCTCGATGCTCCACGGATTCCACGCGTGCACGACGTCCAACCCGCGGATCCGCGGATCGACGCCCGGAGGCTGCCAGTCGCACTTGTAGGGGCGGCGTTGGCGCTCTCCTCGCCGCCACCCGGCGCGCGCGAGGGCACGCTCAGCCGCGCGCAGCGACCCGGGCGCCACGAGGAGATCGACATCGACCATCGGCCGGGCGCCGGCATCCCTATAGTAGCGACGCCCGATGTGAATGCCCTTGAGGAGCGTACACGTTACACCCGCAGCCGCGAGCGTGTCCAACGCCTCGCCGAGGCCACGATCGAGGCGCTGGGCGCGTGCGCGCGCATGAGCGAGGTGACGCGCCAGCACTGCCTCAATATCCGGATTCACCGTGACGCGGCGCGTCTCAGCCCACCAGCCGAGCAACGGCCCGATCCCACTTGTCAGTCCGGCGATACCGATCGCGCCCGCGTCACCGCTGAGCTCCACGGGACCCGTCACGTCACGCAGGACCGCCGCGACGCACTGCTCCATCGCGGCGAGCGCGGCGAGCCGGGTGTCTTCACTGAGGCCGGGCCACAGCTCCTTCGGATCGCCCGTGCGCAGGAACGCTTTCGCGCGGCTGTTTACGGCGACGATCTCGGCCTCGGTCAAGTCGTCCATCGCCCGAAAGCTAAGAGCGCCGACCACTGATGCGTATCGCGCTGTTCCTGCCGGGAGGCGTCGATCGCAGCGGGACAGACCAGGTCATCCCCGCGTTGCTCGCGCTGATCGAACGCCTCGCGAGGCGGCACGCGGTCCTGGTGCTCGCGCTGACGCCCACGCCGGCGATCGGGCGATACGAACTGCTCGGCGCGACCGTGCACGATGTGGGCGGTGGCGCCGGACGTCGCCGTCGAGCGCTGGCGCTCTTGGCCGATGAGCATCGACGGCGGCCATTTGATGTCTTCCACGCCTTCTGGGCTCAAGGCACGGGCTCGATCGCGGCGGTCGCGGGCTGGCGCCTGCGCGTGCCGGTCGTCCTGCATCTCTCGGGCGGCGAGATGACCTCGATGCCCGACATCGGCTACGGCCAGCGACGCACGGCACGCGGACGGCTCGTGCTGCGACTGGCGACGGCCGGTGCGCGGCGCATCACGGTCGCCAGCGCGCCAATGGCCGAAGCGGCGGCCGCGCTCGGCTACGAGGTGCGACGCATTCCGCTTGGGCCGGCGCTCGATCGCTGGCCGCCGGTGCCGCCACGACCGCGCGACATGGATCAGCCCGCGAGGCTCTTGCACATCGCCGACCTCAATCGCGTGAAGGATCAAGAAACACTGCTCAAGGCTGCGGCGTGGCTCGTGCGCATGGGCATGCACTTCCATCTCGACATCGCGGGATTCGATGCCCTCGACGGCGACATCCAGCGGATGGCTCTGCGACTCGACCTGCTGGACCACGTCACCTTCCACGGCAAACTCCGCTATCCGGAGTTGCACACCCTCGCGTCCCAAGCCGACCTGCACCTGTTGAGCTCACGGCATGAGGCCGGCCCCTTGGCGGTGATCGAGGCGGCGCTGGCCGGTGTGCCGACCGTCGGCACGCGCGTCGGCCATGTGGCCGAGTGGGCGCCGGCGGCCGCGATCGCCGTGCCCATCGGTGACGCCGAAGCGATGGCGTGCGCGGCGCGCGCGCTGCTCGACGACGATGACC
>DASRDS010000138.1:0-32457 GCA_035652495.1 Gemmatimonadaceae bacterium
GGCCCGCTCGGCCGATTGTCGCGCCCGACCGCGACCGGCCCCTGTATGCCGCGCTCGGCCAAAAGCGCGGCATACGCCCGGCCGACGGCACCCGCGGCTTCGGTCGTGAGATCCCGCCCGACGATGCCGCGAACGTCGTACTGACGGAAAATCCCGGCCGAGACGGTCATCGCTTCGGTGCCGTGGGCATCGGCACGATGGAGGTGGCGGCCGCTTGCGGCGTGACGGCGTGCGGCACGCTGGCCTCGGTCAGCCCCACGATCTTCGTCGGGAAGATGCCGAAGATGAGGATGACGACGGCGGACACGAGAACGACGCTTTCGGTGAACGGCCCCGCCGGCGCGGTCGGCTCGGGGTTGTCAGGTCGTGGCTTCATGAACATGACCTGGACCACGTGCAAGTAATATCCCGCGGAGATCACGGACGTGAGCACGATCGTCGTCGCCAATGCCACCTGCGGCACATCGGGCGACCGGAGCGCGGCCTGCAGGATATACCACTTGGCGATGAAGCCAAGGCCACCCGCGATCGGGAATCCGAGCAACGACAGCATGAACACGGCCATGGCCGCGGCCAGCATCGGTCGCGTGCGCCACAAACCCGAGTAATCGTCGATGTTCAAATTCGGCTCGCCGCGCACGCCGAGCGCGATGACGACGGCGAACGCGCCCATCGTCGCCAGCGTGTACGAGAGCAGGTAAAAGACGTAGGCCGAGGCGCCGTATTGGTCCGCCGAGACCAGCGCGGCGAGCACGTAGCCCGCGTGCGCAATGCTCGAGTACGCGAGCATGCGTTTGATGTTCTTCTGGGCCAAGGCGATGACGTTGCCCACGATCATCGTTGCGACCGCGAGACCCCACACGGCGTTGTGCCAGTAATAGAAGAGTCCGCGCGACGGGCCGATGTACGGGAACGCCTCGATCCACACGCGGAGGAACGCGGCAAACGCGGCGGCTTTGACCGACGCGGCCATGAACGCCGTGATCGGTGTCGGGGCGCCTTCGTACACGTCGGGCGCCCACATATGGAACGGCACGGCCGCGATCTTGAACCCGAATCCGACGACGAGCATCGCGACGCCGATGATCAGCGTCGGCTTGCCGAACAGATAGTAGGTATTGATGCGATCGTAGATCGTCGGCAGGTCGGTCGCGCCGGTCGCGCCATAGACGAGCGCGATGCCATAGAGCAGGAACGCGGTCGAGAACGCACCGAGCAGGAAGTACTTGAGCGCGCCCTCCGCCGACCGTGCGCTGCGGCGATTGAGGCCCGTGAGCACGTAGACCGAGACCGACATCACTTCGATGCCGAGGAACACGATCATGAGGTCGCGGGAGGCCGCGAGGAGCATCATGCCGCTCGTCGAGAACAGCACCAGCGCATGCGACTCGGCCGTCGTGATCTCTTCCCGGGCGTTGTACTCGATCGAGAGTCCGATCGTCGAGAACGCGCCGATCAACACGATCATGTCGGCGGCCCACCGGAAGTTGTCGACCGCGATCACGCCGGGCGCGGCCGTGACGCCGGTCGTCCAGTAGGCGACGACAAACGCCATCGTCAGGAGCACGACCCCGAGGGCCCCGACGCCGACGTTGCGCTGATGCTGATCGCTCTCGCGCTTCCAGGCGGACCAGAGCATCAGCACGGTCGCGCCGGCGATCAAAACGAGATCAGGACCGAGCGCGGCCGCCAGTTGGGCCGGGACGGTGAGATCCAGTGGTGCGATGTTCGGAT
This sequence comes from Gemmatimonadaceae bacterium, assembly GCA_035652495.1. GTDB lineage: Bacteria > Gemmatimonadota > Gemmatimonadetes > Gemmatimonadales > Gemmatimonadaceae > DASRDS01. The sequence continues at coordinate 1,735 of DASRDS010000138.1, forward strand.
ACCCGCTCATCGGATCGCCCCCCGTCCGAACGCCCGCGGTCTTCCCATAATCGCGGCGCGCGCCCCGCCCGGACTCCGCACCGCCTCACGCGAGACGGTCGTCACGAGACGATTGGCCGCGGCCTCCGTCCGCCGAAGAACCGGCGCCGGGTAGACGCCGAGCCAGATAATCACCACGACAAGCGGGACGATCGTGCCGATCTCGCGCCAATTGAGATCGGTCAGCTTGGCATTTTCAGGCTTGTCCAACGGGTTGAACAAAATCCGCTGTATGGCCCAGAGCAGATACGCAGCCGCGAAGATGACGCCGGTGGTCGCGATCAGCACCAACCACGGCTCGGTCCTAAACGATCCTAGGAGCACTAAAAATTCACCAACAAACCCATTGAGTCCTGGCAACCCGATGCTAGACAGCGATACAAAGGTCAAGGCCGCGGCGAATAGCGGCACGACCTTCGCGATACCGCCATAGGCGCTGATCAACCGTGAGTGCTTGCGCTCGTAGATAAAGCCAATCAACAAGAACAGAGCGCCGGTGGAGATACCGTGGTTGATCATGACCAGAATCGCGCCCTGAACACTCTGAAGTGTCAGAGCGAACAAGCCGAGCATGACGAAGCCCAGGTGGCTCACTGATGAATAAGCGACGAGCTTCTTAAAGTCGGGTTGTACCAACGCGACCAACGCGCCGTAGATGATCCCGACCACGGCGAGCCCCAAGATGACGCCTCGTATAGTCGGATCGAGCGCCGCCGCCGGAAACAACGGCATCGCCAGCCGGATAAACCCGAACGTTCCCATCTTCAGCATCAAGCCGGCCAGGATCACGGAGCCGGCCGTGGGTGCTTCGACGTGCGCGTCCGGCAACCACGTATGGAACGGAAACATCGGCACCTTCACCGCGAACGCGATGAAGAACGCCGCGAACAACCACCGCGCGGCCACCGGCGACAAGGCCTGCGGCGAAGCGGCGGTCACCATAGCCGAGATGTTGTCAAACGAGAAGTCCGGCGCGCCGGGCGTGCGGAGCACCTCCGTCACCGTCGCATGGTTCCAGGCGTGGAACCCGAGGTACAAGATCGCCACCAGCATGAGCAGCGACCCGAGGAACGTATAAATGAAGAACTTGATACTGGCGTAGATGCGCCGCTCGCCACCCCAGATGCCGATGATGAAGTACATCGGCACCAGCATGATCTCCCACATGAGATAGAAAAGGAAGAGATCGAGCGCGACGAACACGCCCAGCATGCCAGTCGTGAGCACCAGCATCAACGCGTAGTACTGCGGTGCCTTGTCCTTGATCGAGGTCCAACTGCCGAGGATCGCCAGCGGCATGATGAACGTCGTGAGCAGCACCATGACGAGCGCCACGCCATCGATCCCGAGGGAGAACGTGATCCCCCATGCGGGGATCCACGGAATCGAGAAGTGGAACTGCCATCCGGCGTTATCGGCGACGTTGAACCCCATCCACAGGTACAACGAGACCAGAAACTCGATGAAGAGCGTGACGAACGCGACCCAACGCGCTTGGCTCGGCATCGCCCAGATTACGAGCGCGCCGAGAAGCGGGATTAAGAGCAGTGCGGGCAGGACCCACTGATTCGGATCGATCATTGGCTCAATAGGTCAGGGAAAACGCGCCGAGCACGACGATCACTCCGGCGACCAGAATCCAGGCGTAGACGCCGATCTGGCCATCCTGGATCGCCGAGCCAATGACCGCGAGGCCGCGCCAGATCCAGGCGGAGAAGTTGACGATGGCATCGATCAAGCCATCCACGCCTTTCCAGAGCACGGAGCGCGAGAACCAGACGAGCGGCCGCACGATCGCCGCGTCGTAGATCTCGTCGATGTAGTACTTGTGCTCGAGCACCTTCTCGACTTCCGTCTCGGATGGCTGCGGCTCACGCGTGGGCGTGAGCGCATCGGGCTTGAGGCGGACGACGGCGATCGAAATGCCGACGATCGCGATGGCGATCGCCACGAGAATGAGCGCGATCTCCTGCGATTGGCTCGATTCGATCTGCCCCGGCGCCACGCTGATCACCGGCTTGAGCCAGTCCGCGAGCGTCTCGGTCGGCAGGAAGTTGAGCAACGCCGGCACGTTCAGGAACCCGCCGACGAGGCTCAGCGCGGCGAGGATGACCAGCGGCCCCGTCATCACCCAGGGCGCTTCCTTCAAGTGTTGGCTTTCCGCTTCGCCGGTCCGGTTCTTTCCATGGAACGTGTACAGCATGAGCCGCGTCATGTAGATCGCGGTCAGGAGCGCCGCGGCCAGGCCCATCGCGTAGCACGCGTAGAGCACGACGTTGCCGGGAATGCCGAACCAATGCGCGCTCGCGAGCTCCGACCCGGAGGCGCGGGCGAACACGGTGCCGAGGATCTCGTCCTTCGAGAAGAAGCCGGCGAACGGCGGGATGCCCGCGATCGCGAGGGTCGCGATCCACATGAGGACGAACGTCCACGGCATGTATTGGCGCAGGCCGCCCATGTTGCGCATGTCCTGCGCATCGTCATGGTTATGCGTCTCGTGATACGCGGCGTGCATCGCGTAGATCACCGAGCCGGCGCCCAGAAACAACAGGGCCTTGAAGAACGCGTGCGTGATCAGATGGAACATGCCCGCGACATACGCTTCGGCGCCCACGCCAATGAACATGTAACCGAGCTGGGAGACCGTGGAGTACGCGAGAACCTTCTTGATGTCCCACTGTTTGAGACCGATCGTCGCCGCGAACAACGCGGTCAACGCCCCTATGATGCAGACGGTCAGGCTTGCCGCCGGGGCCATGACGAAGAGCGCCGAGCTGCGGGCGATCAAATAGACGCCGGCGGTGACCATCGTCGCCGCGTGGATCAGAGCCGACACCGGCGTCGGGCCAGCCATGGCGTCCGGCAGCCAGATGTAGAGTGGGATCTGGGCGCTCTTGCCGACGCAGCCCAAGAAGATGAACAGGCAGATCGTGTTGACGAGCGGCGTGTTGGCCCCGAGGGCCGTGGCGTTTCCGAACACGCCGGCGAAGTCGAGCGTGCCCATGTTGGCGAAGATCATGAACATGGCCATGAGCAGGCCGAAGTCGCCGATGCGGTTCACAATGAACGCCTTCTTGCCGGCGTCCGCGTTGGCCTTGTCGCTGAACCAGAAGCCGATCAGCAGATACGAACACAAACCGACGCCTTCCCACCCGACAAAGAGCACTGGGTAGCTCGCACCGAGCACCAGCACGAGCATGAAAAACACGAACAAGTTGAGATAGGCAAAATACCTGGCGTATCCAGGATCCTCGCGCATGTAGCCGACGCTGAATATGTGAATCAGCGTGCCTACCCCTGTGATGATCAGCACCATCACCATCGACAGGCGATCGATCTGCCACGACCAGTCTATGGCCAGGCAGCCGAGATTGTCGTTATGGTCGCAGACGCCGACCAGCCACGGGAACGTCTTCTGCACGAACGGCGTGTCGGCCTGTGTGCCGAGCATCGCCATGAAGATCGCGACCGCGATCGCAAACGACGCTAAGACGACGATTGGCCCGACGAAGCTTACCAGCCCACCAAACCGAGGCCCCGCTGCATGACCTTCCGTCTTCCCAGCGGGATGCGTGTCATGGTGACTCGTACCGTGAGACGAATCCTCCTCCGAGGCGCTCGTCGACGAGTCGCGAAGCGACGAGGAGTGATCAGACGAACCGTGATCAGACGAGTGTGCTCCCGGATCCGCTGGTCCCGGACGCCCGGAGCTGAAGAGCGATATCGCGCCGTTGATCGCGAAGCCAAGTAATGGCAGGACCGGAATGGCCCAGACATACTCGGCGGCGGTACCGTCGAGCGGGTGTGGCATCAGCCGCGCAGGAGGTTGATGTTCTGAAGATCGACTGTCTGGCGATGTCTAAAATTCGCGATGACGATCGCGAGCCCCACCGCGGCCTCGGCCGCCGCCACGGTCATGACGAAGATCACGAACACTTGCCCGGAGAACCCATACTCACGGGAAAACGCGACGAAGGTCAGGTTCACCGCGTTGAGCATGAGCTCAACGCACATGAACACGATGATCGCATTGCGGCGAACCAGCACCCCGACCACGCCGATCGCGAAGAGCGCGGCCGAGATCGCGAGCGACTCAGCGAGCATTGGTGTGTCCTCCCAGGAACTCGCCGCGCCGGCGGCCAATGACGACGGCGCCCACGATCGCCACGAGCAGCAGCACGCTGGTGACCTCGAAGGCGAGGAGATACTTGTTGAACAACGGCTCGGCCACCGGCGGCACCGCGCCCTGCGCCTTCTGGATGATGGCCAGCGAGTCCGCCGACAACGCGACCGCCGCGATCGGCTCGGAATGACGCGCGGCCGCGAGCTGCGCGACCAACGCGAGGCCGAGCAAGGCGGCGATGAGACTTACGCCTTTGCCGCGCATGTCGGAGATGGTGCCCGGTCCCAAGTTCAACAACATGATCACGAACAGGAACACGACCATGATCGCGCCGGCATACACCAGGATCTGGATGATGCCGACGAACGGCGCGTCCAGCAGCACGAACAGCGCCGCGAGACAGAACATGACGTTGACGAGCCAGAGCGCCGCGGCGACCGGGCTTTTGCGCGTCACGAAGATGAGAGCCGACGCGATCGCGATCAGCCCGAACAGGTAGAAGTGAAAGCTGTAGAGGAGGTTCGTGTAGTGGGGCACGGAGCCGTTATTCCCCCTTCGGGTCGGCGGGATCCCACATCTCGCACACCGGGTGCGTTTGCGCGATCAACCGCTCGAGATCATAGACGAACCCTTCCCGACTGTACTCGGAATTCTCGTAGTGCCGGCCGACGTGAATCGCTTCCTCCGGGCACACTTCCTGGCAATAGCCGCAGAAGATGCAGCGGAACTCATCGATCTCGAACACGAGCGGATAGCGATTGCCCTGCTCGTCTTCGCCGGGCACGAGCTTGATGCAGTTGGCCGGGCAGACGGTCGGACAGAGCCCGCACGCCACGCACTTCGCCTTGCCCGTCTCGGTGGTCAGCATCCGGTGCGTGCCCCGCCAGCGTGGCGAGAGCGTCGAGCGCACCTCCGGATACTGCGTCGTCACCTTGTGCGGGTTGATCATGTGCTTGAACGTGAGGCCAAGCCCGCTGATCATCGCCCGCACGTAGCTCGTCTCTTGAATAGGCCGCTCGAGGACCTTCACGCCGATACTCATTGCTTTAGACCTCCACCGGGCGCTCGACCTTCGACACGGCACGCAAGCGCGCGAGCTCCGCGGCGCGGATACGCGACGTGGCCGGACTGACGATGCGTCCGCGATCGATAACGAGGAACACCACGACCATGAGCACAATGTTCAACACGAACATGTCGAGGCTGAAGAGCCACCCATGCTGGATCCCCAGTACATCAAGACCCAATACCGCACTCGCCACAATGACGATGTATCCGAGGGTCAGCGGCAGCAGCACCTTCCAACCCAGCGACATGAGCTGGTCATACCGGAACCGCGGCAAGGTCCAGCGGATCCACATGAACACGAACAAGAAGAAGAGCACCTTGCCGAGGAAGAACCCGATCGACAGGATCCACTTGAGGACGGTCCACGGCGGTCCATCGAGCCACGGCATCGACCAGCCACCGAAGAAAATCGTCGCGATCATGGCACTCTGCGTCACCATGTTCGCGTACTCGGCGATGAAGAAGAGCGAGAACTTCATCGCGCTGTACTCGGTGTGATAGCCCGCGATCAGCTCCGACTCGGCCTCGGGCAGGTCGAACGGCAGTCGATTGTTCTCGGCGAAGGCCGAGACCATGAAGATGAAGCAGCCAAGCGTCAGCCGGAGGACGTTCCAGCCCCAGGTCTGCTGGCGGACGATCTCCGTGAACGAGACGTTGCCCGTCATGATCAGCACGGCGATCATCGACATGCCGAGCGGGATCTCGTAGGAAATCATCTGGGCGCTGGACCTGAGTCCACCCAGCAATGAGTACTTGTTATTCGACGCCCAGCCGGCGAACACGATGCCGTACACGCCGAGTGAGCTGATCGAGATCACGTACAAGTAGCCGATCGGCAGGTTCGCGAGGACCATGTCGATCCGGCCCCAGCAGGTCGGCAGCGGTGCACCAAACGGAATCGCGGCCCAGGTGATCAGGGCCGGTATGAAGCTCAACGCGGGCGCCAGCAGGAAGAGCGGCCGGTTCACGATCTTCGGGTACGTCTCTTCCTTCATGAAATTCTTGACGCCGTCGGCCAACGGCTGACCCCAACCCTTGAGCACGCGGTTCGGGCCATGTCGATCTTGGATCCACGCCGAGATCTTGCGCTCGGCGAGCGTGAGCATCGCCACGCCGACCATGTAGACCGTGAACACGATCAGCATCTTGATCACGATCGCGATCAGGTCGACGGGCAGGAACCCCCAGAACGCCGAGTCGGGGACCGGCAGCTGCGAGTCGAACGGCAGGCCGGACGGACAGAATGTGCGTGTCCACCAGTTCATGCGATCACGGCTCCCTTGAGCGCGAGCGTGTCGTAGCTCATTCCGGCGAAAGACGGGTGGGCCGCGGCGAGGGCCGCGAACACCTCGGACGGCAACATATAGTCGGCGGGTTCGCCGGCCGCGATCAACACGTCCGTCAACACCGCATACGTCGGCCGTGTCTCGCCAGGCGCGGCCTTGGCCTGCAGATAGCGCTGCACGCGTCCGCGAATGTTGGTGAACGTGCCTTCTTCCTCCGCCATGTTGGTCGTTGGAAGCACGACGGCGTTGTCCCCTGCCCAGGCCGGTTTCGTAGTCCCGATCACCACCGTCGCCCCGGCCTTCGACGCGACCGTCTGGCCCGCGAGTTCCTCGTCGGCCACCAATAACGCGTCGTTCTCACCGAGCCCCGCCAACACGCTAGTCAGATCGTTCGTACGAGTGAACCCGAACAGCTCGGCGCCTTTGACATTGGCGGCTCGATCGGCGCGCAACGCTAAATCCTTCACGCCCTCGAGAGGCGCCTCGGGACCCTGCTTAACGGTGAAGTATCCCTTCCCGTTGAGGCGCTTGATCAATTTCCCAAGCAAAAACAGCGCTTCATTCGAAAGCATTGGCGAGGCGAGCACGAGCAGCTTCCGCCCAGCCATGGCATCGTTCGCCGCGGCGACAGCCGTCGACCACTCGGCGCGCTCCCCTTTGACACTCGGCGACGTCGCCCGATCCCGGCGATTCAGCCAGCGATAATCCAGGCGCCCTTGGTCGCACAAAAAGTATTGATTGACCTCGTCATTCACGCGAGGGCGCAAACGAACGACGACATTGTCGCGAGTCTCAATCGTCGCGTTGCACCCCTGAGTGCAATTCGGACAAATAGAGGCGGACCGATCGAGCTCCCACGCCCGAGCCTTATTCAAAAAGTCCTTCGAGAGCAACGCCCCAACCGGGCAAAGCTCGACCACGTTGCCAGCCCAAGGATGCGTCAGATCCTGCCCCTCGAACTTCCCGATCAACGCCCGATCGCCGCGCTCGCTCACATTGAGCACCGGATCCTTCGCCACGTCCTCCATGAACCGGACGCAGCGTGTGCAAAGAATGCAGCGGTTGGGGACGTACATGACGTCCCCGCCGAAGTCTTCCACCGGGTTGAAGCGCTTAGGCTCTTTGTAGCGCGAGTCCGCGCGCCCTTCGGCGTACGTGTAGTCTTGCAGCTCGCACTCGCCGGACTGATCACAGATCGGGCAGTCCAACGGGTGGTTGATGAGCAGCATTTCGAGGACGCCCTTACGGGCCTCCTGCGCTTTCGCCGAATGCACGTGCACGATCTGATTGTCGGCGACCGTCGTCTGACAGGCCGGCATCAGCTTCGGCGCCTTCTCAACCTCGACCAAGCACATACGGCAGAGCGCCGGAATCGGCAGCGCCGGATGATAGCAGTAGTGCGGAACCAGGATGCCGGCGGTCTTCGCGGCTTCGAGGATCGACGTGCCAGCCGGGACCTGGACCTGGCGGCCCTCGATCGTGAGGGTGACGTCGCTCATGCGGCGGCACTCCGCGCGGGCGTGGTCCGATAGGGGCAGCGCTTCTGCGTGATGTGCGCCATGAACTCGTCGCGGAACTTCTGAATGCCGGAGACGACGGGCACCGCGCACGAATCGGACAGCACGCAGATCGTCTTGCCCGTCATGTTGTCCGCGATGGAAAGCAGCGTGTCGAGATCCGCCGTGGTTCCCTCACCGGCTTCGATGCGCTCAACGATCTTGGTGGTCCACGCCGTGCCTTCGCGGCATTGCGTGCATTGTGCGCAGCTCTCGTGCGCGAAAAACCTCGCCAGCCGCGCGATCTGCTTCACCATACACTGCGTATCGTCGATGCAAATCACGCCGCCGGACCCCATCATCGTACCTTTGGCGACGAACCCCTCGTAATCCATCAGCGTCGCTTCGGCTTCTTCCATCGTCTGAATCGGAACCGATGCGCCACCGGGAATAATCGCCTTGAATTTTCGCCCCTGTGGCGGCCCGCCGCAGAGATCATACAAGAAGTCTTTGAATGGGAATCCCATCACGACTTCATAGTTGCCCGGACGACGCACGTTGCCGCAAACCGAGTACAGCTTCGTGCCGGTGCTCTTCGGCGAAGACAGGCACATCTGCTTGTACCACTCGGCCCCGTTATTCAGGATATGAGGCACGGCGGCCAGTGTCTCGACGTTATTAATGGTCGTCGGCTGGCCGAACACACCCGACGCGGCGGGAAAGGGCGGCTTGATACGCGGGTTCCCGCGCCGGCCCTCGAGCGAGTTCATGAGCGCCGTCTCTTCGCCGCAGATATAGGCGCCAGCTCCTTTGTGCACGTGCACATCGATGCGCCGGCCGCTCCCGAGCGCGTTTTTGCCGAGGACACCCTCGGAGTACGCCTCTTGGACAGCGGCATTCATGCGATCGAGTGGCTCGGTGAACTCGCCCCGAATATAGATGTAGGCCGTTTCGGCGCCCATGGCGTGGCACGCGATCGCACAGCCTTCAATCAGGCCATGCGGCGTCCACCGCATGATCTCGCGGTCCTTGAACGTCCCGGGTTCCGATTCGTCGGCATTGCAGCACAGGTAGTGCGGCTTCCCATCGCCGATCTTCATGAAGGACCACTTGACACCCGTCGGAAACCCGGCGCCGCCGCGGCCGCGCAGGCCCGATTCTTTCACGATGTTCGTGATATCGGTCGGTGCCATGCCGAGCGCTTGCTCGAGCGCGCGATACCCGCCGCGCTGGCGCCAGCCGGCGAGCGAGATCGCGTCGGGATCGCCGAAATGCTTGGAGAGGACCGGCGTTTCGCGGGCGTGCGATTTGTGGGGATAGCCCATGAGTCAAGTCTATTTATGAGCGGCGACGATCGCCGGCACGGTATCGGGAGTGACCGATTCCAAGAATTCACTGTTGATCATGACCGGCGTCGCGAAGCCACAGGCGCCGAGGCATTCCACCTCGATCACCGTGAAGCGACCGTCCGGCGAGGTCGTCCCAAGTTCTTCACATTTCGTGTGCTTCAAGAACGCGCGCACCACATCCTCGGCGCCGCACACGTTGCAGGGTGACGTCGTGCACACCTGGACGAAGTATTTCCCGACCGGGTGCTGATGGTACATCGTGTAGAACGTGACGACGCCTTTGACGTAGGCGGGCGTGAGGCCGAGGACGGTGGCCACTTCCTGCATGCCGTCGTCGCTGACCCAGCCGCGAGCTTCCTGCACGATCCAGAGGGCGGGCAGCAGCGCCGCCATCTTCGTCGGGTAGCGACCGAGGAGCATGTCCAGCTCCTCGCGGCGCGCGCCGACGAAGACCGGTTCATATGGTGCCTTCGTCGTCAACGATCAATTTCTCCCATCACGATGTCGATACTGGCGTTGATCGCGATCACGTCGGACAGCAAGTGGCCTTCGACCATCTTGGGGATCGCCGACAGGTTCACGAACGACGGCGGCCGGATCCGCCAGCGGACCGGCTTGGCCGAGCCGTCGGAGACCATATAGTAGCCTTTCTCGCCCTTCGGGCTCTCGACCACCACGTACGCTTCCCCGATCGGCGGCCGCGGGCCTTCCATCACTTGCTTGAAGTGATGGATCATGGATTCCATCTCGCTGGTCGCCTTGGACTTGGGCGGCAAAATGACTCTCGCATCATCGATGTTGACCGGCCCACCGGGCAATCGAGCGAGCGCCTGCTCCAGAATCCTGACGGACTGTCTCAACTCTTCCATTCGCACGAGATACCGATCGTAGACGTCCCCGTGCGTGCCAACGGGAACGTCAAAATCGTAGGTCTCGTAGCCGAGATAGGGAAAATCCTTTCTCACGTCATACGCGACACCCGAGGCTCTCAACATCGGTCCAGACAGCCCGTAATTCGTCGCTTCCTCGGCCGACATGACACCGAGACCGACCGTGCGCCCGACCCAGATAGCGTTTCTGGTCAGCATCTGGTCGACCTGGTCGATCGTCTTGGGGAACGTCTTGATGAATCCATCGAGCGCCGCGGTCCAGCCATCAGGGATATCGGCTGCCATTCCGCCGACACGAGTGGCTGACGTGGTTAGCCGCGCGCCGACCCAACGTTCCAGAAGATCATATACTCGCTCGCGTTCTTGGAACGACCATAGAAATGGCGTGAACGCACCGATGTCGATGCAGGTCGTGCCAAGCCAGACCAGGTGCGAGATAATACGAGAGAGCTCGCCGGCGATAACACGAAGCACCGTACAGCGCTCCGTGATCTCAATGCCGAACAACCGCTCGGCGCCTAATGCGAAGGCGATGTTGTTGCCGATCGAGTTGAGATAATCCTCGCGATCCGTCCACGGGACGATCTGATTGTACTGGCGATACTCGCCAATCTTCTCGAAGCCGCAGTGCAGATAGCCGATGTGCGGAATGCAGCGCACGACGGTCTCGCCGTCGAGCTCCAGCACCAGACGAAGCACACCGTGCGTCGCCGGATGCTGCGGCCCGATGTTGATCAGCATGTGCTCGCCGGCAAAATCCGGTTCGAGCGCGGGATACGCTTCGATCGTCTGCGCGCCGTCGCCGCCCACCCTGAGCGGCGTGCGCGTCGGACGACCCTGAGCGTCGAGCCCGGTGGTCGAAAGTTCGACCTCGACGGTCCGAGTGTCGCTCATGATCTATTCCCCCGTCTTCTCGCCGCGCCCGAGTCGCTGCCGCATGTCCTCCGGCAGATCCTCGAAGGCCTCGACGATCGAAAGCTCATCCATGGAATACTTGGCCTCGGGATTCTGAGCCAGCGCCTGACGCAGTTGCTCGGCGCGGCTGAAGCGTCCCCTCAGCGGAAAATCCTTTCGCAGCGGGTAGCCTTCTCGATACTGCTCCCACATGAGAATGCGCCGTAAATCCGGGTGACCGCGGAAGGTGATGCCGAACATGTCATAGCATTCCCGCTCCATCCAATCGGCGCTCTTATAGATCGACCACACGCTGTCGACGGCGAGCGGTGCGGTCTTTTCCAGCTCGACTTTGAGCCTTAGAAAGCGCCGATACGGCAGCGAACGGAGATGCCACACGACTTCAATTGGTCTGCCGGTATCTCGATACTCGACCGCCGTCACATCCGATAGGAAGTCGTAGCGCTGGCCCGGATCATCATGCAGCCATTGCACGATGTCTTTGAGCCGTGTGGCATCGACCAGCACCGTCGTCTCGCCCCAGACCACATCGACCCGCTTGACCGCCGCCTTGAATTGAGCAGCCAGCGCCGACGCCGTCGGATTCTCCGGGCCGCCACGATGCGGGATGTTCCGAGGTGTGACCGGGGTGCCGCTCGGCGCGGCTACGCCGGGATACACCGTGGGAATCGTCTCGCTCATACGGTGGATCGCGTCTGATTGACGGAGTTGCCAAACGGCTCCGAGAGCTCGTCGATCGTCGGCGGCGGGATATAGAGCCGGCTCGACGGATCCGGCTCCATCTCGTTGCGGATCGACGTGTCGGACATCCGCTCGCGCATCACCTTCTGCTGCAGCATGCGGATGCCGTAGAGGAGCCCTTCCGGGCGAGGCGGGCAGCCGGGGACGTAAACATCGACCGGAATGATCGTGTCGATCCCCTGCACCACGGCGTAGTTGTCGAACATCCCGCCCGAGGAGGCGCAGGCGCCCATCGAGATGCACCATTTCGGCTGGGGCATCTGCTGCCAGATCCGGCGGATCACGGGCGCCAGCTTGAACGGCACCCGTCCGGCGCAGATGAGCACGTCAGCCTGGCGCGGAGAGAAGCTCATCCGCTCCATCCCGAACCGAGCCAGATCGAACCGGCTCGCGGCCGTGGCCATGAACTCGATCGCGCAGCACGCCGTGCCGAACGGCATCGGCCACAGCGAATTCGCGCGGCCCCAGTTCACGAGAAAGTCGAGCTTCGTGGCGACCCAGCTTTCCTGGGTCTCCGGACTATACGATACCTGGGTCAATCCCATTGCAACGCGCCCTTCTTCCAGACGTAGACCAGGCCCGCGAGCAGAATGGCGATGAAGACGAGCATCTCGCCGAGCCCGAATAGGGTGGCGTGCCCGCTCGGGCAGACGCCACTGACGAGTGGCACCGTGCAGGAAAGCTGTCGGAAGGCCACCCCCCAGGGGATCATGAACACCGTCTCGATGTCGAAGACGATGAAGAGCATGGCGACCATATAGAACTTGACCGAGAAGCGTTCTCGGGCGTCGCCCAGGGGCGGGATTCCGGATTCGTAAGCGGTGTCCTTCTCGGGTGTTGGACGGAGTCGCAATGAGAGGTGCGACAACCCGATCATCGCCACGGCGTTGACGGCGACGAAACCGATCAATAGGAGCACCGGAAAGAACGAGCTCGCCATAAACTCCGGTGTGTCTGTCTTGTGAAAAGTTTCACGAGGTCCAGCCTAGGCAAGTTATTCATCGCGAAGGGCTATTTCAACGCCAGCATCTAGGCGCTTTGCTCCGGCTCCCGTTCCCTACAGTGTCTCCAGATGGTCTGGATCGGATCCAAGTGAGGCGCGCAGCGCCGATCAAGTCAGAACCCTCCCCGGAGGCCTGAGCGATGGTCCGGCGGTAGCGTTAGCCGACAGCCTCGTCTAAAATTCGCGCCCATGACAATCCAGTCTGACCGCTGGATCACCCGGATGGCCAAAGAGCACCGGATGATCGAGCCCTTCGAAGGCCGCCAGGTCCGCACCGGCGTCATTAGTTATGGCGTGTCAAGCTACGGATACGACATGCGGGTCGCCCGCGAGTTCCGGATCTTCACGAACGTGATGAACTCGATCGTCGACCCCAAGGATTTCGACTCAAAGTCCTTCGTCGAGTTCGAGGGCGATATCTGCATCGTGCCCCCGAACTCGTTCGCCCTGGCCAGAAGTGTCGAGTACTTCCGCATTCCTCGCGACGTCGTTACGATCTGCGTCGGCAAATCCACGTACGCCCGGTGCGGCGTCATCACGAACGTGACGCCCTTCGAACCGGAGTGGGAAGGATTCGTCACGCTCGAGATCTCCAACACGACGCCGCTGCCGGCGAAGATCTATGCGAACGAAGGCATTGCCCAGGTGCTCTTCTTCCAGGGGTCGGAACCCCCTGAGGTGTCCTACAAGGACAAAAAGGGCAAGTATCAAGGTCAACAGGGCGTTACTCTGCCTAAGCTGTAGTTGGTTGGTGGCGAGCGCCGCCCAGGCGCAGCAAGCCGTCAAAGGGGTGCTGGTCTCGGCGGCTGACAGTCAGCCAGTACCCTACGGGATCGTCAGCGGACCGGACGGCACGGACCGCTTCACGGACGCCAAAGGCCAGTTCTCGCTCGGCGACGTCACCGACGGCACCTACCACGTCCGCGCGCGCATGCTGGGCTTCGCGCCGCTCGACACGGCGATTACGCTGGGTCCGAACCGGACGCCGTTGGTACTCCGCATGAAGCCGATCGCGTTCCGACTCGCGACCGTGCCGGTGACGGCCGAGCGCAACCCGCTCCACGCGTGTGTGGCGACGGGGATTCCAAAAGCGGCCAACAACCCGACGCTCGCGGCCATCTTCGAGCAGCTGGACGCGAACGTCGAGCGGTACAATCTGCTGCGCCAGAAGTATCCATTCCGGTATCGCCGGGTCGAAACCCAGATTATCCAAACGACGAACCGAGACGACAGCGTCGCCTCACGGGACACCGCCCTCTACGACAGTCGCGACAGCCGCCCGTATCGCGTCGGCGGCATCGTATACCATGATACCAATGTTGAGGGTCAGCGGCGGACCATGATGTATCTCCCGACCTTCGGCGATCTGGGCGACTCGGCGTTCGACGCGGCGCATTGTTTCGCGTATATGGGCGAGAAGAAGGGCGAGATCCGTATCGACTTCCGCCCCGCCGATCGGATCGCCGTGGCGGACGTCGCGGGATCTATCTATCTCGACGCCAGGACGTACATCATCCGCCGCGCCGTGTTTCGTCTCACGAATCCCAGCTCCGTCAAGGCCATCGGGGTCACCGCCACGACGACGTTCGCCGAGGCGCTGCCGCTGGTGCCTATTCTCGATGTGACGAGAACCGAGGAGCCGCTGATGGCGATTCGTTCGAGGGGGATCGATACCCACACCGGCGGTCGGAGTCCCACGAGCTTCGACTTGCACCCGCTCCTGCAGCGGTTCTCGGTCGAGACCGACACCGTCATCGATCACACTTTCGTCACGGCGACGGTCGACGGCGAGCCCGTGGCGGCCGCTTCGCCCCAACCTCCGAAGAGCGAGGAGATCGCGCTCGGGTGCCGGATGCCGCCGTCGTTCGAGACGATCGATGTACCGATCTACGGCACCATTGGGGGTGCGCATCCCGGCAACCCGAACAACGACAAGTTGACGTTGGCGATCCGGCGCCAGTTCCATCTGCCGCCCAATCTGGCTCTGCCGGTGTACGGCTTCGCATCAGAAACGAAGGTCGCGCCGACGTTGACGGGACAGGTGACCTTCAGCTTGCTCCGCGGCCGTGTCACCAGCCTGCGGTTGACCGCGACCTCGCTCCTCCCCTCCGTCGACAGTGCGCTCGTGACGGCGGTGCGCCGCGCCGACTCGTTGAAGGCATTCGTCGGCGTGCCGATGGGCCAGTACACGATGTCACTCTCGTCTCTCACGCCCGATGCGGACGCGCTCGCGACCGATCTCGCACACGTCGCCGTATCGGTGGTGCCGCTCGCGCACCGCGCTTCCCTGGACGACGAGGCGCCGGCGCCACGTTTGCCGACCGGCAACGGGACGTTCGAGTTCGTGGTCGACGAACACGGGCACGTGATCCCCGCCACGCTTCGCACGCTGAAAAGTTCGTCGCCGGACTTTGCGCTCGCGGTGCGGCGGAGCGTCGGGATGCTGCGCTACCAACCGGCCATTAGCGGAACCTGTCCGATCAAACAGGTCGTACAGCAGCCGTTCGAGGCCAGCCTCAGGGTGCAGGAGCAGTAGCGCTCGTAATCAGCACGACGGCGGCGACCGCACACGCCAGGCCGAGCAGCTGGCGACGGCGGAGGCGCTCGCCGAGTACGAAGCGGGCGAGGATCAGCGTTGCCGCCGGATAGAGGGAGATCAGCGTCGCCGTGATGCCAAGCGTTCCGCGGCTCAGGGCCAAGACGTAGCCTATCGTTCCTCCCGCGTCGAAGACACCGCACCAGGCAACGGTCCGCCGAAGCTCGGGTGGCGGGAGTTGGTCTCGCCTCGTCACCAACGCTAGGCCAGAGAGCGTCACCGTCGCGACGACGCGCGAGACGAACAAGGCCCAGAGTCCCCCGCCCTTCGCGCGGGACATGAGAATCAGAAACCCGGCGACACAGACGCCGGACGCGAGCGCAATGAGCACGCTCCCGCGCAAGGACAACCTCGTCCGAGCAATCACCGGAACGTCGTGCGCTTGACTGATCAACACGATGGCGGCGATCGCGATGCCGATACCCAAGACCGCCTGCGTCGCGGGCCGCTCACCGAACGCCACGCCGGCCAGCACCGGCAGCGCCGTCGCGCAGACGGCGGTGATCGGCGCGACCACGCTCATCGTCCCTGATCCGAGTCCGCGATAGAGCAGCCCGATGCCGGCAGCGCCGACCACACCGGCCGCCGCGCCCCAGGCCGCGTCCACGCCAAACGTCGCGTGCGACAGATATGCCGTCGCGATACCGAGCGGGATACAGCCGATGACCTCGGCGTAGATCGTGACCGGGAGCCATGACGCGCGCCGGGTGCTGACACCGCCGAGGAAGTCGCCGACGCCGTAGGAGCAGGCGGCGAGAAGGGCGATGATGATCCCGATCAGTGGGCCGCGCTCAGTTCAAAAGGCCGAACGCGACCGCGAAGATGACCGCCGCTAGCACGATAACCCACTCTATTTTTTCCAGCGTGGTTCGCTGCGTCACGTCAGCCGACTCCGGCGGCCTCGCGCTCTTCCTTGTGCGTGAGCGTGGCGCGCATGTAATCCCGGTTCATCCGCGAGATCACGCCGATGCTGATGGACTTCGGGCACGCCTCCTGGCACTCGCCGTGCAGCGTGCACCCGCCAAAATGCTCGGCGTCCATCTGCGCGACCATCGAGAGAACACGACGATAACGCTCAGGCTGGCCCTGTGGCAGGAAGCCCAGGTGCGCGATCTTGGCTGCCGTGAAGAGTGAGGCCGAGCCGTTGGGGCAGGCGGCGACGCAGGCGCCGCAACCGATGCAGGCCGCGGCATCCATGGCGGCATCGGCATCCTGCTTTGCCACGAGGATCGCGTTCGCATCGCGGGCGCCGCCGGTGTTCTCGGTAATGTAGCCGCCGGCCTGAATAATCCGATCCAGCGAGCGGCGATCGGTGACGAGATCCTTGATCACCGGGAACGCGACCGAGCGCCAGGGCTCGATCGTGATATGGTCGCCGTTCTTGAACGTGCGCATGTGGAGCTGGCACGTCGCCGTGCCGCGCATCGGGCCGTGGGCCTCGCCGTTGATCATGAGCGAGCAGGAGCCGCAGATCCCTTCGCGGCAGTCGTGGCTGAAGGCAATCGGGTCCTCGCCGCGCTCGATAAGCCCGTGGTTGACGATGTCGAGCATCTCGAGGAAGGACGCATCCGTGCTGATGCCCTTCGCGGGATACTCCACGAGTTTCCCAGGCTTCTCCGGCCCTGCCTGACGCCAGACGTATAGCGTGATGTCCATTACGAGTCGCTCCGCTGGCTCACTTGTAGCTCCGCTGACTCAGGTGAACCGCCTCGAACGTCAGCGGCTCTTTATTCAGCACGGGCGGTGTATTGTCGCCGGCATATTCCCACGCCGCGGCATAGGCAAAATGCTCGTCATCTCGTTTGGCTTCGCCATCCGGCGTCTGGTACTCCTCACGAAAGTGCCCGCCGCACGACTCGTTGCGATGCAACGCGTCGATACAAATCAACTCGCCCAACTCCAAGAAATCCGCGACGCGCCCCGCCTTCTCCAACTCTTGATTGAACGCCACCGTGTCGCCCGTCGACGGCACCACCAGCTCGTTCCAGAATTGTTCGCGAATTTGTGGGATGATCTCCAATGCTTTTTTGAGGCCCGTAGCATGACGCGACATCCCACACAGCTCCCACATAGTCTTGCCCAACTCGCGATGGAACGCATCCGCCGGCTTCCCACCGCGAATGCCGAGCAACTTCGAGAGTCGCGCACGAACGGCAGCCTCCGCTTCACGAACCGCCGGATGGTTGGTGTCGACTGGGGCGAGCTTCGTCGTCGCTAAATAGTCGCCGATCGTATACGGCAGAATGAAGTAGCCGTCCGCTAGCCCCTGCATGAGAGCCGACGCGCCGAGGCGGTTCGCACCGTGATCGGAGAAGTTGGCTTCGCCGACCGCATGCAACCCGGGGATCGTGGTCATGAGGTTATAATCGACCCAGAGCCCGCCCATCGTGTAATGGATGGCCGGGAAGATGCGCATCGGCACCCTATACGGATTCTCGTCCGTAATGCGCTGGTACATCTCGAACAGATTCCCGTACCGGTCGCGAATCGCGTCCTCGCCGAGCCGCTTGATCGCGTCGGCGAAGTCGAGATAGACGCCGAGCCCCGTCGGACCGACCCCCCGCCCTTCGTCGCACACTTCCTTGGCCGCGCGCGACGCGATGTCACGCGGCGCGAGGTTGCCGAAGCTCGGGTACTTGCGCTCGAGGTAGTAATCGCGCTCGCTCTCCGGAATCTCCGAGGGCGGACGCTTGTCGCCCTTGCGGCGTGGCACCCACACTCGGCCATCGTTCCGTAGCGACTCCGACATGAGGGTGAGCTTCGACTGGTAGTCGCCGCTCACGGGAATGCACGTCGGGTGGATCTGCGTGAAGCACGGGTTGGCGAAGGCGGCGCCGCGCTTGTAGGCGCGCCAGATCGCCGTGCAGTTCGAGAGCTTGGCGTTCGTCGACAGGAAGAACACGTTGCCGTAGCCGCCCGTGGCCAGCACGACGGCGTCCGCCAGGTGCGGCGTGATCGCGCCGGTCAACAGATCGCGCGCAATGATGCCGCGCGCGCGGCCGTCGATCACGATCAGGTCCAGCATCTCCGTGTACGGGTACATCTGGATCCCGCCGCGGATGATCTGGCGCTCGAGCGCCTGGTACGCACCGAGCAGGAGCTGCTGTCCCGTTTGGCCACGCGCGTAGAACGTGCGGGAGACTTGGGCGCCGCCGAACGATCGATTGGCTAAGAGTCCACCGTACTCGCGCGCAAAGGGGACGCCTTGGGCGACGCACTGGTCGATGATGTTGACGCTGACCTCGGCCAATCGATAGACGTTCGCCTCACGGGAGCGAAAGTCGCCACCCTTGACCGTATCATAGAACAGACGATAGACGCTGTCGCCATCGTTCTGATAGTTCTTGGCGGCGTTGATGCCGCCTTGGGCCGCGATACTGTGCGCGCGTCGTGGCGAATCGTGGAACGAGAAGCTCTTGACCTGGTAGCCGAGCTCACTCAGCGTCGCGGCCGCCGAGCCTCCCGCGAGACCGGTGCCGACGACGATGACCGTGAATTTTCGCTTGTTCGCCGGGTTGACGAGCTTCATCTCGAACTTGTGCGTGTTCCACTTTTGTTCGATTGGGCCCGGTGGCGTCTTGGCGTTGAGGTCCACGGTCATCGAATCACCCCCAGAACGACCGCCAGTGGGATGACAGCGAACCCTAACGTCATGACGACGGCGAACACCCAAACCATGCGCCTTCGTCGTAGCGGCACTCTGGAGTCCTGTTCCAGTCCCAATGTTTTGATGGAACTCCAAGTACCATGATACAGATGCAGCCCCAAAGCGAGCATGGCAATCAGATAAAACGCCGCCACGTACCAGACGGACAAGCCGGTGATCAAGTTGTGATAGACGTCGCCGGGCGTGAACGATGGATGCACAGTGCCCACCGTCATGTGCAACAAGTGATAGACGATGAACACGAGCAGCAGCACGCCGCCCCACCGTATAGTGCGAGAAGCCCACGTCGCGGCTTCGTACTGATGCTTGGCGTACCCGATCGGCCGAGCCGCGCGATCGATGGCGGTCAGCTGCACCGCTGCCGTGATGTGTAGGATCACCGAGACGAGCAGAACGAGCCGAACGCCCCACAGCACTTCGCCGGTCGAGTGCAAAAACGCCGAGTAGGCGTTGATGCGACCCCGGCCGGCGAACACGAGGAGGTTTCCGGCGAGGTGGCCGATGACGAAACCGATCATGATCAGTCCCGTCACGGCCATCACGATTTTCTTACCGACGGTCGAGCGCCAAAACTGCGCTAGAAACATCTATCAGTAGCCCAACTTCGCCAGCGCCCCGTTGAGCTCACGCACGGCATCCGCGCTCTTGCCAAGATCGGCCTTCTCGCCGGCGGTCAACTCGACCTCGATGATCTTCTCGAGTCCCTTGCGACCCAGGACGCAGGGGACGCCGAGGAACAAATCCTTCGCGCCATACTCGCCCTCGAGCCACGCGGCGCACGGCAACACGCGGCGCTGGTCGAACGCGATCGCCTCGGCCATCTGCACCGCCGCGGCGGAGGGGGCATAATAGGCCGAACCGGTCTTGAGATGCTTCACGATTTCGGCGCCGCCCGTCCGCGTGCGCTCGATGATCGGGTCGAGCGTCGCCTTGGGCAGCAGCTGCGTGATGGGGATGCCGCTGACCGTCGTGTACGAGAGCAGCGGGACCATCGTGTCGCCATGGCCGCCGAGGACCATTGCTTGAATGTCGCGAACCGAGAGGTTCAGCGCTTCGGCCAGGAATGCCCGATAACGAGCGGTGTCGAGCACCCCCGCCATGCCCAAGACGCGCTCGCGTGGGAAGCCGGTGAATTTCTTCGCCACCTGGCACATGGCATCGAGCGGATTGGAAACAACTATGACAATGGCCTGAGGAGACGTGCGCTTGATCTCCTCGGAGACTTGCTTCACGATCCCCGCGTTGGTGCCGAGGAGATCGTCGCGGGACATGCCCGGCTTACGGGCGATGCCGGCGGTGATGATGACGATGTCGGATCCCGCGGTCTCCGCGTATCCGTTCGTCCCGATCACGCGGGAGTCGAAGCCCTCGATCGGGGCGGTTTCCCATTGGTCAAGGCCTTTGCCCTGAGGAATGCCCTCGACGACGTCGACCATCACGACGCGTTGGGCCAATTCTTTTTCAGCGAGTCGTTGAGCGGTCGTCGCGCCGACGTTGCCGGCGCCCACGACGGTTATGAGTTTGAGCATGGCTGAAAAACTAAGCGATCAGCCACCCACTTTCAGCCGCCGACGTTCAGCCGCCCACCTGGGAGAGCGCGCGCAGTCCGCCGACGTGCATCTGCAAGAGGCCGTGCGCTTCAGGCTTTTCCGCCAGCGCGCGGAGCACATACGGCACAATGGATTCGCCGCGGCGTAGTGGGTCGCGCAGGTTCACTTCGTGATCGCCGAAGAGACACGTTCGCAACCGGCCATCGGCCGTGAGGCGCACGCGATTGCAGGCGGCGCAATACGTGTGTGTCATCGGCGTGATGACGCCGATCGTTCCCGGTGCGCCCGGCCACCGATAGTACGCCGCCGGTCCATTGCCACGCACCGGGCCCTGCGCCGGTACCAATCCCGTAAGTCGTTCCAAGATTTCGTCGCTCGGGACGACGTGATCCCATGTGACATCGCGCATGTCACCGACCGGCATGAGCTCAATGAACCGCACATGCCACGGGTGGTCGAGCGTCAGCTTCGCGAACGCTTCGATCTCATCATCGTTGATGCCGCGCATCACGACGACGTTCAATTTTATTGGATCGAGCCCGGCTCGCTCGGCCGCCATCGCCGCGGAGATCGGATCAAACCCGAGATTCCGTCTCGCGATGCGCGCGATGCGCTCGGCTCGCAAACTATCCGTGCTCATGTTGACACGATCGAGTCCCGCAGCGCGCAGTGACGGTGCCAACTCGGGAAGCTTGATCCCATTCGTCGACAATGCGATGTCACTGATTTCCGGGATCGCTCGAAGCGACTGCACGAGGACCGCAAGATCGGGTCTGATCGTCGGCTCGCCGCCAGTCAGACGCAAACGCGTGAGCCCGAGTGGTGCGAGCTGACGTACAATCTCGGTGATCTCTTCGTACGACAGAATCTCAGACTTCGGCAACCACTGCAGCCCTTCCAGCGGCATACAATACAAGCAACGGAAATTGCAACGATCCGTTACTGAGATCCGCAGGTACTCAATACGGCGCCCGAATTGATCATGCACGGTCATACGCCGACCCACTCGCGCGTGCCGTCCAGATAGCGCTCTTGCTTCCAGATCGGCACCCGGCGCTTGATCTCCTCGATGACAAAACGCATGCCGTCGATCGCGGGCGCGCGATGCGCGTGCGCGGTGGCGATGGTGACGCTCACGTCGCCCAACTCGAGAGCGCCGACGCGATGCTCCACGACGACGCGCAGCGGAGCGAATTGACGCGCCGCCTCCTGCGCGATGCGCAGCATCTCGCGCTCCGCCATCACCGTATACGCCGAATAGTCGATGCCGCTCACAGCCTTGTCATCGTTCACATCGCGGACCGTCCCGACAAACACCGCCGTCGCGCCAGTTGACACGTCGGCGACCTCAGCTATGAGCGCGCTGACATCAATCGGATGCATGACGAGCGCGACGCGGATCATCCACCGGCCACCGGTGGAATCAGCGCGACTTCATCACCCGAATTGAGTCGCACGTCATACTCCGCGTACTCGGCGTTGACCGCGACGAGCGGACGCGGCGGAAGACGGTCGGACGGAGCGAGCGCGCTCAACTGATCGACGATATCCGCGACGGTTGCGCCCTGTTCCACGGTCACTTCGACAGAGGAACGCCCGAACGCATCAGCGAACGACGCGAAAAGCAAAACGGTGACAGTCATGAAAGAAGAAGCCCTCGCGAAACATAGCGTTCGTTTCGTGAGGGCGATTCGTCTCGGGGTCGAATGGACGCGAAACGTCAGGCTTCGGAAAGCTCCGAGATATCGACATTCGCGACCATCGCGCGTAACTCCTTCGACGGCTTGAACACCGGCACCGGACGCGCGGACACTTCCACGGGTGCGCCAGTGCGCGGATTTCTCGCCATGCGAGTTTTCCGCTGGCGGATCTTGAATGTGCCGAAGCCTCGCACTTCGATATTGCGCTGCTCCTGCAACGCTTGCTTGATCGCGTCGAGGAACGAATCGACCACGCGGGCACAATCCTTCTTCGAGATCATTGGCCCAGCCGTCTGCGCAATATGGGTCGTGACGTGCTCGACCAGGTCAGCTTTGGTCATCCGGAGACCCCAGCATATAGGACACCTGCTACCCCCTAACTTCCACAACGATAGGACTTTACCTAATCTAAGTCAAGCGCTTGCAGGCTTTGATGAACGCGTCGAACAAGGGCCGGGCGTCATGCGGGCCTGGCGCGGCTTCCGGGTGATACTGAACCGCGAACACCGGCAGCTCGCGATGCCGTAAACCCTCTATACTCTGATCGTTGAGATTGACATGCGTCACACGAAGCGCCGGCGCCCCGGGAATCCCGGCTTCCGAGCCTCGGACCGCGAATCCGTGGTTCTGCGAGGTAATCGTGACCTCGTTCGTGTCGATCTCGCGGACCGGGTGATTTCCGCCATGGTGACCGTACGGCAGCTTATACGTCTCGGCGCCGTACGTTAGACCCAGCAATTGGTGGCCAAGGCAAATCCCGAACGTCGGCACACCGCGCTCAGTGATCGCTCGGATAGCCTTCGGCGCGTATTCAACAGCGGCCGGATCGCCTGGGCCGTTCGCCAAGAACACCCCACTCGGCTGCATCTCCAAGACAGCCTCGGCTGGAGTCGTCGCCGGCACCACCGTCACACGAGCGTCATGCGCCTCGAACAAGCGCAGTATGTTCTTTTTGATACCGTAGTCGTACGCGATGATGTGCAGCGGCGCGGCCGGGTTGCCCCAGACGTACGGGGCTTTGGTCGAGACAACACTGGCCAGATCGAGCCCTTCCATCGACGGACACGACAGCACGGCCGATCGCACGGCATCAGTCGGCATCGTCCCCGCGCCAATGACACCGCGCATGACACCTTGGGATCTCAAGTGGCGCGTGAGCTGCCGGGTGTCGATATCGCTCAAAACAGGGATCTGGGCGGCCTCGAGCCAATCCACCAGCGAGCCCGTCGCACGCCAGTTTGAATACGTCGGCGAGAGCTCCCTCACCACGACCCCAGCGACTTGGGGCGTTGAGTTGGCCGACTCAGGGTCTTCCAAGTTCACGCCATAGTTGCCGATCTGCGGCGCGGTCATCACGACGATTTGCCCTGAATACGAGGGGTCGCTAAAGACCTCCTGATATCCAGTCATGTTCGTCGTGAACACGACCTCGGCGACAGCTTCCGGCGCTGGCGTCCGAAGACGGCCCGTGTAGACCGAGCCGTCTTCGAGTAAGAGAAAACCAGAGCTCACTTCTTCGGCGGCGCCGGTTGCGTCGGTTGCGTCGGTTGCAGTGGCACCGCTGGCGCCGACTGCGCGGGAGCCGGAGCCGTCTGCGCGGGACGACCGAAGGTCTTGTCCAGCACCGATGTCGGCGCACGGGTATGCGTCGACATGATCTGCAGTATGAAGGAGAGACCCAAGAAGAGGCCGCCCGTCCACCACGTCACCGTGGTCAACAGGTTGCCCGCTTGTCGCGTCCCAATGAACGCGTCAGTCGACGAGCTGACGCCGCCAAAGCTCGCGGCGATGCCTCCGCCTTTACCGCTCTGCAGGAGAACGGCGGCGATGAGGACCGCACTGTCGAGGATGAGGATGATCAGAAGGAACGTATACATAGGCTAAGTGCTAATAATGCCGTGATTTGCGGGCCTACGTCAAGTCCGAACGATCTCGGCCCACGCGACGGGGTCGAGGCTGGCGCCGCCAACGAGGAGCCCGTCGACGTCGCGCGCCGCCAGCAGCTCGCCGCAGTTCTTTCCGTTGACACTGCCACCATAGAGGATCGGTACCGCCGCGCCGCGGCCATCCGTGAGCTCATCGAGCAGCTGTCGAATGAACGTGTGCATCATCGCGGCGTCCTCGGGCGTCGCGTTCCGACCCGTCCCGATCGCCCACACGGGCTCGTACGCCACGAACATCTGCGCGATCGTGTCGGGCGCGAGCTCGACGACCCCGGCTCGGAGCTGACGCGCGACGACATCCGACGTGCGGCCGGTTCGCCGCTCGTCATCAGTCTCACCAACGCAGAGCATCGGCACGAGTCCCGCGCGCACCGCGGCCGCGCACTTCTTCGCCGTCTCGGCATCCGTCTCGCCGAACTTGCGGCGACGCTCCGAGTGGCCGACGAGCGTCATCCGCGCGCCCGCCTCGCGCGCGATCTCGGCCGACATCTCGCCCGTGTACGCGCCCTTCTCTTCCCAATAAATATTCTGCGCGCCGATGATGATATCCGCTCGCCCCTCGGCCGCCCCCATCACGGCCGCGATCGACGCCGCGGGCGGCGCGAAGATGAGCGTGTGGTCACTGCGCGGCGGACACGCCTCCAGGAACACCCGCATGAAAGTGCGGGCGCTCCCGGGACCATGATGCATCTTCCAATTGGCGGCGTAGACTTTGGCCACTTACGCCGCGTCGTCGAGGGCAGCGATTCCGGGCAGCACCTTCCCCTCGAGATATTCGAGCGACGCGCCACCGCCGGTCGACACGTGCGTCATGCGATCATCGAGACCAGCCTGCATCACCGCCGCGGCGGAATCCCCACCACCGACGATCGTCGTCGCGCCGTGATCCGTGGCCTTGGCCATCGCCTCGGCCACCGCCAACGTGCCCGTGTCATAGGGCGGTTTCTCGAACACGCCCATCGGACCGTTCCAGAGGATGGTCTTCGCCGTGGTGATCGCGCGGCCGAACGACTGGGCCGTCGCGGGGCCGATGTCGTACACGGACTCTCTCCTCGGAATCGACTCACGCTTCACGACGCGCGACTGATTCCCCGGCACGTCGAGCGACGTCGCCACCACGACATCGTGGGGCAACGTGAGTCGCGCGCCGGCGCGATGCAACAGTCCCTTCGCCATGTCCACGCGATCCAACTCGACGAGCGATGTGCCCGTCTCCAGCCCCATCGCACGAAAGAACGTCGACGCCATGGCGCCGCCGATGAGCAGACCATCCACCTTCGGCAGTAGCGCCTCGATGACGTCGATCTTCCCCGAGATTTTCGCGCCGCCAAGGATGGCGATAAACGGTCGCGGCGGATCGTTGAGCGTGCGACCGAGATAATCGAGCTCGCGCTCCATTAAAAACCCGGCGACGGCCGGGCGCAGATGGCGGGCAACGCCCTCGGTCGATGCATGCGCGCGATGCGCCGCGCCAAAGGCATCATTCACGAAGAGATCACCGAGCTGCGCAAACTCGCCGGCCAACGCATCATCGTTCTTTTCTTCGCCGGGGAAAAAGCGCGTGTTCTCGACGAGCAATATGGGTGAAGCGTCGGTCAACGCTTTCGACGCCTTGACGAGCGTGGGAAAGTCAACCGAGTCGCTGAAGACGACCTTCTGCGGCACCAGCTCGCGCAGATGCTTCGCCACCGGCGCAAGCGAATACTGCGGCTCGGGGCGACCCTTTGGCCGACCGAGGTGCGACAAGAGCACGACGCGGGCGCCGTGCTGGATCAGATACTCGATCGTGGGGACCGCCGCGCGCATGCGCGTGTCGTCCATCACGTGCCCGCGATCATCGAGTGGCACATTGAAGTCCACGCGAACGAGCGCCCGGGCGCCCTTGAGCTGGGCATCCGAGAGCTGCCGAATGCTCGCCTTCTTCGCCGTCGCCGTGGTCATAGACGCGCGCCAAGGAACCGAAGCAGATCGACGCAACGGCAGGCGTAGCCCCACTCGTTGTCATACCAGCCGGACAGCTTGACGAGCGTCCCGTCGATGACATTCGTGCTCTTCGCATCGAGCGTGCACGAGTGCGGATCGCCGATATAATCGGTCGACACGAGCTCGAGATCCGAATAGGCGAGGAACCCTTCGAGCGGGCCGGCCTCGGACGCGGCCTTGAACGCGGCGTTCACGGCCTCGATCGTCGTCGCCCGCTCGACCTCGACCGTCAACTCGACGAGCGAGACATCGGGGGTGGGAACGCGGATCGAGATGCCGTCGATCTTGCCCTTGACCTCCGGAATGACGAGACTCGTCGCCTTCGCGGCGCCGGTCGTCGTCGGGATCATCGACATCGCCGCGGCACGCGCGCGACGGAGATCCTTATGCGGGAAGTCCAGGATCACCTGATCATTCGTGTAGCTGTGGATCGTCACCATCGATCCGTGCTTGAACCCGAAGGCGTCGCGGACCACCTTCACCATCGGCACGAGACAGTTCGTGGTGCACGAGGCGTTCGACAGGATGTGGTGGGACGTGGGGTCGTACTTCTCGTTATTGACGCCCATCACGACCGTGATGTCCTCGCCTTTCGCCGGCGCGGAGATCAAGACCTTCTTGGCGCCAGCGTCGATGTGCTTCTTGGCGTCCGGGGCATTGGTGAACTTGCCCGTGGACTCGAGCACGAGATCGACTTTGAGATCCTTCCACGGCAGCTTGCCCGGATCCTTTTCGGCGAAAATCCGAATGCGCTCGCCGTCGACGCAGATCGCGTCGCTCTCGGCGGTGACGGTTCCCTGGTAGGCCCGGTGCACCGAGTCATAGGTGAACAGGTGGGCCAGAGTCTTCGTATCGGTCAGGTCGTTGACGGCGACGAACTCGAGGTCGGCGACCCCTTGTTGTTTCGCGGCCCGTAGCACCTGCCGGCCGATGCGGCCGAAGCCGTTGATGCCGACGCGTGTGGTCACGAGGGTGGGGGTGTTGGGTGGGACGAAAGACTACTTGGTAACCATAAATCTATTGCGATCCGGGGCCGCCGCACGCCACATAGCGGCTCGATCCGGTGCCCTACCGAACCAGCGCTCAAAGGCCAAGGCACCCTGCTCGATCAGCATCGCGAGCCCATCCTGTGCCCGGTGCCCGGCCGCGCGAGCGGCTCGGACCCAAGGAGTCTCATTCAGGCCGTAGACCAGATCGAACACGTCGGCTCCCTCTGGAAGTCGGGCGACATCGATCGGCTGGGACACCCCGTCGAGGCCGATCGAGGTCGCATTCACGACCAGGGCGGATTGGTCGACCGCCTCCTCCTTCGTCCCAACCGGTTGCACGGACGGGCCGAACCGCTCCGCCAGGACTACGGCCCGCTCGGGGCTCCGGTTCCAGAGACGCACCGCGACCCGGGGCCACTGCGTTACCGCTGCCAAGACGGCCGCCGCCGAACCACCCGCGCCAAGGAGCGCCACATGTCTCCCTGGTGAAATAGGCGATCCACATGCGGCGGCAAAGCCACCCACGTCGGTATTGTCACCTACGAGTTGCCCGTCTTCGACCCAAAATGTGTTGACGGCACCCACGCGTTCGGCCAGGGGCATGAGACGATTGCATCGATGAGCGACGGTCTCCTTGTGTGGGACCGTCACGTTGCCAGCGGCACCCGCGCCAACGAGGGATTGCAGGATGTCGGCCAACGCATTCGGGGCCACGTCGACCGCCTCGTAGGTGACATCCAGGCCAGCGGCTCGGAGCGCGGCCGACTGGAAGCGGGGGGACAACGAGTGGGCGACGGGATGGCCCAATAAGACCAGGCGCCGCGGCCGTGCGATCAGCGCGCGCGCTCCGCGGACACCCGGTCGATGACCTTCCGAATCGCGGCCTCGAGCTCGTCGGTCGTCGTCCGATACGTCTCGAGATCCCCGCCGAACGGATCGCTGATCGGCCGATCATCCGCCCCGTGCGATGCATACGTCGAAAGCAAGAAGGTCTTGCCGGCCCCACCCATAGCCTCGACCTGGTCCCGATGATGCGGTCCCATCGTGAGAATCAGGTCTTGGGCGTCGATGATCGCCGGCGTGATGGTCCGGGACCGATGCTCGTTGAGATCGAGCTGCCGCTCGAGACCGACCAGTAGCGCGCCGTCGGACGCGGGCTGGCCGTCCCAGGCACTCGTACCCGCGCTTTCGATGACCATGTCGGTGAGACCGCGCTCCTGGGCGACGCGTCGAGCGATCGACGCCGACAGAGGACTCCGACAGGTATTGCCCGTGCACACGAACAGGATCTTCATGCGTCACCAATCAGATCGGGCACGCTCTCCCGCAGCGTCGCCGCCGGAATCGCGCCCGGACGAATGACTCGCGGAAGTCGTCCCGTACAATCGACCACGGTCGATGGCTCTGAGCTCTGGAGATGTCCACCATCCAACACGCGGAGCACGCCACGCGCCATCGCGTCGCTCCACTCCCTAACAATCTCGACGGCCGAAGACGCGGGCGGAACCCCCGGATGGTTGGCGCTCGTCGAGGTGATCGGCTCGCCGAGCGCCGAGATGAGGCGCGTGAGCCCCTTGTGCGGCGTCCACCGCACGGCGACGCCGCCTTCGGGCCCGCGCAGCCGATCTGGCACGCGGTGCTCGCCGCCAGGCAAGACGAGGGTGAGCGGGCCCGGCCAGTGTCGGGCCGCGAGACGAGTGGCGGCCGGCGTCAGGCGGAGGCCGATGCGACTGAGCATCGCGCTGCCGCTGATGAGCAAGAGAAACGGCTTGCCCGGCGCGCGGCCCTTGAGTCGCACGAGCGCGTCGACCCCGGCATGATCGGCGTTTCCCCCGAATCCGTACACGGTCTCGGTGGGATACGCGATGATCCCTCCCTCAGTCAGGTGCGTGATGGTCCCGGCCAGCGAGGCTTCGATTTCCTCCGGCGACCAGAACGGGACGGCTCGCGGCTCACTCACGGAGCATGCTCAGCGCGTCGGCTCGGGCGAAATCGGGTTCCTCGGTGACTTTCATCGCCTGCTCGCTGCCGCGCACGACCATGACCGGAATGCCAAGCGCCTCGCAGAGCGCGGCGTCATCGGTCGCCTTGAGTCCCCGGGCGCGCGCCTCGGCATGCGCACGCACCAGGACATGACGCGGGAAAGCCTGGGGAGTCTGTGCGCGCCAGAGGCGTTCTCGGGGAACCGTCCTGATGATCCGACCCTCAGCGTCGACTTCCTTCAGCGTATCCACCACCGGCAACGCGGCGATGGCCGAGCGTCCATTGCGGGCCTCGGCGATCACGCGCGTGATGACGCTGTCAGGCACGAGTGGACGGGCCGCATCATGGATGACGATAACGCCAACGTTGGCCGGCAGATCCTCCAGTCCATTCGCAACCGAATCTTGGCGCGTCGCACCTCCGACGGAGAGGAGAAGCCGCTCGCCATCGGACTGAAAGAGCCAGGGTGGCGGATCACCGATAACAGAACGTGGCAGGACGCAGACGACCATCGCGACATCAGCTCGAGCCTGGAATCCCTGCACGCTGTGTAAGAGCATGGGTTTTCCGGCGACCCATCGAAATTGCTTGAGCTCTGCTCCTCCCACCCGCGAGCCGGTGCCGGCCGCGACGATCACGACGCCAACGTCTGGGATGCTCACGCGAATAGGCGCTGGAACAGGGTCTGAATGTTGGGGATCCCGATGGCTGTCATATTCGCGACAGGCCGGCTGGGCACGGCACGCTCAGCCACGAAGGCCCGTGTGTAGCCCATCTTGGCGGCTTCCGCTAAACGACGCTCGACCTGCGAGACAGGGCGAACTTCGCCGCCCAGTCCCACTTCGCCGATGAATATCGCATCGGGGGGCAGCGCGCGATCGTACACGCTGGATGCGAGCGCCGCGGCGATCGCGAGGTCGCCCGCGGGCTCGATCAGGCGCATGCCACCGACGATGTTCACGAAGACATCGAGCATAGCGAATGATAGACTCGCGCGCTTGTCGAGGACCG
Organism: Gemmatimonadaceae bacterium; assembly: GCA_035652495.1. Lineage (GTDB taxonomy): Bacteria > Gemmatimonadota > Gemmatimonadetes > Gemmatimonadales > Gemmatimonadaceae > DASRDS01. Next base: position 32,067 of record DASRDS010000138.1, read on the forward strand.
CGAGCAAGAGAGCGAGTCGACGGCCGTCGAAGCCGGTCGAGACGCGCTGCGGAGTGCCGAACCCCGCCTTGGCGGCGAGCGCCTGGATCTCGATGAGCACCGGGCGTGTGCCCTCGATCAGCGCCGTAACGGCGGATCCCGAGGCGCCGGACTGGCGGTCACCGAGAAACAGCTCCGACGGGTTCGCCACGCCGGCGAGTCCACCTTCCGTCATGCGAAATACGCCGATCTCGTCGACGCCGCCGAACCGATTCTTCGTCGCGCGGAGCACGCGATGGTCGAGCGTCGTCTCGCCTTCGAAGTAGAGAACGGTGTCGACGATGTGTTCCAGCGTCTTTGGGCCGGCGATCCCGCCGCCCTTCGTCACATGACCCACCACGATCACGGCGGT
>DASRDS010000139.1:0-5827 GCA_035652495.1 Gemmatimonadaceae bacterium
TACTCTTGAACGGTGTAATTGACACTCGCGTTGCCCGTCGAGTTCGTCCCGTCGTAGTCGACGCCCAAACCGCCACCGACATCGACATGCGTGATATCGACGCCCATGTTGCGCAACTCGGCGTAGTACCGCGCAACTTCCTGCAGCGCGGCCTTGATGTAGCGAATGTCCGAGATCTGGCTGCCGATGTGGAAGTGGATCAGCTTGAGCACATCGAGCCGGCCACGCTCACGCAGCATGTCGACGGCCTTGACGAGTTGCTGCGTCGTCAGGCCGAACTTCGACTTTTCGCCGCCGCTTTGCGCCCAGCGACCGGAGCCCGCCGAGGCGAGCTTGACGCGGATGCCAGCCGTCGGGGCTACGCCTATCTCATCCGCGGCCTGAAGCAGCACATCGAGCTCGCTGAGCTGCTCGATGACCACGAAAACTTCATGGCCGAGCTTCTGGCCTATCATCGCCAGACGCATGAACTCGACGTCCTTATAGCCATTGCAGACGATGGTGTGATCAGTCGCTTCGGATAGAGCGAGCACGGCCTGCAATTCCGGCTTCGAGCCACATTCCAGACCAACACCATGCTTGGAGCCGAACTGCACGATCTCTTGGACGACTCGACGGATCTGGTTCACCTTGATCGGATACACCGTCGTATAGCCGCCCTTGTAATCGAACTCCTTCATAGCGCTTTCGAACGCCGAGCTGACCGCCTCGATCCGCGACTTCAGGACATCCGAGAAGCGCAACAACACAGGCAGAGCGACACCCTGCTCTTGTAGGTCACAGCCCAGTTCGTACAGGTCGAGCTCCCGCTCCGGATGCGCTTTGTCAGGACGGACGACGACGTGACCCTTCGCGTTGACGTCGAAGTATCCCGCCCCCCACCCCTCGATGTTGTAGACATCGCGGGCGGCCTCGATGCTCCAGGACTGGCCCATCAGCCGATCGCCCGCTTCATGAAGCTCCGAAGCGCGAACGTCCAGCAGACCGCCAGCAGCAACACCAACGCGCCGAGCACGATCGGGAGAGACAAATGCGGCACCTCGGGTGTCAGTGAACCGCGCATTCCTTCCGACACATAGACAAGCGGGTTGATCAACACCGCGTACTTCACCCACGGCACGGCATCCAGCCCGCGCCATGGATAATACGTGCAGCCGAAAAAGATCATTGGCGCGATAAGAATACTGAACATGAGCCCGATTTGCGTCGGGCTGATGGTCGACCCGATCAAGAGCCCCAACGCCGAAAATGTCGCGGCACCGAAAATCGTGACGGCGAGAATTTCCCCGAAGTGAACGAGCGTAAACCCGGGGATCGGACCCATGATCAACCGCGCCGTCGGCAGCACGACGATGGCCGCGACGAAGCCCTGAACGACGCCCATCACGAGCTTCTCGACCGCCACGAGATGCGTGGGAATGGGAGCGAGCAGGCGATCCTCGATTTCCTTTGACCAGCCGAAATCCTGTACCATCGGCAGAGTCACGGACTGGATCGCCGAGAGCGCCAGGCTCAGGGCCAGAACACCCGGCAGCAGCGCCGTCGTATACGTGCCGCGAACGAACCCCATTTTCGGCAAGAGATAGCCGAAGACGATGATGAACATGAGCGGCTGCATCACGGTCCGCGCCAAGAAGAACGGCAGCTCGCGGCGCGCGACGCGCAGGTCGCGACGGAGCAACGCGAAGAACACGGTGGCGGTCAATCGAGTTTACGGCCGGTGAGAGAAATGAACAGCGTCTCCAAGTTCGGCGACGCGAGATGAATGTTCGTGACGGCTCGGCCGGCACCTTCCGCGACGGCGATCAGCGCCGGAATGACCTGGCCACCGCAATCGCTGTACGCGCGCAGCACGTTGCCTTGGGCGTTGACTGATGCAATCCCCTGAATGGCAAGGGCCTGGTCGACCAGCGCGCTGGCATCGCTATCGACCGAGAGCTCAATCAGCGTCCCACCTGGCGCCCGCGCCACCAGGGCCGCCGGCGTGTCTTCGGCCAGCAACCGACCCTGATCCACGATGGCAATCCGATTGCACAGCTGTTCGGCCTCTTCCATGTAATGCGTCGTCATGACGATCGTGCGGCCATCAGCGTGCAACGAACGCAGAATATCCCAGAGAGCGAGGCGCGCCTGCGGATCCAGACCGACGGTCGGCTCATCGAGAAACAACACCCGCGGCTCATGGATCAGCGCCCGCGCGATCATGAGCCGCTGCTGCTGGCCGCCGGAGAGCGCGTCGACCTTCGCCTGCGCCTTGTCGGCAATGCCCAACTGCGTGAGCAGCGCGGTCGCGCGAGCCGATGCGGACGCACTCGGGATACCGAAATAGGCGGCATGGAACAACAGGTTCTCGAGCACATTGAGACTGCGGTCCGGGTTCGGCCGCTGAGGCACCACGCCGATCCGGAGCCGAACACCGACCGGATCGGTCCGCACATCGGCGCCCGCGACGATCGCCGTCCCGGCGGTCGGCCGAACACGCGTCGTGAGGATCCCGATCGTCGTCGTTTTCCCCGCGCCGTTCGGCCCCAGCAGCCCAAAGAAGTCGCCCTCGCCCACACGAAGGTCGAGCCCGTGCAAGGCGACTGTTTCACCCGGATACACTTTCCGGAGCGCGGTGGTCTCGATGCTCACAGACACGGGCCGTAACTTAACAGCCGTCCGCGTGCGCTCATGATCAATAAGCTGCCCCTTCGTTACAAGATCGCCGCGGCTGCCGGCGCCGCGGGCGTGATGCTCATCGTGGGCATCGCGGCCTTCGCCGCCGACACCCGAGATGCCGCCGCGATCGCGCTCGTGTCGCATACGCACGAGGTCATCGAGACCACGGATGCGGTGCTGCAGCGACTCGTCGACGCGGAGACCGCCGAACGGGGATACCTGCTCACGGGCGACACGGCGTACCTGGCGCCGTACCAGGGCGCGGACGCCGACGTTCGGCGCAACTTCCAGCGCGTCAAGATCCTCACGAACGATAACCCGCTCCAACAGCAGCGACTGGACTCCCTCGGACCCGTCGTGGAGTCGCGACTCGATGCCCTCGACCGCGTGATCCGCGCGCGCGAGGACTCGGGGGCCGCGGCGGGCGAGCGCGCATTCAGAAGCTCAACCGGCCGCCAATACATGGAGGATGCACGTCGGATCGTCGGGTCCTTCCAGGGTATGGAACAGCAGCTGCTGGCGCGTCGGACCAGCACTGAGCACGCCCGCGCGGTACGGACACAGTGGATCATCGTCGTCGGCACGCTCGTCGCGTTCCTCCTGGCGGCTTTTACAGTCGCCTCGCTGTCGCGCGCCGCCGCATTCGAGGCCGAGGCCGCACAGCGACTCCGAGAGCAGCAGGCCGAGCTCGAGATGACGAACCAGCAACTGCAGGAGCAGGCCGCCGAGCTGGAAGCGACCAACGAAGAATTGCAGTCCACGACCGAGGAGCTCGCCGAACAGACGAGCGTGGCCGAGCGCAATGCCGGGGAGGCCCGCGACGCGCAGCGGCTCGCCGAGGATGCCAATCAGGCGAAATCGAGCTTCCTGGCGACCATGAGCCACGAGCTGCGCACCCCGCTGAACGCGATCGCGGGATACGCGGAGTTGCTGGTGCTGGGACTCCGCGGACCCGTGACGCCCGAACAGACACAGGACCTCGAGGCCATCCGCCGCAGCGAGGAACACCTCCTCGGGCTCATCAACTCCATTCTCGCCTTCGCGCGCCTCGAGGCCAGTCAGGAGCAGATCAAGCTCGGGCCGGTTCGCATGGTCGATGCGATCGCCACCGTCGAGGCGCTGATCAAGCCGCAGATCGGCGGCAAGGGCCTGGGATTCGATACGTCAGGCGCGCGCCCCGACGTCGTCGCGCACGCGGATCGACACAAGGTCGCGCAGATCCTCACGAACTTGGTCTCGAACGCCATCAAGTTCACCGCGCGCGGTGGCTCGGTGTCGGTGTCCTGCGAGTCGAACGGATCAAAGGTGTACGTCCACGTGAAGGACACGGGCCGCGGCATCCCGGAAGCCGACATGACCCGGATCTTCGAGCCGTTCGTGCAGCTCGATCGACAGCTGTCCAGGCCCGTCGAGGGCGTCGGCCTCGGTCTGCCGATCAGTCGCGCACTCGCTCGGGCGATGGGCGGCGATCTGACCGCCAAGAGCGTGCCCGGCGATGGATCGACGTTTACCCTCGTGCTTAAATCTGAAAGCGATTGACGCTTTCGAGCGCCACGGTCGCGACATTGCGCAACGCGGCCAGCTCAGAGGCCGCTTCGGCGATCACGCTGGCCTGCGCCATCGTCGACATCGCCATCTGTTGGGCCGCCGAGGCCTGATTGCCTGATAGCGCCGCGACCTCGGCCGCTCGCGCCTCGATCCGGCGCACCGCCTCGCGCTGAGCCGCGGCCAGACTCGCGACACCGCGCACGATCGCGGCCGTCGCCTCGACCCGAGCCACGGAATCGCGGATCGCCGTACCCGTGGCGCCGATCACCTTCCGCCCGGCCAAGACTTCGTCGTTCGCACGCGAGAGATCGGCCGCGGTCGCGCGTGTGCCCTTCTGGATCCGGCCGACTTCGGCGTGAATCTGGTCGACCAGCTTGCTCGAGGCGCGCGCGAGCTTGCGGACTTCGTCGGCGACGACCGCGAATCCTTTCCCATTCTCGCCTGCCCGCGCGGCCTCGATCGCCGCGTTGAGCGCGATCAAGTTCGTGGTCTGGGCGATGCCCGCGATCCCGGCCGTGGCGCCGGCGATGGCCTTGAGACGCTGCTCGACCTCCGCGAAACTCTGCTGCGCGACCGCGGCCGCGGCGACGATACGCTCGACCGCCGTGTCGGCTTCGGCGACACCTTTGAGGCCCAACTGCGCCGCCGCCAGCGTATCGCTGGTGATGGCGTCCGCTTCGCTGACCCGGTCCAATACCGCCTCGGCGGCTTCTCCCGCCGAGGCGGCTTCCTCCCGCGTCCGAGCGGCGGCATCGGCCTGGGCCGCGGCGTCGGCGGCGACGGTTTCGACGGCTGTTGCCACATCGTGACCCGAGGCCGTGAGCGCACTGGTCGACGCACTCAGCTCCTCGGTGCGGCGCACGACGTGCTCGGCTGCCTCGCGCGTGTTCGCGACCAATCGCGCCAGTTCGGAGATAAATCGGTTCACGCAGACGGCCAGATCGCCGATCTCATCCCGCGTCCGCACGGCCACGCGCGTCCGGAGGTTCCATTGCGCCTGTCGTGTCAGCGCGTCGAGGGACACGGTAACCGACTCGAGCGGTCGTGTCACGGGCCGTGACAGGATGAACGCGAGACCGGCCGACACGCCGATCGCCACGACCGTGGCGAACGTGAAAATGCGGCGCATGCGGAGCCAGACCTCGCTCGCGCGGTCGAGGGACCAGGCGAGGACGATCCGCTCGCCGCTCCGCGTGGGACGGACCACCCACAGCTCGCGGTCGTTGCGACGCGTGCCCTCGAGGTGATCGGCCCGTAGCACGTCCGCCGGCGGCGTCAGACGGTCCTTCTCCGAGCGGGCAAACAGCACATGACCGTCGCCATCGACGACACCTAAATACAGCAGGCGGCCGATGGCCGTGGAGAATACGTCGTTGATGGTCTCGGGGGTGGGACGGCGCACCACCAGCCCCGCGACCGTGCGGGCGCTTTCGGCCGATTCGGCGAGTTGGACCGTCCAGAATTCGCGGGGAAGGTACCAATAGCCCAACGCCAAGAAAATCGGCGCCAGGGCGAGCACGACGAACAGAATGATTTTTGTACGGAGCCGGGCCCCACGCCGCTCCAGACCACCGTGGATCTGCAGGAACTCGATCCCTTCCAGCGTGTCCAGCTCGGG
>DASRDS010000140.1:0-28255 GCA_035652495.1 Gemmatimonadaceae bacterium
CGGACTTCTTTGCCAGGGGCCGCGGTGGTCGCGATATCGAACAGGTGACGCGCCAGGCGATTCCACGGCGCGGACTGTTCCTCGACCTTGCGCTCAATCCCTGGACGCCAGGTCGACGTCAGCACGGTTGGCAGCGCGAATACGGCGAGGAGTGCCAGCGCCGGGTGTACCGACATGAGCAGCGCTATCGTGACGCCGAGGCGTAGCAGCCAGCCGGCGGTCGTGAATAGCGACATGTACATGTGGTCGAGGACGAAGACCTGGTCGCGGAGCATCGCGAGGCGATCGAGGTACTCGGGGCGTTCGTGGTGCGCGATTGTCGCGACGCTCGCTTGGAGTTTCGCGACGTGGGCTTCGAGGTAGACCGCGACGCGATCGCGGAAGCGTCGTTGTGTGCGGTCGTACACGACGCGGAGGAACCAGGTCGCCGGGACGGATGCGCTGAGGCCTACGGCCGCTACGATCAGCAGCGTGCGATCCGGCTTCGTTATGCCATCCGCCAGGAGTTTGATCCAGAGCGCCAGCAGCGCATCCGGCAGGGACGCGGCTAGCGCCAGCGCGAACGAGACGCCGAGGAGCGCTGGCTCGGCTTCGTAGGCGCGCTTGAGCGCGCGCCACATCGACGGGAGGGCCGGAGGAAGGACGTCAGCCGGCATCGACATTAAGCAATGGCGTCGGCATCAAGCGACGGCGTCGGCATCACGCTCATCCAGCTCCTCGTCGAACCTCGACGCTTGCAGGTCGAACATCGTGCGATAGCGTCCACCGAGAGCCATGAGCTCGTCGTGGCTGCCGAACTCGATCATGCGACCATGCTCCAGTACGCAGATGCGGTCTACATGGCGCACGGTCGAGAACCGATGCGAGATCAGTATCGTCGTCACATTGCGCGTCGCCCTTAGCAGCGAGCCAAAAATCTCGGCTTCGCCTCGAACATCAAGCTGCGCGGTCGGCTCATCTAAGAGCACCACTTGGGCGCCGAGTTTTACCGCGCACAACGCTCTCGCCAACGCGATGCGTTGCCATTGACCGCCGGATAAATCGGTGCCGCCCGCGTACGATTTTGAGAGCACTGTATCGAGGCTCGCGAGATCGGCGGCTCCGGCTTCTGAGAGAGACTGCTGGACGACATCATCTGGGGCACCATGGGGCGCCACGTTATCGCGCAGGGAAAGTTCGTAGCGAATGAAATCTTGGAACACCGCTGTGAGACGCGAGCGCCATCCATCGATATCAAGCTCGCGGAGATCAACACCGTCGATTTCTATCGCGCCAGATTGCGGATCGTATAGCCGACAGAGCAGCTTGGCCAACGTGGTTTTTCCAGCGCCATTCTGTCCAACAATGGCCAGCGACGAACCGGCCGGAATGGTAAGATCAAATTCATCTAGGACGCGACGATCTGCGCCGGGATATCCGAATCCCAGGCCGCGGAAGCGAATCTCGCGAGCGAGAGTAGCGGGCCGATGGCCGAGCGGCAGCGCGCCGGCGAGGGCCATTGGCTGGCGGAGGCGAGCGACGGCGGCCACAGGTGCGGCGGCGCCGTCCAGAGCCCATGAGAGTCCGCCGAACGCGATCATGCTCGCGCCGGCGGCCGCGCTCACGAACGTCACGGTGCGTGCCAGGTCGATGCGTCCGGCCGCGGCATCGGCGGCGATCATCAGGAATACGACGGTGTTCGCGACGAGGACGATGAGGAGGCTCCAGAGCACGGGCCGCTCGCGAAGCCGCGTCGCCTGCCACTGGAGGTCGAGGACGCGGCGCCGCTGGCTCGCGAACCGGTCGACGACCCACTGCGCGAGGCCAAAGAGTCGTACTTCTTTGGCCGAGGGCGCGTTGACGGCGAGGCGGTAGGCGTAGTCCGCGTGTCGTTGCGCCGAGCGGACTTCTGGTGTGTCGCGATCCTTCCAGACCGCGCTCTCGCGGAGGAGCCAGTGGGTGGCGAGCCAGGCCAGCACGAGGAGGATCGGCGCCCACCACTGGTACGCGAACAGCACGGCGGCGGATGCGAATCCGCCGACCATCTCGGTCATGCCGGACGCGATGAAGCCCATCGCGATGGCGAGCGGCGGCCCGGTGATGCCGAGATCGAAGTCTCGCGCCATCGTGAGATCGCTCGTCAGGTTCGGTGCCTCGAGGTGGCCGATGCCCGGCGGGCGCACGCAGGACGTCGCGAGCTCGTCGTAGAGCCATGCCGCGGTGCGGGAGCCGAGGTTGGAACCGAGGGTCTGGTGCAGGGGAGAGAGGACGTGGAGCAGCACGAACACGACGCCGACGATCGCGAGCGGTGTGGCGAGCGGCACGCTGTGCTGAACGGCGCTGACCAGTACGCCCATCGCGATCGCGAATAGGGCCGGGAGGAGGCCTCGGAGTATCAGGACCGTCCACCACGCGATCGCCAGCGCGCTGTCCGCGCGTGGGAGCGCGGCGAAGAACGTCCAATGTGCGCGCTGCTCTTTGGTCACGCGAACTGTCGTTGGTATGTCCTGGGACTCACGCCAAACTCCGTGCGGAATGTCGATTGAAATTCGACAGATCAGTGAACCCGCTTTGCAACGCGACATCGCTGATCTTGAGCTGCTCGGTCGCCAGACGTACGGCCGCCGATCTCAATCGGGTGCGTAAGACATATTGGTGCGGGGTGACACCAGTCACTTTTTGAAACGTGCGCAAAAAATGATAAGGGCTCAGATGCGCAACGTCGGCGAGTGACGTAAGTGTGGTGTCGGCATGGGGGTCGTTGTCCATCATGCGCACGACACGCGTCACGCGTGACTCAGCGTCCAACGTCACCTTCGCCACACAACCCGCCGTCTGTCCCGCCAAGGCAATCGCGAGCTCTTCCCAGGACACAGCTGATGATCCGCCGAGCGTCGCGAACACAGCCGATGTGAGTGGCGAAATGGACCGCACGGGTGGCACTCGGCCGGATTCACCGAACGTGGGAAAGTGCGCGGCATTGTACTGAAACGAAATGCACCGGTCGCCCACGGCGTGCTCGTGCCCGCATTCGAAGTAGTGCCCGGGGCGCCCGAGGAGCAGGGAGCCGGGTGTCATGACCGCGCGCCCGGCCGCGGTCCGATACTGGAAGCTCCCGGAGACCACGATCGCGATCGTGGCGTGCGTATGCTGCTCCTCGAACCGCGGATCCCGCGGCCCAGCAGTGCAGACGATGTCGCTCACGTTCCACCCCAATCCACGCGCGACCGCAATTTTCTCCAAGATTTTGCCTCCGCGGGACGGGTAAATCTATCGCATGACAACGCCAGACATTTTACTCGCCCGGTGGAGCGACGTCAGCGATCGGCTCCACGCCGTGGCGCGGGAGTTTCCCGCGGACAAGTACGACTATCAGCCTACGCCGGAGGTGCGATCCTTCGCTGATCAGTTGCGGCATGTCGCATTCTGGAGCGATCACCTCGCGGCGACCATGCGCGGAGAGAATCCGGACGGCTCCGCGAACGCGTTGGCCGCCGATGCATATCCGAGCAAGGAGGGGATCGTTCGCGCGCTCAAAGCCTCGGATGATCGTGTTCGCGCGCAGATCGCGAAAGATGGCCAATCGTCCTTGGACGCGGTGGTGTCGTTCATTGAGCACCATGGCGAACACTATGGTCAGCTCATCATGTACTATCGCTTGAACGGGCTGGTCCCACCGGCATCCAGGTAAACAGGGAACTGATCAGTTCATGCATGTATTAGTAAGGCATGGAGCTAGGGCTGTACACGTTCGCCGATGTCGCGCGAGAGTCGCGGCTTCCGGAGGTCATTGAGGAAGCTGAGCTCGCCGAGCAGGTCGGGCTCGATGTCTATGCGGTGGGCGAGCATCATCGTCCGGATTTCGCGGCGTCCGCGCCGGCGGTCGTGTTGTCCGCGATCGCGGCGCGTACGTCGCGGGTGCGACTGTCCAGTGCCGTCACGGTGCTCAGCTCGGACGATCCCGTGCGCGTCTTTCAGGAGTTCGCGACGGTCGATCTCATCTCGGGTGGGCGCGCCGAGATCATGGCGGGGCGCGGGTCGTTCATTGAGTCGTTTCCGCTGTTCGGGTATGATCTCAGTGACTACGATGCGTTGTTCGCCGAGAAGCTCGATCTCTTGCTCAAGCTGCGCGATAGCGAACGCATCACGTGGCGTGGGCAGTTTCGCGCGCCGATCATGGATCTCGGCGTGTACCCGCGTCCGATTCAGAATCCGTTGCCCGTGTGGATCGCCGTCGGCGGGACGCCTCAGTCGGTCGCGCGGGCTGGGGCGCTGCATCTGCCGATGGCGCTCGCTATCATCGGCGGGCCGTGGGAGCGGTTTGTGGCGCTCGCGCAGTACTATCGGCGATCGGGCGGCACGGTGTTGGGGCTCAACTCGCATGGGTACATCGCCGAGTCGACGCAGCAGGCGATGGATGAATATTACCCATCGTATGCGGCGATGATGACCCGCATCGGGCGCGAGCGTGGGTGGCCGCCGGTGAGTCGTGAGCAGTACGAGTATATGTGCAGTGCGGCTGGGGCGCTGTTTGTTGGCGACCCTGAGACTGTGGCTGCGAAAATCATTCAGCAGCGCGAGCTGTTTGGACACGATCGTTTTCTCGCATCACTTGGGCACGGGTCCATGCCGCGTGACAAAGTGTTGCGGTCCATTGAACTGTTCGGCACGCGTGTCGCGCCGATTGTGCATGAGGCGATGGTGGCAGCGCCGAGGTAGGTCGCTACACTGTCGGTATGTATGAGCTACGAATTGTTCTTGGTCTGGTACGCGGCGCGATCAGCGTGGTCCTTCGTCTCGCGATCGGCGTCCTGGAGATCATCGCGTGGAGCGTGAGTGCTATTGAACGACCTACGATCTCGCCGGCGCGCAGCGTAGGGCCGCGAAGATCAGGACGCCACCGACCGCCACCGTATTGAGCAGTCGGTCCCAGTCGTCCGAATAGCCGAAGATCCACGGCGAGGCCGTGATCCAGGCACCGGTAATCCCGACGACCCAGCGGGTGTTCGGCGTCATGCAGTGGTGCCGCACGAGCCCGGTAATCCCGGCGACTATGACCACGACGCCACAGATCACGTTGTTCAAATCGAGCACATCCCACGGCGCGAGCCCGAACGCCGCGGGCGACATGATGAACCAGACTCCAGCCACGATGCTGATCACATTGATCAGATGAACATCGGACTGATGTTGGATCGGCGCTGTCACATTCTATGTATATGCAAACGGCGCCAGGCCAACAAACTCTACGGGCGCTCGAGGGCCTGGCGGTCCCATTTCGCCAGGTCAGCCGCTATCGCATAGGTGCTGTTGGCGAATGCTAAGAGCGCCCTATCAGGCGATGGCGCCTTGCGTACCGCCTCGTATGGTAGGACGAACTCGCCAAGGCCGGCGTGGAAGTATGCGCCAGCAGGCTCGACCGAGCGCTCGCCGTAGCCGGGAGGCTGAGGGTAGGCGTACGCGTAATAGGCCGGCTCCGGTAGCGCGTCGTTGCCCGGCCAGAATCCGCAGCTCGCGCATTCGTGGGAGTAGCCTTCGACCATCACATACGATGGACAATTCGGGACGCTGCCCGAGTAGCGCGGGCCGGGTCGGCCAGAGAACCGGGTAACGGCGAGATCCATGGCGCCCCAGAAGAAATGCACGGGGCTCGATTTGCCGAGGAATTGGCCGCGATAGCGTTTGAGCACGCGGTCACTTTCGGCCAGGATCTGCCAGAAGCGATGGGCATACTCGGCGTCGTACGCTTTGTGCTCGCGATCCTTAGCGAATGGAATCGCCTGCGCGACTTCGACCGGATTGGGCCAGATCTTGACGGCGATCTCGAGGTCCCGGAGCACCGAACGATATTCGGCGTAGAAGTCCGCCACCGTGCGCGGTGCGAGCGCCATCGACCGTGTCGCCCCGTCGCTCGTTCGAATGACGAGTGCGTGGTCGATGAAATCGAAGTCGACCGCGAACGTTCGAGCGTCATCCGGGATTGGCGAGGTCGTGAGCCCACGCGGCGTCAGGTACAACACGACCTGCCACCAATGATTCTCCATCGGCGCGAGCGCCAGACGGGTCTTGCCCACGATCTGCGTCCACATGTGCAGCGTGTCGGCGGTCTCTCGCCACGCGTTGTATGGCAACTCCGGCCAGGAATCGGTCATGCTGGATAATCCTATATGGTCCGCGCTGACGACAGCCCACGCTCATTTCGCCGAGGGCGATGACCTCGCGCGGCGCTATCCCCCGGAGGTTACGCCGCTCGCCGGGCTCATCGAGCAGTCGCCGGAGGCGTACGCCGCGCTCGCGAAGCTCATGCCCGTCGGCGGGCAGGTCGGGTTCTTTCGCGACGTGCTGCCGGATCCTCCGGATGGGTGGGCGACCGTGACTCGGACGCGCATGTACCAGATGCACTGTGCCACGCCGAGGGACATGAGCGACGATTCCATCGAGATCCTCGGGACCGCGGACGTGCCGGCGATGGCTGAGTTGGCCCAGCTGACCGAGCCCGGGCCGTTTGGACCGCGGACCATCGAGTTCGGGACCTTCTATGGTATACGCGATCAGGGGCGGCTGGTCGCCATGACGGGGGAGCGCATTCATCCCGGCCGGTACGCCGAGGTCAGTGCCGTGTGCACCCACCCCGACTATCGAGGACGCGGCTACGCCGCCGCCCTCGTTGCGGCGGCCACCCGGGGGATCATCGCCCGAGGGGACCTCGCCATGCTTCACGTCCGGTGCGACAATCCGGCCGTCCGCGTCTACGAGCACGTGGGGTATACCTCGGAACGGATGTTGGAGCTGCTGATCGTCCGGCGGACCGAGTAACCGCGGCGTTCCTCTTGATCGTCTGCAGGGCCTGAGGTACCGTATACAGCATGTATACAAAACTGGCCTTGATGCTGCTCCAGGTCGCGTTCGACTCGTCGACCGTCAGCATCCCGATGCGGGATGGCGTACACCTGCACACGCGGGTATTCGTTCCGGCCCAACAGACGGCCGCGCTGCCGATCATCCTGTTCCGGACCCCGTACGGCATCGATCAGGCCCAGTTCATGTTCCAGAACTATCTGAAGGAGCTGGCCGACGAGGGCTACATCTTCGTCTTCCAGGACATTCGCGGCCGATTCACGTCGGAAGGCCAGTTCGTCATGCTGCGGCCGCAGCGCGACAAGAACGACCCAAAGGCGATCGACGAAGGCAGCGACACGTACGACACGATCGACTGGCTGCTCAAGAACGTGAAGAACAACAACGGCCGCGTGGGCATGCTCGGGATCTCGTATCCCGGGTGGCTCACCGTGATGGCGATGCTCGACCCGCATCCGGCGCTCAAAGCCGTATCGCCGCAAGCATCGCCGGCCGACATGTTCATCGGCGACGATTTCCATCACGGCGGCGCGTTTCGCCTGTCGTACGGATTCGAGTACGCCGAGGCGATGGAGACGGACAAGACCGTCAAGCCGTTCGAGTTCGATCGGTACGATACCTACGACTGGTACCTCAAACTCGGCGCGCTCAGCAACATTCACGCGACGTTGCCGAGTTGGGTGAACTTCGCCACGCATCCGAACTATGATGCGTTCTGGCAGCGTCAGGCCGCCGTGCCGTACATGAACAAAGTCACGATCCCGACGCTGAACGTGGCCGGGTGGTGGGACCAGGAAGACTTCTACGGGCCGATCACGATCTACGAGGCGCTCGAGAAGCACGACACGAAGCACCTGAACTATCTCGTGGTCGGACCCTGGAACCACGGCGGGTGGGGATTTGGCGACGGCGCGAAGCTGGGTCCGATCGACTTCGGCGGACCGACCGCGCTCTATTTCCGCGAGCACGTGCAGGCGCCGTTCTTCGCGCATTTCCTGAAGGACAAGGGCGAGTTCAACGAGCCCAAGGTCCTCGTCTTTGAGGCCGGCGCGAATGCGTGGAAGTCGTACGATCAGTGGCCCGCGGCCAACACCGTCGGCAAGCGGCTCTATCTCCATGGCAACGGCAAATTGGCGTTCGCGCCATCGGCCGATAGCGGCTTCTCCGAGTACGTATCGGATCCGGCGCACCCGGTGCCGTATCGCCATCGGCCGATCCCGTCGACGTTCACCGCGCACTCCAACTGGCCGGAGTGGCTGTCAGAGGATCAGCGCATCGCGGATGGCCGGGCCGATGTGCTGACCTTCGAGACGGAGCCGCTGGCCGCGGATATGACAGTCTCGGGCGCCATCGCCGCGCATCTGTTCGCGTCGACGTCCGGCACCGATAGCGATTGGATCGTGAAGCTGATCGACGTGTATCCTGAGAAGTACGACGCCGATCCCAAGATGGGTGGGTACGAGTTCATGGTCGCGAACGACGTGCTGCGCGGGCGGTTCCGAAAGGGATATGCCACCCCAGTCGCCGCGGTGCCGAATCATGTCGACGAGTACACGGTCGACATGCACACGCAGTGCTATCGGTTCCTCAAGGGGCATCGGATCATGGTGCAGGTGCAGAGCACCTGGTTCCCGCTCATCGACCGGAACCCGCAAAAGTTCGTCCCGAACATCTTCGCGGCGACCGACGCCGACTTCCAGGTCGCGCGCCAGCGCGTGTCCCGGTCCTCGTATCTCGACTTCCCGGTCGACACGAGTCGCGTCGTTCAGTGAGTCTCGCTTAGCGAGCGAGCTTCCGGAGCGCTGATGCTTTGTGCACCGCGATATGATCCGTGCGGTCGCTCTTGATCTCGTATTGCGGCTCGTCCGCTGACGCGCGGACGGTGTACGTCTTGAACTTCTCGGGCTTGGTGATCACCCGCGTGATGTGACCCCTCACGCGGCCGGCTTCAGAGTTCCAGCTGACGTGGTCCCCGATCTTGAATCGCTCGGCCATAATACCCTCGCGGCAACAACGCCGATCACCAGGGATACGGCCGCAACAAAGATGCCGGACTCGCCAACCCAGGTCGTGGCTCCTGGGCCCGTCGATGCGGGATCGAACCCGACCTGGATGATGCCGTTCCATGCCCCATGCAGCAGCGCAGCAGGCCAGACACTGCCGGACCGGAGGCGCAACGCGCCGATCATGTAGGCGATGCCAATGACGTCGACGAGGAAGATCCCGGCCGAGATCCCGGGGTGTGGCCCGGAGGCGTACTGGCCGCTCAGGATGAGCGGGAAGTGCCACAGGGCCCAGATGATGCCGCTGGCCAGCAATGGCTGTGGTACCCCGGCGTCGACGAGACGCGTGAGCATGTAGCCACGCCAGCCGATTTCCTCGCCGGCGCCGGAGACCACGCCGATCGTGCAACCGAGCGCCGTCGCTCTGGCGAGATTCAGCAAGAATCCATGCGATGGAGTCTGGTATCCCACGAGCCCCGTCGCCCAACCGGCACCATAGGCAATGGAGCCGACGACGAGGGGAAAGACGACCGCCGCGACCAGCGTCCACAGAGCGTTGGAGCTCAGTCGGAACGAGACGTCCCGGATGCCCTCCTTCAGCACGGCGCGGGCGACGAACGATGCGATGGCGGGCGTCCACATGAGCAAGAAGATCAGCCAGCTATAGCGCCCGATATTCCCACCGAGCCTGAGAACGGTCGTCTCGATGACGCCCGAGACCGGGATCAGCACGGCGAAATAGATCAGGAGCCCACGACGCGCTTTTTCCATTAGTGCAGACTCGCGGGGTCGAACATCGCGTCCGGCAGGGCGACGTTCGCCTTGATGTTCGAGTACACCTCATGCAGCCGCATGACGCCCTTATCCGTGATCCCCACCTCGGCGGCGATCCAGCCGCCGGCGAGCGGGCGGTAGTCGTCGAACCAATCTTCGCTCGTCCCATCGACGAGCCGCAAGAACACCTGCCGCTCGGCGTCGATCCAGAACTGCTTGCCCTCGCCGCCGACGACGATCGCTGGCCGACCCTTCCACGTGTCCGTGCGCACCCGCGAGAGATCAAAGCCCTCGGCCGTGAGCTCGGCCACCGTGCGATCCACCGGCTGCCGATAGACGTCGAAGCCGAGGACGAGCAGGAGATTGAGCCGCGCGCTGCGTTTGAGATCCTGACCCGGAGCTTTGACGTACGCGCTGTCGTTGGCGAAGACGATAATGCGTCGCGGCTTCGTGTCCGTTGGTGTGGTGCCGACATCGATGCGCAGCTTCCCCGGTAGCTTGCCCTCCTCCCACCACGTCTCGGAGGTCTTCTTCCCGTCCGCGGCTTGTTGCTCCGCGAGCTCGGTGAATGACAGGCTCGAGTACCAGGTCGACGCATAGCGATCGTGCATCTTCTCGATGACGGCGACGCCCTCTGGCGTCTTCGCTCTCGCGAATCGTTCGCCGAGGAAACGCGCCGCGCTCACGCCGCCGCTGCCATCGGGCGTGAACGTGACCGTCTGGCCATCGAGATACGAGCGGTTCGGGTGGCTGGCCTTGAAGACGTCGTACTTCTGGTGGTCGAGCTGAGCACTGCCCGAGAAGTACTTGAGATGCAGCAGGCCACCGTCATTGGTGATCACCACATCGCCGAACACGGAATCGCTGTACGTGCCGGCGTAGCGATCCAGCGGGAGCGACGCGGGAGGTGATGCGGAATCGCGTGCGGTTTTAGAGCGGGCGGCGACGACTTTCGCGGTGCGCTCCTCGAACATCTTGTGCAGATCGGCGCTCCAGTCCCGATTGCCGGTGCCGAGCCACTGATCGATCGCCTTGTACATGAGGGCGTGCCGCAGCTCGGCGTGATCGACGTTCTCGAGAACGTAGATACCCAGATGGCGATCGGGGACCAGCGCGATCAACGCGCACATCCCGTTGATGCTGCCGGTGTGCATCGCGACGAATTGCCCCGCGTAGTCCTGCAGGAAGAATCCGAAGCCGTAGTCGAAGAAGTGTGGGTGGGACTCCGTCAGAGCCGGATAGGTGCTGCGGTCCGCCGGGATCTCCGGCTTGAAGATCTCACGGAACACCGAGTCGCTGACGAGGCGCTTGCCATTGACCTTTCCGCTGTCGAGCAGGAACTGCATCCAGCGCGTCATGTCCGAGATGCTCGAGAACACGGAGCCGGCCGCCTTCACCTGATCCGTGCTCTGGAACGGGATCACCTTCGTGGTGTCGTTCTTGTACTCGTGCGCGCTCGTGACGTTGGGCTGACCGGCCGTCGCTGAGACGAGCGGGATCGACTCGGTCATACCGAGCGGCTGGAAAATGCGCGTGGTAATGAACTGCTCCCACGACATGCCCGAGGCCTGGGCCACGACATCGCCCGCGACCTGGTACATGATGTTGTTGTAGCTCCACCGCGTTCGCATGGGCGACTCGAATGGCATGTAGCGCATGCGACGCACAATGTCCTGCTCCGACAGATCCGGGTTCACCCACAGCAGATCTCCCGATCCTCCGAGCCCGCTCCGGTGCGTCAGGAGATCTCTTATTCGAAGATCCCGTGTGACGTACGCATCGGAGAGTCGAAAGTCCGGCAGGTGATCGATCACCCGGTCATCCCAGCTCAACTTTTTTTCATCGACCAGCATGCCGAGCGCCATCACGGTCATGGCTTTGGTGGTCGAGCCGATCGCGGATCGGGTATGCAGGTCGAACGGCGCCTTGGTGTTGACATCCCGGACGCCATACGCCTTCTGAAAGACTATCGAATCGTCTTTGACGACCGCGACGGCCATGCCCGGGACGTGCCAATCGCGCGCACCCTGTGCGACGTACTTGTCGAAGTCGGCCGCGGGCTGGGTGCTGGCCACGAGCGGGACGAGGGCGGCGCAGACCATGGCGACCGCCCTCCGGTATGTACACATCATGTATACACGATACTACTTGGACCCGAGCTTTGTCACTAGCCAGTCGACGACCGTGCCGACGACGCTCGACTTCATGAGCAGTGGTGTCGGCAGCTTGGCATACCCGCCGGGGAAACCGTCCGTATCCGGGACGAACAAGTGGTTCACGCCGGGAATGATCTGCGCCGTCACGTCGGTATTGCCGGACGAACGCACGTTCGCGGCGATCTCCGGATTCTGATCCGGCGTCGCCTGCTGGTCGTTCGCGCCGGTCAGGATCAGCACCGCCGGCTTCTTGAGCTGCTTTTGTTCGATGGTGAAATCATGCGTCAGGATGAAACCCCACCAGGGATCGCTGGCCGCGATCGAGTCGATCCGGGCCGGCACGCGCGCCAGGGCCGAGTCTTTCTTGGCGGCGCTCAGCGAATCGTTGTGCTTGATCCCGTTCGAGAGTTGATAGTTGAGGATATCGCGCAGCGAGTGCGAGCCGCCCGCCAGGAGGACGACCGCGCGAATCTCCGGCTCCTGGATGGCGACCATGGGCGCGATGAGGGCGCCCTCGCTGTGTCCCACGAGGCCCACGCGTTTCATGTCGACCTCGGGACGAGTCCTCAGATACGCGAGGCCCGAGCGAATATCATCGCGGAAGCCCTCGTCGGTCGTGCCCTTGAACGTGCCGCCCGAGCGCCCGACCCCGCGGTCGTCCATGCGCAGGACCCCGACCCCGCGGCGGCCGAGCGAGTCGGCGATCTGGCGGAACGGCCGGAACGTCGGCAATGACGGATGCATCTCGTCCCGGTCCTGCGGGCCCGAGCCGGTGATGGTCACGATTACCGGGACGGGGTGCGCGGCGCTCGCGCCCTTGGGCAGCGTCAATGTTCCCGCGAGCGTATAGCCCCGATTCGTCGGGACGGTGACATCGACCGCGGTGTAGGGCGCGCCGGCGGGCGCGGAGTAGTCGATCTTCTTTTTCGGCGTCGAATCGGCGACGACCGTGACAAGCGAGAGGAGGGAGAGTAGATTCATATACCGAACAGTATATGACATACCCACTGGTACGGCAACCACCCCTCTCCCGCGCCGCCCGGAAGACCGCCACCCGCGAGGCGATAATTGACGCCGCGGCCTGGCTCTTTGCCCGCCGCGGGATCGAGGCAACGTCCCTCGACGCCATCGCCACGCGCGTCGGCCTGACCAAGGGGGCGGTCTACGGGAACTTCAGCAGCAAGCGCGAGCTCATCGAGGCGGTGGCTTCCGCCAAGAGCGCGCACCTCGATATCCGCCCATTGCTTCGCCGAGATCTTCCGTTGGATGCCCGGCTGAGTCTCTTTGCTCGCCAGTCGGTCACCCTGTTACGTGGGGTCTCCCGTCAGGTCTTTCTGCTCGATTTCGAGTATCAGGTGTACGCGAAGCGAAACCGCTCCTGGGGCGAACATATGCGACTCCATCTGCGCCGCTACATCGCCGGCATCGTGCTCGAGTTCGAGGCCGTCAACCGGGAGCGTGGCGAGACACTGCCGATGCCCGCGGCCGAGTTCTTCGATGCGCTGATCACGGTGAGCCGCGGGGTCGCGCATCAACTAGCGCTCGACCCCGACGCGATTTCGGCTGAGACGGTGGAGAAGCTCTTCGTGCAGCTGGGGCTCGTCTGTCAGTAGTGCCAGCCACCCGTCGTGTCTTTCGTGGCGGCCGCCATCTTCTGCACCATCTCGGCCCACGTGAACGAATGCCAGCCGTGGCCCTTCTCGGGTCGACCGTAGGTGAAATCGGTCGGCTCGCCCTTCTGCTTCAGCATGTCCTCGAAATCATACACGGCGAGGTTCAAGTAGAAGTTGTCCATGTCGCCGGCGAAGAAATGCAGTTTGCCGGCGAGCTTGGGCCCGAGCGTCGCCCAGTTGCGCTCAGCATACGCGCGCAAATCAAACCCATGGTCGCGCATGTACGCCGCGACGGTCTTATCGATGGTCCCGGTGCGCTTATTCCATAGAGGCACGGGATAGCCATCGGAGCCCACCGGTCCATACACAGCTTCCCAGGCCTCGAGCTGATATCCGGAACGTCCGTGGCTGCCCAGGACGTCCTCGAACCGACTGATCTCGCGTACGGTCGTGAGGACCTGGCCAGCGACCGTGCGCTGAAATGGCCGCTCGGTTGTCGTGAAGGGTCCCGTACGCAGCACGAACGCGTTCGTGTCGTCGTAGATGTTGGTCTGCTGGTAGTGCCGGAAATCGATCGGGTCGGGCTGCAGCACCCAGGCGTTCCCGATATCGTCCGGATGTTGCAGCGCCAGCGCGAGCGTTTGCCAACCGCTGGTCGACGCGCCCTCGACGTGGCGCGCGTATGGCTGGCGGATGAGGCGAAAGTGCTCCTCGAGGTACGGGATCACTTCCTGGATGATCGCGTCACCGTACGGGCCGTTGTTGGCCGAGTTCACCGAGTAGGAATCCGGGAAGTACGGTGTTTCTTGCTCGAGGGAGATCGCGACGACTCTCGGGAATCCATCGCTGGTCCAGGATTTGTAGAAGTCGTATCCGTTTTCGAGCCCCGACGCTTTTCCTATCGTCGCTCCACGGCGCACCTCGGTCGGACCGCCTTCTTTGTCCGCGGAGTCCGTGGTAAACCCGAATGGTGTCGTCCCGTGGCCGAGCGAATAGACGCTCGGGTAGCGTGAGTTCGGGTGCTGCTCATAGCCTTTGGGCAGCAAGACGTGCGCATTCACATACACGGGCCGTCCCCAAAACTTGGTCAACATGGCGCTCTGCACGCGCACATGCTTGAGCCACTCGGTATCGGCCGGCTTGGGCTCACCTGGCATCACATGGGTGACGGTCAGATGAATGGGCGCGCCGCCGATATGAATCTTTTTGACGTCGCTGTACAAGTTGCCGGTGGCCGTATTGAAGAACTCGACCCGGCCATCGTTCAGGTGCACCCAGATCGTGTGGCCATCGGAGCGATGCACCTGTTCATAGACGTTGACGACGGCTTGCGCGTAGTAGTCGCCCGGCGGCAGCGCCGAGAGTTTGATGGGGTAGCTCGCATTGGTATCGGTGATGACCCCGGTGGTCGCGTCATGCATGTCCGCGCCGAACACGGCGGGACCGCGCATCGACAAGACCAGGCGCGGTTCCGGCGTCGAGTCCTTCGTGATGAACACCACGAGACGCCCGGTGAGCGGACCCGCGTGGGCGACCGCGGCGACGGTGACCTCGATGTGGACGGGAGGCGGAGGGATCATCATGGCGCGACGCTCTTCGTCACGTGGCCCTCGGTGTCGAGGAACTGGATGCTCGCGGCGCCGGTCGAATCGACGACCAGCTTGAGTCGCGGATGCCCTTGTTGGTCCGACAGGCTGACCACGGCACTCTTGCTGACATCCCGAGTCACCGCGACCCGATTGGCGGCGAGCGGATGGCCGTTGTTCTCGACGAAGGCTTTCATGGCGGAGTCGCGCGCCGGGCCGGCGGGCATGGCTTTGAGCGAGTCGCGTTTGGCGAGGATGCCCGTCAGCGGGATGTTGGCGCGATCGGTCAGGAACAGTCCCTCTCGCTTGGTTCCGTTGTCGTCCGCGTACCGCAGGGTGACGGTCTCGTCGGAGTTGTACTGGTCGAACGAGAGGCCGCCGTCCGCCTCATACTGGCCCTTCTCGCCGCGACCACCAAACGACAGGCCGCCGTCTTCCTCGCCTTCGTCGTTGAAGAAGATCATGCCCGCGAAGTGCGGCCGGCCGGGATAGACCTTGCCGTGAAAGACCCAGCCCGGCGACCGGGTAGCGTCGGAGATCGTCAGGCGCAATTTCCCGTCGGGCTCGACGATGTTGATACGCTCGACGGAGATTTCTTTGAAGCGCGTCGGCTCGTTCGCTTTGTGCCACGCCGCCACAGCGACGCCCGCGG
The DNA here is from genome assembly GCA_035652495.1 of Gemmatimonadaceae bacterium. GTDB lineage: Bacteria > Gemmatimonadota > Gemmatimonadetes > Gemmatimonadales > Gemmatimonadaceae > DASRDS01. The sequence goes on from DASRDS010000140.1 coordinate 15,622, forward strand.
TCAAGACCATCGCGATTTTAGTAATCACTCGTGTTCTCCAATCGTTCGAGGGGTCGGACGGTGCGCACACCGGCCACCGCGGTGGAGTCGGATGCGCCGGACTTGATCGCCGCGAGCGCGGCATCGTCCGACGGTGGCTTGCCGTCGATGCGCCAGAGATAGACGTACCGGCCTTCCGGCAGCGCGTGGGTGACGGTCCAGCGATCGCCGACGCGCGTGGCCGGAAGCGGGGCCTGTGACATCGTGAGCTCGACCGTCTTGGCTTGCGGCGCCACCAGCGTGAACGTGGCGGTCTCGCCCCAGTGTGGGCGTCGCAGGTACTTGTGATCGGGGTCGACGCGAACCTTCGATACGGCTCCCAACTCGGACACGTCCAACGTGTCGGCGCGTGCCGTGAGATGCACCGAGCGTCGCTCGACACCCGCCGCTGTTGTCAGCTCCACATCGAGCGGCAGGTCGAACAGGATCTCGGGTTGATCCTGTGAGACAATGAGCCGCGCGTTCTCGACCTTGGCATCGACATCAGGCACATACCGGCCGGTGAGCCAGGGCATAATGAACGCCGCCATATCATGCCCGGCCGCATGCGACATCGCGGCGATCAACTCCGGATATCCATCCGGCCCGAGGCCGCATTTGCCAATGAACTCGCGCATGCCGCGATCGAACACCGAGTCGCCGAGGACGGCGTTCAGGGAGTGCAGGAGCCACGAGCCTTTGGTATAGTGAATGCGCCCGTTATCCGGGTTGCCGAGGATGCTCTGCTTCCCCTCGAACCGCTTGCCCGCGAAATACGACGTCGCGGTCCGCTCCCAGAACGCGCGCTCGAGCGCCGGACCATAGGTCTGTCCGAGCATCGCCGCTTCGGCGTACGTGGCCCAGCCTTCGCGCAGCAGGTTCGAGGCGGGACCGGACGCGTTCATGGTCCACATGTGCGAGATCTCGTGGGCGTAGGCGTAGGAGGGGCCCAGGTTCGGATCGTCGAGGAATGTGGTATGGTCGCCGGTGACGGCCGCATCGTTCATGCGGACGGCGTACCCCTGGCCATGGAGCTCGCGATCTTCGATGGTGGCCTGGTAGTGCGGAGGATCGGGCGGTTCGCCGAACCGGGCCCGCAGGTACGCGTACTCCCGGCCGGCGATATCGGCCAAGGTATCGATCGAGAACTTGAAGTCCGGCGTGACGAAAGTCTCATACGTCAGATCGCCCACCTTCTTCTCGGCCGGCTTCCAGTCTTTATCGTAAATCAGCGCGAGCAAGAACTCCGGCCGAATGGTCTCGCCGTGCACGATCCGCTGTCCGTGCTCGACGCGCTCCGTTTGCGGCACGGTCGTCGACAGGTGATACTCGGCCGGGATCGTGGCCGTCACCGTCATCTTCGCGAGGTCGTTGCCGCTGTCATAGTTGAAGAAGGGATGCCACGCATCCGTGTTGTGCATCGCGCCGTACGCCAACGCCACGGTATCGGCGGGGATGGTGTAGGCGAGCACCAAACGGGAGTGCGGACGGCGTGGCGCGCGAATCCAGAGCACGCCGCCGGCGAAGCGGTACGGCGACGATTGGCCGTCGAGCCGCAGCGACGTGATGCGCGCGGCGTTGTTGAGTCGAACGGCCAACCCATATGGACTGCCGACGTCAACGCCCAGCGTGTCCAGGATGCGACTCTCGGTCCCTGGCACGATGGCGACGTGTAAGGCTTGTGTCCGGATCAGGTTCAATGTGTCAAATGGAAGCTGACGGATGAGCCGCCACCGACCGTCGGACCGCCGTGCTTCATATAGTCCTGAAAAGCGGCGCACGGTATTGGTCTCGTCGCCCCCCGTTGAGAGCCCGTGCCCTTTGCCGTCATGCACGGTCCCGGTAATGAGCAACACCGCGCCGTCGCCACGAACCGCGAGCACACGGGCGAGCCCCGGCTCCCGCGATAGATGACCGTCCAGGGCGCGATGGACCACCATCCGTCCGACGGGATCGGAATAGACGCTGTCGAACGCGGGGCCGCTCGCCGTCGCGAAACGGTTCACGACGAGGTGCGCGAGCGAATCGGGTGTCGGCGCGCCGACGACCGCCGAATCACCGGTGAGAGCCAGGGCGGAGAGCAGGATCCAGAGCATGGGCGAAGTTCACGCTGGCGGAAAGATTTCTGCATTATTATCATTTGTCCGGACTAAAGCAATTTGTCCGTACCAATTGAGCGTTCCAGCCAGGATCTTCTACAGGTACAGGGGCCGCACCCATGGGAAACCGTCTCGTGTTCGCGCTGGCCTTGCTCGTCCCCGGGGTACTCGCCGGCCAGTCCGGCAGCGTGATCGGTCGCGTCACCGATACGCGCAACGGTGATCCGATCGGTGGGGCCGCGGTGCGCGTCGAGGGCACGGCCCTCATCGTCGAGACGGGCTCGGACGGTCGGTATCGCATTACCCGCGTGCCGGAGGGTCAGCATACCATCACCGCGCGCGGCATTGGCTACAAGATGGGCGGGCAGACCGTCACGGTCGCCGCTGGGAGCGAGGTGACGGCGGACTTCGCCCTCGTGTACTCCCCGGCCAACCTGCAACAGATCGTGGTCACCGGCACGGCCGGCGACCAGACGCGCGCCGCGCAGGGCGCCGTCATCGCGAGCATCCCGACGGACTCGTTAACCGCGAAGGCGCCGGTGCAATCGCTCACCGAAGTGCTGAGCGGTCGCGTCTCCAGCGTCAACGTGCAGGAGGCTTCGGGGACGACCGGCACGGCGCCCCGCATCACGATCCGCGGCCCGGCGTCGATCTCGCTGTCCGATGCGCCGATCGTCTTCATCGATGGCGTCCGCGTGGAAAGCGGCCAGCGGCAAGACATCGGCGTGCAGAGTCAGACCCTGGAAGCCCTCGGCGGCCAGGGCGTCACGGCGCTCAACGATATCTCGCCGGAAGACATCGAGAGCATCGAGGTCGTCAAAGGTCCCGCGGCCGCGACGCTGTACGGCGCCGACGCCTCCGCCGGCGTCATTCAAATCATCACGAAGAAGGGCAAGCTCGGTTCCCACCCGTTCCGACAGACCTTCCTCGGAGAATGGGACCAAGTCCAGCCGAACTTCACGCCATACACGATCTACGGCACCTGCCCCGGGCCGTTAGGGTCGGCGCCGCTCTGCACCGGAAAGGCAAGCGGCTCCGTCGTCTCCTACAACCCACTCAAGCAGAACAACATCTACCGCGACGGCAACCTGGGCGAGCTGGCCTGGAGCGGCCAGGGTGGAACAGAGAACTTCGGCTACTTCCTGTCGGGGACCGCGAATAACGAGCAGGGCACGACACCCAACAACTACCTGCGGCGGCGAACCGCACGCGGCAACATGCACTGGGTGATCATCCCATCGCTCTCCGTCGATGCCACCGCGACGGTGAGCCTGAACGACAACCGGGTGCCGATGGGCGACGACTCGAATTACGGGTATCTCGCCGATGGCGAATTCGAGACGACGTGGTTCCTGGCGACACCGGGCAACAACGGCCTGCCGCAGGGCGGCATCACGTACCCGCTGGCCGGGCTCGAGGCGATCAACGACGATATTCGGAGTCTCCGGACCACGCCGACGTTGCAAGTCCAGTTCGTGCCGCTCCCGTGGTTCAACAACCGGCTGACGTTGGGCGCCGATTTCACATCGACCCACGCGACGACGTTTTTCCCGCCGAATGATCAAGGCTGGTATAACGGCGATCAGACGAACGGCTATATCGAGGATGCCCAAGAACCGATCAACGTCTACACGGTCGACTACCTTGGCAACATCCACACGAACTTCGCCAACGGTTCGATCACCTCGAACACCTCGTTCGGCAGTCAATACATCGACCGGGTCGACAACTATCTCGCGGGCGTCGGCATCGGACTGGCGACGAGCAGCTCCAATCTGGTGTCGTCCGCCGCGGCGACGTCTTCCGTCCAGAGCTTCACCGAGACCAAGCAGCTCGGCTTCCTCGCGCAGGAAGAGCTCGGATTCCGGCAGATGTTGTTCGTTCAGGGAGGCTTCCGTGTCGATCAGAACTCGTCGTTCGGCAAGTCGTACGGCGCGTTCTTCCTCCCCAAGGTGAGCGGCTCGTTGGTGCTGTCCCAGGCGCCGTTCTGGCAATCGCTCGCCTCGACGGTCTCCACCTTCCGGCTCCGTGCCGCGTACGGGGAGACGGGGCGCTCACCGCTCCCCGGCGCATCCCTCACGACGTACGCGCCGGTGCCGTACGTCACGCCATCGGGCGGTACGGCGCCGGGGTTCGACCTCGCCAGTCCGGGCAATCCCAATCTCAAGCCCGAACGTGGGACCGAATTCGAAGCTGGGGTCGACGGCGGCTTCTTCAAGGATCGCTTCGGCTTCGAGCTGACGTACTTCAACAAGCACACCAACAACCTGCTGCTGCAAAACCCAATCGCGCCCTCGCTCGCCTACACCGTGCAGCCGTACGTGAACGCCGGGGCGGTCGACAACAGCGGGCTCGAATTCACGGTGCGCGCCACGCCCATTAGCTCGCGAAACTTCGATTGGGATGCGTCGTTCACCGGCAACACGCTCCGCAACAACCTCGAGAGCCTGGGCGGTCTCACGATCAGCCAGCAGCCGCTGCTCACGTCCGACATCACCCAGCGGTACAATACCGGCTTCCCACTCGAGTCGTACTTCTCGAGCAAGATCACGGGTACGACCGCGAACGCCGCGATCGTCACGAACGCCCCGGTCTACGATGGGCCGCAGTTCCCGACCTTCCAGGGGAGCGTCAACACCACGCTCACCTTGTTCAAGACCATACGCCTCTACGGCAACCTGACCACGCAACGTGGAGGCAAGACCTTGAACGTCACGCAGTGGATCATGGACCTCGTCAACTACAGTGGACAGACGAACCTGCCGGTGAGCCGCGGTGGATACTCACACGCCGACTCCCTGCGCCGATTCGGGCCGTGGAAGACCGCGTCGGGTCAGACGGTCGGCGGCGTCACCGACGCGTACGTGCAACGCACCGATTTCACGCGGCTCCAAGAGCTGTCGGCGACGCTCTTACTGCCGCCGAGCATCGCGCGGATGCTGCATGGCGCGTCGGCGTCGCTGACGATCGGCGGGCGCAATCTGTGGCTCGGGAAGGCGAGCGACTTCCAGGGATGGGACCCTGAGGTGACCGGACGCGCCGCACCGCTGGGGAACGCGATCAACCCGCTCAACCAGCAGCTGAACTTCGACGAGTTCACCGTCCCGCAGCCACGGCGGCTGTTCGCCCGCCTCAACCTGACGTTCTGAGGGACCTGAGCCATGCGCACTCTTGTGGCGATCTCGCTCGCCTCGCTGATCGGTGCCGGCCTGACGGGATGCGATCTCAACGTCGCGAACCCGAACGTCATCGACGCGTCGAAGTTCAACCCGAACACCGACGGGTTCACGCTCTCGATGTCGGCCCAGACGAATCTCTTTCAAGGCTTCCAGGCGGTGGCTTTGTGGGGCGGCACCATCGCCGACGAGATCTGGACGGGCGCCATCCACCCGCAAACGCTGCACATCAATAGTCGCAACTTCACCGGCGCCGACGACATCAATGCCGACATCTTCGGCATCATCAGTCTCGCGGTCGCTAACAACTCCAATGCCGTCCGGGCCCTGGCCGGGGGATCGGGCGCGGCGAGCGACTCGAATTACGCCCGGGTGTCGATGAACCTGGGCTACGCGTTCGAGCTGATGGCCGAGATCATGTGCGCGAGCGACGTGCAAAAAGGGCCGAAGCTCACGGATACCCAACTGCTCGACTCCGCCGTCACGCACTTCCAGAAGGCCATCACCGTCGCGACGGCCGCCAGCAACCCGGCCATGATTCAGGAGTCTCAGGTCGGACTGGCGCGCGCCTATCTCCAGCTCGGCCAGAACGCCAGCGCGGTGACGGCCGCCGGCCAGGTGGATCCCGGGTTCGTCGCCTACGAGATCAACAGTCCGACGCCGGCGTTGTCGGCCACGCTTGGCAACATCATGGTCGTCACGCAAAATCTGGGACAGCTGGTGGTCCCGCAGCTGTACCGGGACCTGAGCGATCCCCGCGTCGGCGTCGACAGCACCTCGGGGTGCAATACGACGTCGGGCACGCCGTGTATCGTGCAGACGAAGTACACGAGCTACGGCGATCCGATTCGCCTGGCATCGGGCCTCGAAGCACAGTTCATCGCGGCCGAGGCGCAGCTCCACGCCAGCGGCGCGACCGGCCCGGCGCTGACGCTGATCGCCAGCGAGCGCACCGCGGGGAACCAGCCGCCGTACAGCGGCCCCACAGACCCGCAATCCGTGCTGACGGAGCTGCTCAACCAGCGTGCACGTGAGTTCTGGATGGAGGGGAAGAAGCTCGGTGACATCCGACGCAATCCGACCGTGTCGCTCGCCGCGATTTTGACCGATCCCGTCGGCGCACCGTTTTTCGGCGCGACGGGTGGAACCTTCGGCAGCAATTTCTGCGCGCCGATTCCCCCGGAAGAAATCGACGCGAACCCGAACCTACAATGAGAGCGCTGTTGGTACTGGCCGGCGCCGCCGTGTTGGGGTGCGCGGATAGCGCCACGGCGCCATCGGCCTCGCGGTTGCAAGCGGAGCGTTTCGCTCGAGACGCGCAGGTCAGGCCGCTGACCGGCTCGGGCATCTGCCAATCGTCGCGCATGCAGATCGATCCGTGCGATCCGAACAATCCCATCACGGATTCCGTGACCCTCCACTCGACCGGTAACTATCCGTTCGACATTCACAATATCACGAGCGGGCCGATCACGGTCTCGGTCTTCTATAAGTGCACGGGCAGCGTCACCTGCACCCAATCGAATACGCTCCATACGATCGCGGCGGGCGGCTTCTATAACTTCCAGGTGCCCTGGACGGCATCGACAACAGGGTCAGGGACGATTTTCGCCATGGCTGGCGTGGGTGAGGTCTCGACCACGATCGACTTCACCGTCCATTGAGACCTGCCGAAGGGTTCCTTCTCGGTGTCGTCACGGTGCTGCTGCTGTCGTTCGCGCGACAGCGGCCGCACTTCGAGGAGATCGACGTCGAGCGCATCAATGTCGTCGAGAAGGACGGCACGCTGCGTATGACGTTGTCGAACGGTGCGCGCATGCCGGATCCGGTGATCGGCGGCAAGTCGTATCCGCTGCGGAGCGGGTCGAAAGCGCGCGCCGGCATCATCTTCTTCAACGAAGAAGGCAACGAGAACGGCGGATTGACGTTCTCGGGTACCAGCAAGGGGCAGTCCGAGGGACTGACCTTCGATCAAACCAACCAGGACGAAGCCGTCAGGCTCGGGTATTCAGGACGCGATCACGTCCATTCGGCCGGCTTGGAAATCGTCGATCAGCCCGAAACGTCGATCCAAGGCTTTGCCGACAGCGCCATGGTGATTCAGGCGATGCCGGACGGGCCGGAAAAGACCAAGCGCATGGCGGCGCTCCGCGAGAGCGCGCGCAAGGGCGGCCAAGGCGGGTTCTCCCGCGTGGCCGCTGGGAAGGGGCATGACAAATCGTCCTACGTAACCCTGGCCGACCCGCAAGGGCGCGCACGGCTCGAGCTCCGGGTAGATTCGACGGGAGCCGCATCGATCGACTTTCTCGATGCGGACGGCCACGTGACGAACCACTTCCCGGCCAGCCACTCGCGATAAGCATCATTAGGGGGACCAAGTGGACACCCTCCGATTCGACCTGCGGGCCGCGTTCACGAGCCTTAGGCGCGAACCGCGCTTCACCGCGCTCGTCGTAGGCACGCTCGCCTTGGGCCTCGGCGCGGCCACCGCGATCTTCACCATCGTCAATCGGGTGGTCCTGCACCCGGTGCCCTATCCGGACCCGAGCCAGATCGTCTATCTGGGCTGGAGCTGGAAGAATGGCAGCAGGGCCGATGCACTATCGGCGCGCAAGTTTCTGTTCTGGCACGATCACGCGCACGTGTTCGACGGCGTCACCACCTATCAGCCGTTCGTCGCCAGTCTTGGCGATGCCGCGTCTCAATCCGATGTCACTGGCCTCCGTGTGTCGTCCGATTTCTTCCGCGTGGTGCGCGCGACGCCCGTGCTCGGCCGCGCCTTCGCGCCCGAAGAGACGCGCGTGAACGGCGCGCCGGTCGCCATCCTCTCCCATGCGCTGTGGGTGAGTCGCTTTGGTGGCGACGCCAACGTCCTCCAGCATCCCGTATCCATCGACGGCCGAGCGTATACGATCATCGGAGTCATGCCGCCATCATTCCGCCTCGGAGGCTCGATACAACCTGAGCTCTTCGAGCCGATGGCGATCGGGGACGTCGAACTGGCTGACAACGGAAACAACTATATCGTGATGGCGCGCCTGCTCCCGGGAATATCCCGCCCGCAAGCGCGGGCGGATGTCGGCGCGCTGCTCGAGCCCTTCCGGAGCGCCTACCCGAACCTCGCGGGGCCCGATGACCGAGGTATTCGAGTCACGGACTTCCAGGAGGTGTTCGTTGGCGATCTCGCGAACAGGTTGTGGGTGCTGTTAGCGGCCACCGGCTTCGTCTTCATGTTGACGTGGGCGAACGCCGCGAATCTGGCGCTGAGCCGTGCGCTCACGCGCCGGCCGGAGATCGCGGTCCGCGCGGCGCTCGGCGCGACGCGTGGCCGCCTGCTGCACCTTCATGTCCTGGAAGGGCTCATGATCGGCACGGTCGCCGCGGCGCTCAGCATCGGGATAAGCGCGTTTGGGCTGCGGGCGCTGTTGGGATTGGCGCCCGCACGGTTGCCCGTAAGCGATGCGACCCGTGTCGACCCCTGGGTCATCGCGTTCTGCGGCGGACTCGCGTTACTCGCGGGGACGGTACTCGGTGTCGTGCAGGCGACGCCGATGCTGCGATTCGACTGGTCACGGGGCTTAAGCGCGGGCCGGACACTCGGGATCCTCGGCCGACGGGTCGGACCACGGCTCTTGACCGCGCTCGAGTCCGCGATGGCGATCGTGCTGCTCGCCGGCGCGGGGCTCATGATCACCACCATGACCCGGTTGCTCGGGTCGGATCCGGGATTCGCTCGAACCGGCGTGTTCACCGCGCGCCTGTCGCACGTGCCAGCCGGTTACGAGTCGGCATCCGCGGTCTTGGCGTTCGACAGGCGTGTCTTAGATCGGCTGCGCACCACGCCAGGGGTGCGTGATGCCGCGAGCGTGTCGACGCTGCCGCTCGAAGGCACCAGCAATTTGCCGATCACTATCGATGGGAATCCGGCCATGACCGAAGGGTCGCCAGAGTGGCGCGCGGTGAGCCCGGGATTTTTTCGGACCATGGGCATCGCGGTGATACAGGGTCGCGATATCAGCGACATCGATGGTCTCGGATCACCCGGAGCGGTCATCATCAACCGTTCGCTGGCCGAACGATACTGGCCTGGCCAGAATCCGATCGGCCATTACATCGCCGTCGGCCAGTACCAAGGGAAGTCCATGGGTTCGGTGCTGGATGAGCCGCCGCGTCAGATCATTGGCGTCGTCGCCGACTCACGGCTCTTGGGTCTGTCGCACGACGCTCCGCACACGGTATTCGTGCCCCAAGCCCAGGTCCCGCGGGGTCTGGTCAGTGTGCCGGGCTTTGTCGTTCGTGCGGCCGGAGGGGCGCAGGGCGAGTCTATCATCGCGGAGGCCGTGCGCGAGGTCGATCCGCGGATGCCCGTGCCGACGTTCGCCAGCATCCATGAGATCATTGCCGGATCGGTCGCCGAGACGCGCTTCAGCACCATGCTCCTGGGCGTGTTTGCGGCGCTCGCGCTCGGGATCACGATCATCGGCGTCTACAGCATGGCGGCGTACTTGGTCGCCAGCCGTACGCGGGACATCGGCGTTCGCCTGGCGCTCGGCGCGGCGCCGCATACGGTCGTGGCGCATGTCATGCGCTACGGCATGCTCCCCGTGATCGCGGGTCTCGGCGCCGGACTGGTCGCGGCGTTCGGTCTGACGCGCGTTTTGAGCGGCATGATCTACGGCGTCTCCGCTCACGACCCCGCGACGATCGGCGTCACGACCGTCCTCTTGCTCACCGTCGCGTTCGTTGGTACCTGGCTGCCGGCCCGCCGCGCGGCGCGGATCGACCCGGTGATCGCGCTACGAAGCGACTGAGAGCCGCCGCTCGAGCCAGCGGCCGTAGCGCACGATCGCGCCGCTGCCGATGACGTAGAGGAGGCCGACGAAGAGATACGCCTCAGTCGAGAATCCCAGCCATTCGGGATCCTGGGCCGCGAGACGCGCGGTGTTCAGCAGGTCGAAGAGGCCGATGATCACGATCAGGCTCGTGTCCTGAAAGAAGCCGGCGGCGATCGAGACGAACGACGGGACGACCACGCGGAGGGCCTCCGGCAGGATCACGAGCCGCATCGCTTGGCCCCAGCTGAGACCCAGCGCGAGTGCGGCCTCGAGTCGCCGCTTCGGCACGATTTGGAGGCCCGAGCGCACGGCCTCGCTGAGATAGGCCGCCGCGAAGAGCACGACGGCGGTTTGCGCGAGGGCCAGTTTGTCGAGCTGAATACCCGTCGGCAGCGCGAGCGGGAAGATCAGGACCGCGAGGTACAGGACGGCCACGAGTGGAATCCCGCGCACGACTTCCACGACCGCCGTCGCGACGCCGTGTGCCACGGGCCGTCGCGACCTTCGGCCGAGTGCGAGCAGAATCGCGATCGGGAATCCGGCCGCGAGTCCGATCGCGGTCAGCATGATCGTGATCGGCAGTCCGCCCCATTCTTGGGTCGACACTGCTGACATGAACCAGTACGCGACGCCTAGGCCCACCGCCCACACGAGCAACAGCGTCTGCCGCCAGAGTCGCGGCGTCAGTGTCGCGACCACCAGTGCCAGGAGCACGATCGTCGCGGCTCCGGCTCGCCAGCGGATGGCTGCGGGGTACAGGCCAAACACGATGAAACCGAGCTTGTGTCCAATGAACGCCCAGCACGCGCCACCTCTCGCTCGGCACTCGACCGCGGTCCCGGTCCATGTGGCGTTGATCAGCGCCCATCGTACGAATGGAACGCCGAGCGCGACGATGAGGCCTAAGGTCATCGCCGTCAGCGCGGCGTTGGCCGGCGTCGAGAAGCTACGCCGTAATGCGCGCATTATATCGACCCATGGCGTAGGCGACCGTCAAGCTGGCGCTCAAATACACGACGACCATGATCAACATGGTCTCGACGTTATGCCCCGTTTGATTCCCGATCGTGTTGAGCACGCTCACGACATCCGGGAATCCTATCGCGACGGCCAAGCTCGAATTCTTGATCAGACTCACGCAATTCTGAGCCAACAGCGGCACCATGGCCCGGAGCGCCTGTGGCACGATGACGAATCGCAGCGTTTGGAGCCGCGACAGGCCGAGTGCGTGTGCGGCTTCGGTTTGGCCCTTGGGGACGGCGAGTATGGCGCCGCGGACCACTTCGGAGATGTGCGCCGATTGGTGCAGCACCAGCGCCATGAGCAGTGCGGCGAGCTCCGGCGAGAGCTCCGTGCCGCCGACAAAGCCGAACCGGGTGTGTCGCGGTAGCTCGGTCAGGCTCGGGAGGTAGAGTCCGCGATCGGAGAGAAACACACCTGGCAGCGGCGAAAGCGCGTGATCGGCGGTCGGCAGGCCATGGAGCAGTGCTGATAGAAAGAGGAGCAGGAGCAACAATGGCGTGCTGCGTAGTATCTCGACGTACGCTCGTGTGAGGCCCGTGAGGGTGGGATTCGCGGACAGTCGCGAGATACCCACGACGAAGCCGACGATCAATGCGAACAGGCAGCCTAGCGCCGCCACGCGGGCGGTATTGAGCAGGCCAACGATGATGGCCCGACCCATGGTGTCATCGGGCGCGAATTTCAGCCACCCGGTGTCCCCAATCGCGAAATTCGCCGGCTGCGTCAGAAACTCGAACCCGATGGTCAGTCCGCGGGCTTCAAGGTTGGCGGCGGCATTTCTCAATCCCCATACCACCAACGCGATACCAACGATGATCCAAACCCACCGTCTCATCGAAAGGGCGGCGAGTAGAGAAGCCCTCCAGCGTTCCAGAGTTTATTCACGCCCCGATCCATGCCGAGTGGCGTCTTAGGGCCAAGATCGCGATCAAAGATGTCGGCATAGTTCCCGACGCGGGCGATGACGTGAGCCGTCCACTGCGGATCGAGTCCGTCGCCAGTGATCGCGCCGGGATCCAGCCCGAGAAACCGACGAATCTCAGGATCCGTGGTCGTCGTCTGAAACTGCTCGACGTTCGCCTGGTTGATTCCCAGCTCCTCGGCCTCGACCGGCGCACGAAACACCCAGTTCACGATCTCGAGCCACTGATCGTCGCCCGCGCGAACCACGGGCGCGATCGGTTCCTTCGAGATGAAATCCGGCAGCACGACGTAATCGTTGGGATGCTGGAGCATGGACCGGGTCGTGGCCAACCCGGCAAAGTCCTGCGTCAGCGCATCGCATCGCCCCGCCGCGAGCGCGGCGACGGCGGCGCGCATGTCCTCGATCACGACCGGGCGGAACGTGACTTTATTTTTGCGCGCGAAATCCGCGAGGTTCAATTCGGTGGTGGTGCCTTGTTGGACACAGACGGTCGCGCCGTCGAGGCCCTTGGCGTTCGTGACCTTCGAGGCCTTGGGGACCATGAAGCCCTGACCATCG
>DASRDS010000141.1:0-4840 GCA_035652495.1 Gemmatimonadaceae bacterium
CTACGGATCCGGCGCCCTCGCCGCGGGCACCATCGCGCTCAAACGCGGCCACAATCTCGCGCTGCCGAAACCGGCGCTCCGCGCGCTGCTGCTCGTCCACGCGGCGTGCGGTGTCCTCGGCTACATCGCATACTCGAGTGGTCTCAGCACGGGACACATCGCGATCGTCACCGTGCTGTCATCGCTGGCCAGCGGGGTCACCGTGTTACTGGCGCGGGTCGTTCTTTCCGAGCGACTCACTCGGCGTCAGTGGGCCGGGGTCGGCGCTATCCTGCTCGGCGTTGCAATGCTGCGGTGACTGGGACTCGGCCTAGCAATGGCCGCAAATATTGACCCGTGTACGAGGCCGGCGTGGCCGCGACATCCTCCGGTGTCCCCGTCGCGATAATCATCCCCCCGCGCGATCCGCCCTCCGGGCCCAGGTCGACGATCCAATCCGCCGTCTTGATGACGTCGAGGTTGTGCTCGATCACGAGTACGGTGTTGCCGCGATCCACCAGGCGATGGAGGACATCCAACAGTAGACGGACGTCTTCGAAGTGCAGTCCCGTCGTCGGCTCATCGAGGATGTAGAACGTGCGTCCAGTATCGCGCTTCGAAAGCTCAGTCGCGAGCTTGACTCGCTGAGCTTCACCACCAGAGAGCGTTGTCGCGCTCTGGCCAAGGTGGAGATAGCCGAGACCGACGTCACGCAATGTTTCGAGCTTTTGCGCGATGCGTGGTTGGTTCGAGAAGAACTCGCAGCCGTCCTCGACGGTCATGTCCAAGACATCAGCGATGCTCGCGCCGCGGAACCGCACTTCGAGCGTCTCGCGATTAAAGCGCTTGCCTTTGCACACCTCGCATGGGACAAAGACATCGGGGAGGAAGTGCATTTCTATTTTGACGAGACCGTCGCCCTGACATGCCTCGCAACGCCCACCCTTCACGTTGAAGGAGAAGCGCCCGGGCCCGTACCCGCGAATCTTCGCCTCCGGCATCTCGGCGAACAGCTCGCGAATCGGCGTAAAGAGTCCCGTGTACGTCGCGGGATTCGACCGTGGCGTCCGACCGATCGGGCTCTGGTCGATGTCGATGACCTTGTCGAGATGCTCGAGCCCCGTGATGCGGTCATGCTCGCCCGGGATCACGCGTGCGCGATAGAAATGGCGAGCGAGCGTGCGATGCAGAATGTCCTCGACCAACGTCGACTTGCCCGAACCCGACACGCCGGTCACGGCGACGAAGCAGCCAAGCGGAATGTCGACCGTGATGTCGCGCAGGTTGTGCTCGCGGGCGCCGGCGATCCGCAGCACGCGCTTCGGGTCGAGCTCCCGGCGCACCTCCGGCACGGGAATCTGCACGACGCCCGAGAGATACTTACCCGTGAGCGAGTCCGGGTTGTTCATGACGTCGGCGATCGAGCCCTCGGCGACGATCAATCCGCCATGCTTGCCGGCGCCTGGACCCAAGTCGAGCAGATAGTCGGCCGCTCGCATCGTCTCTTCGTCGTGCTCGACGACGATGACCGAATTCCCCAGATCGCGGAGTCGCGCCAGCGTCGCCAGCAATCGCGCGTTGTCGCGCTGATGCAGACCGATCGATGGCTCGTCGAGGATGTAGAGCACCCCAACCAAGCGCGATCCGATCTGGGTGGCCAATCGAATGCGCTGCGCCTCTCCGCCAGACAACGACTCGGCCGAGCGGTTCAACGTGAGATAGTCGAGCCCGACATCGACCAGAAAGCGCAGCCGCTCGCGGATCTCTTTCAGGATCGGCCCCGCGATCTCCGTCTGGCGCAGCGCGAGCGCGTCGAAGAACCGATCGGCATCGGCGACCGAGAACTCCGTCACCTCACCGACATTCTTCTCGCCGATCGTGACCGCGAGCGATTCGGGTTTGAGCCGCCGGCCACCGCAGGCCGAGCAGGGCACCGCGACCATATACTGCGCCAGCTCCATCCGGACCGTGTCGGACTCGGTCTCATCGTGCCGGCGCTGAATATTCGCGATGATACCTTCCCACTTGGCTGCGTCCGTGCCTGACGTACCGTAGAGCAACGCGTGCTTGACCGAGTCCGGCAGTTTGCCCCATGGCGTGTTCAGATCGAACTTGAACCGCTTCGCGAGCCCCGGAAGAATCACCTTTCGCAGGTACCCGTCCGGCTCCCCCCACGGCAGAATCACGCCTTCGAGGAGGGAGATGCTACCATCGCCCAGGATCAGCGCTTCGCTGACCTCGCGACGGGTACCGAGCCCGCTGCACGCGGGACAGGCACCGAACGGGGAATTGAACGAAAACTGGCGGGGCTCGAGCTCCGGGAGCGCAATGCCGCAGACCGGGCAGCCGTACTTCTCGGAGAAGATCTGCGTCTCGCCGCTATCGGCGCGCGATACCTCGACCAGACCGTCCGCGAGGCGCAGCGCGGTTTCCAGTGAATCGACGAGACGCCCGCGATCCTTCGGCTCGACGATCAGGCGGTCGACGATGACCGAGACGCTATGGTTCTGGCGGCGATTGAGCTTGGGCGGAGCCGCCAGCTCAATCAGCTCGCCGTCGACATAGGCGCGGACGAAGCCCTGCTTCCGCGCCGAGTCGAACAGCTCGCGAAACTCGCCCTTGCGACCGCGGACGAGCGGCGCGAGCACCTCGATGCGGGTCCGCGCGGGCCAGCCCAGCACGATATCCGCGATCTGCCCCGCGCTTTGCCGCTCGACCGGCCGGCCGCAGTTCGAGCAATGCGGCGTGCCGACACGGGCGTACAAGAGACGCAGGTAGTCGTAGATTTCGGTGACGGTGCCGACGGTCGACCGGGGATTGTGACCGGCGGTCTTTTGCTCGATGGCGATCGCCGGCGACAATCCGTCGATCGAGTCGACGTCCGGCTTTTCCATGAGCCCGAGGAACTGACGGGCGTAGGCGGAGAGGGACTCGACGTACCGGCGCTGCCCCTCGGCGTAGATCGTGTCGAACGCCAGGGACGATTTTCCGGATCCGGAGAGCCCGGTGATCACGGTCAGCCGGTCGCGCGGAATCGTCACATCGATGTTGCGGAGGTTGTGCTCGCGCGCGCCACGGATGACCAGCGATTCTTCAGACATAGATTTGTAAACTCGCGCCAATCCGTGGCGCGATGCAAGCGAGGGTCGTCATCCCTGTGGCTACTGACGCTGTCGTCGTTCTCACCACGGTTGCAACCGAAGACGAGGCTTGTGTCTTGGTGCGAGTGCTGCTCGATCGTCGTTTGATCGCGTGCGGAACGATCCTGCCCGGCGCACGGTCGCTCTATCGCTGGGAAGATCGCGTCGCGGATGAGCTCGAAGTGGTCGTGCTGCTCAAGACACGAAGCGAGCGAGTGCCGGCGTTGGAAGCGGCATTCGCCGAGCTTCACCCGTATAAAGTACCCGAGCTGTTGGCACTTCCTGTAAGCGCCGGGATGGAGCAATATCTCGGCTGGATCGGACGCGAGACATGACCGACTCAGAATCCCCCACCGCCGCCCCCGCCGCCCCGGAAACACCTGTCGCCGCCGCCCAAGCGGCGGTCGACGCCGAATCATTCACCGAGCGTGGCATGCTGCTCTGCCGCAAGGCCCGGTGGAAGGACGCCATCGAGCCGTTGCGGCGCGCGACCGAGCTCGCGCCGAACGAAGGGCTGGCGTTTTACTACCTCGGCGACGCCTACAACCACACCGATCAGCTTCCGGCGGCTTTGTCGGCTTTCGAGACGGCCGCGCAGCTGCTGACGGAAAACTGGCGAGCCCTCAAGGGCGTCGGGATCGTCCTCGACCGCATGAGAAGGCCCCAGGAAGCCGCCGCGGCGTACCAAAAAGCTCGGGACGCCCAGAAGCGTTAAGCCGGACGCCCCTTAGTCGTCGTGTCGTGTAGGTATGGTGCACACGACTCGACGCGCGGCCGCCGGCGCCGCTGTCCTGCTTTGGGCGGGCGGCATGGTCACCCTGGCCCACCGCCAGCAGAAGCCGTTGGGACTCGACGGCGAGATGACGCAAGCGGCGACCCATTTCAATCCGGGCCCCGCCTACTATCTCGTCGAGCGAGACGGCCGCCAGATCGGCTTCGCCTCGACGAGCAGCGACACGACGCCGACCGGTCTCCAGTTCGATGATTATCTGATCATCGAGGCGCAGCACGACTCGACGCGCCGCATGGCGGTGCACAGCAGGGCCAAGACGTCACGCCGCTTCGTGCTGCAATCGCTGGACGCGGCGAGCGACACGAGCGCTGGCTGGACCCACACCGCGGCCGAAGTTGCCGACTCGACGCTGACCTTTCGCACGCTATTTCCCACGGTCTCGACCCGGACGACTCGGGCCGAGCGCGACATGCTCGCCCCCGACGCGATCCCGATGATCGTGGGAATGGGCGGAGAAACCACCCCCCGCGTGGGCAGTACGAGAACGTTTAAAGTGGTGGACGTCGCCGGTGGGCGCGTGGCGCCCGTGACGTTCCGGATCGCCGCCGAATCGCTGTTCTCGATCGCGGACAGCGCGGTCTTCGACAATCCCGCGCAACGCTGGCGCACCGCGACGGTCGACACGGTGCGCGCATGGGAACTCGTTCCCCAGATCCCGATGCTCGTCGCGACGTCGAAGCTGTCCGCGTGGGTCGACGGACAGGGGCGCATCGTCGACGCCGATGTGGAGCTCGCCGGCGCCGGCGCGGTTCGCTTTCGCCGGATGTGCTACGAACTCGCTTACCGTAACTGGCCAGGACGCCGCTTCAAATGATCGAACTCGCCGCCCTCACGAAGAAATACGGTACCTTCACCGCCGTCGATCACGTCGACCTCGTCGTGCCGCGCGGTGAGCTCTTCGGGTTCCTCGGCCCGAACGGCGCCGGCA
>DASRDS010000142.1:0-15139 GCA_035652495.1 Gemmatimonadaceae bacterium
GAGGGTCGTACGAGTTACAGACATAGCATCCTCGGAGGTGGTGTTGAAAGAACCAGCGCGCGTTCGACGACCGTCTTGAGCTCACGCACATTGCCAGGCCAGTCCCTCGACTCGAGCTCGGCGTAATCGAGCGCGACACTCTCGGTGTTCTCCTCTCCAAACCGTCGGACGAAGAACACCGCCAGGGGCGCGATCTCGTTCCGCCGCGCTCTGAGGGGCGGGAGGGTGATCGGCTCGGCGCCGAGGCGCCGGCAGAGGTCAGGCGGCAGATCGACGCTCGACGTCGCGATCATGCGCACGTCGAACTGGCCATCAGCAATCGCGCCGAGGAGCTCGTCGCTCAGATGGGTGACAGCATTCAAGACCAGCGTGCCGCCCGCCGCGAGATCGAGGATGCCGGGCTGGCGCTCATCGCCGAAGAGCGCCAGGGCCGAGGTTCGCGTGCAGTCGACTTCAACGAACGGTGCGGCGTGCCGGGGGCCCTCGTAGTGAATGGCGCGTGCGAGCAGCGTCTTGCCGGTGCCCGTTTCGCCCGTCAGAGTCACGCGCGCGTTGGGATGCGGCATGACCTGCTCAGCCGAGGCTAATACGCCGGGTATGCCAACGATCCCCTCGAACCGGTATTTCGTGCGCTCCCCGGCCGTGAAGCTCGCGTGCGCTTCGCGCTTGCGGATTTCGTCAATTTGGTTGCGAATCCACGCCGCGAGCCGATCTTGATCGTTCGGTAGTGAGAAGTGCCGGCCGGCCGAGGCGACGCCCTGAGACGTCGCCGTGAGCACGATGTCCGTGCCATGTGTCGCGGCGGCATTGAAAACCAAGGAGATGCCGCAGGCTTCCGCGAGGGCAGGCCAGAGGGCAGCAAAAGACTCATCGGTCGTCGAGACGACCAATCGTGGATACATGTCGCTCGCTCCGCCTTATAAGTACAATGACGGGTCGCGAGCCGCCAGGATACGAGGAGACTGTTTTTGTATCTCTTTCAATGTAGCGTCGGCGGGATGTGCTCCGTTTCCGATTCGGATTCCCAGTACAAGCTTAGAATTTTCCAATGATCGCCGATGAGCGCGAGCTGAGCGCTGTCGGTTCCGCGTACCGCCGCGGGTGCATCCGGACTCCGTCGGATTTCATAGGTGCACTCGACTTGCGCCCAGCGGCCCCATGTCCGCGTCTCGTGCGATGCGCAGCGCTCGAAGAATCCGTGTTGCTCCCAGCCGTCGATGGCTTCGTCGAGGGCTTTGTGCGGATCGGTGGTCCCGACGGAGTCTTTGAGCACGTACCAGTAGCGGGCTTGCGGGTGTAGCAGGCTGTGAATGTGCGCTCGGTCACGTTTCTGCCCGGCGGGTCCTGAGATCGACGCCATGAAATCGTCGACCGTCTCGGCCGGACCTTCAGCGTTATCGTCAGTCTTCCACGGGATCACGCGAAAGTGCGGTCCCGACGTCGCGATCGGTGAGAGCGCATGATGCGCGACGGTCTGACGGACTTCGCGCACATAGAGGTTGTCGCTGGCGGTGTCCTGGATGTGATCGGTCGCCCATACGAAGCGCGCCGGTGCGATGTAGGCGAGGAGCACCGTTTCACCTTCGATCCCATCCATCGGGTACAGTCTCACCTGTCCGTTCGCCAGCAGCGCCGAATCCGTCACCGCGCGAATCGTCGGGTGTTCGCTCCATCGTTGCGCGAGGACCGAGCGCAGATATCCCACGTTCGGTTGTGCTGTCACAATGGTCGCTCCCTGCGCGACCCAGTACGGCATCCCCGCAATGTGCGGCCACACGGCGTTCATCGTCACCAACACGATCGCGTGGTGCCCCGGGAAGAGACGCGTGGTCCATTCATGTTGGAGCTTCGCGTGGTCCTGTCCACCTGGCGAATCAAAGACAAAAATCGTGTCGCGCCGCAACGACACGACGGAGGTGAACGCTTTGTTGGCCAGCAAGTACGTGCCCGCGCCAACGGACACGGTGTCGAGCGGGTCAGCCGCGAACCGATGCTGGGGATCGACGGTCAATGTCACCGTCGTATCGGGGACCGCCATATTGGGTCCGCTCTCAGTCGGCACCAGCACGCCGCCGCCACCGTATGGATCGTAATAGCGTGACATGTCGAGCTGTCCATCGACGAGCCGCGTGATGGAGGCCGGGTACAGCGCGCGACGTCCCACGTCCATCCACGTCTCGTAGTCGTACACCACGTGAGTGGGTCCGAGAAAGTAGTGGGCCTCGCCACGCTTGAGGGCGACGGGAATGGCGGTACGTTCGTCGAGCAACAACGTATCGATGCTGAACCGCCCCGCGCGGGTGAGCGCGACACGAGGGTAGTCGCGATAGAGTTGTCGGCCGCCGACGCGGACGGCCGCCGTGTCGCTCCGCCATTCAGCCACGACCACCCACGGATCGCACGCGCGATTAATCCAGGCCGCCGCATGCGCTCGGGTCGACGCGACGGAACCGTTCGTGAACGTGGCGCGCGCGGTGCGAATAGTCGATTCGGTGCGCTCGACACCGGACAGGGGATCGATCCACAGCGTATCCGTCGACGGATACATGATGTAGGGCGCATACGGCCGATCCGATTCATCACGCAGATAGGTCGCGCTCGATTCGACGAGGCGAAGGAGCATCCCGTGGGCGGCGTACGCGCCCATGGCGCTATCGGCGCGGGCCAGCCATGCGGACGCCGCGACGGCAACAGGGAGGAGGATCATCATGCTCGGAGCGTACTGCGACGGTCGGCCGGTGGAGATGCGCGATGCAGTGAACGCGGGATCGATGCAGCCAGCGCCTTGCTCCCATCCGATACGCGTCGTACGCTCAAGAGGTGCGAACACGGACCCTGATCGCCATCTGGTCGCTTCCCGCGTGGTACACGGCGTTCAACGACCAGGTGACGGGGTTGCTCAACGGCGGGCATCTGTTGCCGCTCGGCCAGATGATACCGCCGTTGGCCGAGTGGTATCTGTGGGTGCCGGTGACGCCGGTGGTGATGCGACTGGCGCACCAATTTCCCATCGCGCAGCGGCGAACGGTCCGTACCATTGCGACGCACGCGGCGGCGATCGTGGCCATCAGCATCTTGCGTGGGCTCGTCTATACGTCGACGAGCGCCGTCTTCACGCGGCACCAGGCCACCTTGTGGCAGACGATCGTGTTCTATCTGCCTTTCGCGGCCGCGATCTACGGGGTCATCGTCGCCATCGACAATATCACACGATTGCAGACGCAGCTCGCGCGCGCCGAGCTGGTGGCGCTGCGCGCGAATTTGCAGCCGCACTTTCTTTTTAATGCGTTGCATTCGGTGGGTGCTCTGGTGCGCGCGTCGGACCGTGATGGCGCGATCAATGTGATCACGGAGTTGAGCGAGCTGCTCCGCGCGCAGCTGCGCCGTGATGTGCCTGACGAAATCTCGCTCGGCGAAGAGATCGCCTTCGTGGAGCGCTATCTCGCGATCGAGCAGGTGCGGTTTCGCGATCGGCTCCGCGTGCGCTGGGACATCGCTGATGAGACCAAGCAGGCCAAGGTTCCACGCCTGCTGTTGCAGCCGCTCGCCGAGAACGCGATTCGTCACGGCATTGGCAAATCCAGCAGCGCGGGGCAGGTCGTGATCGCCGCCAGCAAACGAGGGGATTGGCTCGAGATCGCCGTGACGGATGATGGCCCGGGTCCCGTGAACGGTGCGACGAACGGTGGGCTCGGGTTATCCACGGCGCGCGCTAGACTGCGTCACATCTATGGTTCAGAGGCCGACGTGACGCTTTCCCGGGTCGACGGCGGCGGCGCGATGGCGTTGGCGCGGCTCCCGTATCGTGATGCGTGATACGCGCGTTCTCATCGTCGATGATGAGCCCTTGGCGCGCGACGTCATCCGTGGGCTGCTCGGTCGATTTGATGACGTAAGCGTGGTCGGCGAATGCGGCAACGGCCGGCACGCCGTCGAGGCGATCCACGAGCTTGCCCCACACATCGTGTTCCTCGACGTACAGATGCCGGATCTCGACGGATTTGGAGTGTTGAATGCCTTGGATCATCCACCCGTCGTAATCTTGGTGACAGCGTACGATGCATTCGCCGTGAAGGCATTCGACGCGGAAGCACTCGACTTCCTTGTCAAACCCTTCACGGACGAACGCTTCTATCAGGCATTCGAGCGGGCACGTCGCCTGCTAACCCCCGCGTACCGCACGCGGCTCTTGGTCTCATCTGGCCGACGGTCATTGACGGTGCCCATCGCCTCAGTTACGTGGATCGCGGCTGAGGATTATTACGCGCGCGTGCATGTCGGCCAAACGTCGCATCTGTTACGTGAGACCCTCACGGCGTTGGAGCAGGATCTGGATCCGAACGCGTTCGTTCGGATCCACCGCTCGGCGCTGGTGAACATCGCCTCAATCAGTGAGTTACGCCGTCGGTCGGACGGGCGGTACTGTGTCGTGCTGACCGACAGCACGCGACTCGCCGTCAGCGAGCGCCGGCGCGGAGCTGTTCTCAAGGCTCTAGGCGCGCGTCGACCCGGATAGCATATTGCTTGTGTGAATGGTCGAGCTCGATATATCGTCTGTGCGTGGGGACCACTCGTATTCGGATGCTCTAGTGCGACGAGTCCCGGCGCTCATGCTGGCCCATTGGTTATCGCCGCCGGCGACGCCCAGAAAGACACGATCGGAGCGACACTGGTTGGCGCACTCGTTGTTCGTGTGAGGCCAACGCCTGGCGACACTGCGCCGCTGACCGTCATGTTCACGGCGCTCACCGACTCAGGTCCGCAGGGACTGCAATCCAGCGCGCTGGTCACGCCACTCACGGCGAACGCGCCGTCAGGGTCGGTTGCCGTATTGGCGGATGCGCAGCGCGAGGCCGCGGTGCAAGTCATTCTGGGGCCGAATGCCGGCACCGCGAAAATCGTGATCGCGCTCGCCGGATTCACGAGCCAAGACACGGCGACCTTCACGAAGCTGCCTGGAGCCGCCGCCAGCCTGACGCTGTTGCCGCACGATACCGCGGTCTACGTCGGTGGCACCGTCACCTACCGCAGCACGACACGCGACCGCGAGGGCAATCCTCGAAACGACACCGTCTCGTTCAGTCCGAAGAGTCCATTCACGGGGCAGACCATCGGGCGCTCATCGGTGACCGCCAGTGCCGCGGGATTCACCGACACGGCGTTCATATCCGTGGTGCCTCACGGCACGCTCGTCGCATCGGACTACTCGCACATCCTGATGTTCTCGCTCGACGGTACCCACCTGCGGAGCATTACGTCGGTCACCAGCGCGTCCGATCTGTTTTGGTCGCCTTCCGGTGGTCAGATCGCGTACGTCGATTATAGCGGCGGTTCCCTCTTCGTCACCGATACCCTGGGCGATGTGAGCGTCGCGGCCCCGGGTGGTGACGACTACGTCGAGACCCCGCAGTATTCGCCCGATGGCAGCTGGCTGTATTACACGTATGTGACGAACGGGGACTTCCAGCAGGTCTGGCGCGTCAAGTCGACCGACGCGTCGACCGCCGCCGAATTCGTGACCAGCGTCAATGCGATGGAGCCATCGCCGTCGCCAGATGGGACGAAGCTCGCCATGCTGGTTGGCGTGAATAACTCGCTGGTCGTCTACGACACGGCGTCCGGCGACACGGCGACCACCGGCGCCACCAACGCCCTCACCCCCGTGTGGATGCCGGGTGGCTCGGTGATCGCCTACGTGATGTCGCCGTCGATTCCTGCGTTCAATTTCATTCCTGGCCAGTCGGATGCCGGATCGGGACCCATCTATCTGATCAATGCCAATGGGTCGGGCAACCACCAGCTGTCGGCGCCTGGGGCGACGTATTCATCCCGGATCACCTGGTCGGCCGATGGGCAATGGATCGTCGCGCGAAACCTGAAAACGCTCGTGATCGATGTGATCCAGGTGTCGAGCGGCCTGACGCTGCCGCTGCCATACACGAGTAATTGGTATTCGCCGGCCTGGCAGCCCGGCTCCGGCGTGTCCGTCGAGCGCGTCTCCACGCACAAGCGGCATCGGTGAGACGAGCGCTCGCGTCACTCGGCGCGGTCCCGGCCGTGTTGTATCAGCTCGAGGGGGACGACCCGCTCGTGTTCGCGGCCTCCGCCGCGCTCCTGGCGCTGGTCGCGATGGCGACGGGTCTCGTTCCCGCTCTCCGAGCCAGTCGCATCGACCCGATGCGCGCGCTCAGTGCTTTTTGAAGATCGACTTCGGGATCATCATGTGAACGCCGACATTGCCGTCCACCAATTCGGTGATGTGAAGGTCGGCGGCGATACTGGCGAGCCGATACGCTTCCATCTTCGGGAGGCCGCGCGTCGATGAGAGCCAGTCGACCATCTCCTGGACGGCGACCTTGGTCGCCTGGGTCAGGTCTTTATCGGTCCCCATCGTGATGTAGTACGTCGGCGTCTCCGCGTGCGGCCAGGTGTAGTGCAAGTCTTTCCGGACGATGAACTGCAGCCGTCCCTCGAGCGAGGTCTCGATCGCGGTCTGGTCGACTTCACCGTCGCCCTGCGCCACGTGCCCGTCGCCGATCTCGAAGAGTGCGCCGGGCGCGAAGACGGGAATGAACAGTGTGGTGCCGGCGACCAAGTACTTGTTGTCGAGATTGCCGGCGTGCATGCCGGGCGGATTGCTCGACAGACGACCGGAGTCGGGCGGCGGGGCGTTCCCCATGCTGCCAAAGAAC
Source organism: Gemmatimonadaceae bacterium (assembly GCA_035652495.1). Taxonomy (GTDB): domain Bacteria; phylum Gemmatimonadota; class Gemmatimonadetes; order Gemmatimonadales; family Gemmatimonadaceae; genus DASRDS01. The sequence continues at coordinate 6,693 of DASRDS010000142.1, forward strand.
GGATGCAGTGGAATCGTAATGTCCGGGCCGAATGACGCGGTCATGTGGACCGTGTCGAGCGGCATGATGCGCGTTCGGTTGGAGTCGGCGCAGTTCTCCTTTAAGAACCCGCTGCAGCCATTGTAGCCGTAGTCGATGTCCGGCCGGATCTTGAGGATCCGCACCTCGAGCACATCGCCCACCTCGGCGCCATCGACCGCGATCGGGCCGGTGAGAATGTGGCCACCCGGCCCCTTGTCCGTGACTTGCGTCGTGATATCACGCAGCGACTGCTGGACCTTAGCCGCGGGAAGCCCGGCCTTCTCCAGCCGGTCCGGCACGTTGGTCAGCATCGTGTGGACCACGACGATGTCGCCGGACGCCACGTGCAGCACCGGCGTCGCCGCGGCGCTGTAGTAGCCCCAGGCTACGGTCTTCGGGGTGGCGGGTAACTGATGGACGTGGGGCGTTTGCGCCGCCGCCATCTTGACGATCAAGAGGAGAGCCGCTAGGTATTTGGGCATGGAAGAGAAGAATACGGATGTCATCCAAGGTACGCTCGACCTGTTGATTCTCAAGACGCTGAGTCTCGCGCCGATGCACGGCTTCGGGATCGCGCGGCGCGTCGAGCAAGTCTCGCGCGGCGTGTTCAAGGTCAATCCGGGTTCCTTGCTCGTGGCGTTGCAACGTTTGGAGCGCGCGGGGTGGCTCGACGCCGAGTGGCGCCAGACCGAGAATGCGCGGCGCGCGAAGTTCTATACGCTGACCAAGGCCGGGAGAAAACAGCTCGAGGTCGAGACCGAGGATTGGAACCGGCGGGCGGGGGCGGTCATGCGGCTGCTCAAGGCTGAGGGTTAGGGCTCGCGCATGTCGCTCTGGCGGCAGGTCTCGCGCGGTCTGTGGACCCTGACCCATCGGCGCGCCGCGGATCAGGACCTCGCGGACGAGTTGCAGCACTACCTCGAGCAGCTCGGTCCCGAGCGCGCGTCACAGGCTCGGGTCACGATGGCTCGAGAAGAGGCGCGCTCGTACGGCTGGGAGAACCTGATCGAGCAGACGCTGGCTGACATCCGGTACGCGGCCAGGCGGCTTCGCTCGTCGCCGGCGTTCACGATCATCGCCGCGCTGACGCTCGCCGTGGGTGTGGGCGCCAGCACGGCGATCTTCAGCGTCGTCTATCCGATTCTCTTTGAGCCGCTGCCGTATCCCGACGCCGGTCGGGTCCTTATGATCTCCGACCGCGGCGCCGGCGGCAATCGGGTCGACGTGACGTTCGGGACGTACGCCGAGCTGGCGGCGCGCGGGCGGTCGTTGAGCGCGCTGGCGGTCGCCAAGGCGTGGCAGCCGACGTTGACCGGGCGCGCCGAGCCGGAGCGGCTGGACGGGCAGCGGGTCAGCGCCGATTACTTCCGCGTCCTCGGCATCCCACCGCTCCTCGGCCGCAACTTCGATGCGGCGGATGACCGGCCGCACGGGGCCAATCTCGCGATGATCAGCGACGCGCTGTGGCGCACGCGATTCGCCGGCGATAGTGCCATCATCGGACAGCCGATCGCGCTTGACGGCGATCGGTTCACGGTGATTGGGGTGATGCCGGGTGGGTTCGACAATGTGCTGCAACCGTCGGCCCAGATCTGGTCCCTCCTGCAATACGAATCGTCCGCGGGATTCTTTGGGGCCGCCGGGAATCATGATGCGCGCGAATGGGGGCATCATCTGACCATGATCGCCCGCGTTCGCGCGGGACTCAGCGTCGAGACCGCCCGCCGGGAGCTCGGCGATCTCGCGCGAACGCCGGCGCCGGAGTTCGCGCGGCCGTATTGGGCGAACTTGGACAACGGGCTCATTGTCCACGCGCTTCAAGACGATGTCACGGCCGGCGTGCGTCCGGCGTTGCTCGCGATACTCGGGGCCGTTCTGCTGGTGCTCGCGATCGCGTGCGTCAACGTCACGAACTTGCTGCTCGCGCGCGGCGTGCAGCGGCGCGGTGAGCTTGGCATGCGCGCGGCGCTGGGCGCGAGCCGCGGGCGGATCGTCCGGCAGCTGCTCATCGAATCGCTCGTGCTCGCGCTCCTCGGCGGCGCGTTGGGCCTGGCGTTCGCATCGGCTGGCACGCGCGTCCTCGTGGCGCTCAGTCCGCCCGAGTTGCCGCGCTCGAGTGCCATCGGCATTAATGGGCCGGTTTTCTTGTCCGCCTTCGGCGTGACGCTTCTGTGCGGTGTGTGCATCGGACTCATTCCCGCGCTCCAGCACCAGCGCCCTCGCCTGCGTTCGACGCGCGGCGCGCTCGTCGTGGCCGAGGTGGCGCTTGCGCTCGTCCTCCTCGTCGGCGCGGGACTGCTGCTCCGCAGTCTCGACTCACTCCTCAGCATCCCGCCGGGCTTCAACTCCGCTCGCGTGCTCACGATGCAGGTGCAACTGCCTAGTGAGCGCGTGGCGCGGCAAACGCTGGACGCCGTGCGGCGTGTACCCGGCGTTACGTCGGCGGCGTTCACCAGCCAGCTGCCGCTGTCCGGCGAGGTCGACGGGTACGGCGTGCATCTGGAATCCGGTGACTATAGCGCGTTGCGCTACACGGCGAGTGCCGGATACCCCCAGACGTTAGGGATCACGCTCCGTCGCGGACGGTTGCTGGACGGCCACGACATCGCCGGCCGGCCTCGTGTCGTCCTGGTCAGCGAGTCGTTCGCCAAGCGTATCGGCGGTGATCCCATCGGTCAGCGGCTGCGCATGGGTCCGGACTCGGGGTGGTCCACGATTGTCGGCGTCGTGGGGAACGTCAAGCAGGTCTCCCTCGCCGCGGACGAGACGGACGCCGTGTACATGACGACGCCGCAATGGATATGGTTCGACTCGAAGCAGTCGCTCGTGATTCGTGCGAGCGACGACCCCGCGGCCTCCGATCTTGCGGCCCTGACGCCCGCCATCAAAGCCGCGATCTGGTCGGTCGACAAAGACGTGCCGGTGGTGCGGGTGGCGGCGATGACCGATCTCGTCGCGCGCTCCGAGGCCCGACGTCGGTTCGCGCTCACGGTGTTCGAGGCCTTTGGTCTCGTCGCGCTGGCGCTCGCGGCGATCGGACTCTACGGCGTTCTCTCCGGCAGCGTTACCGAACGTCTGCGCGAGATCGGCGTTCGGTCCGCGCTCGGGGCGTCGCCAGCTGGCATCACCACGCTCATCGTCCGCCAAGGGATGACGCTCGCCGCGCTCGGCGTCGTCATCGGCTTGGTCGGCGCCGTCGCCGCCAGTCGCGCGATCGGCAGTTTGCTTTTTGGTGTTACCGCGTTCGACTCGGTGACGTATGTCGGAGTTGTCCTCGTGCTCCTTGGCGTCTCACTGTTGGCGTGCTGGCTGCCGGCTGTGCGTGCCTCCGGCGTCGCACCCCTTATCTCACTTCGCAGCCCATGATCTTCGCGGCTTTGTTCGTGTGGGCTCAGCTGGCGAACCTGTCCAGCATGAGCGACCTGGCGGCGGAACGGTACATTCGTTCGCTGCCGTCTGATACGGCGCGAAAGTACATCGATATCATCCACGAGGACGACAGTCGGCGCTACATCATCGACCGCGACGTGATCATTGGCACCGCGTGCGCCGCGATCGTGGTCCGGCCTCGTTCGGCGACCGTCAAGCTCCCGACGCTCCTGCAATTCAGCATCTACAACCCGCTCATGAGCGAGGCGCGCCGCACCGCGTCGCATGGCTACGTCGGCGTCGAGGCCGAGCCGCGCGGGAAGCAGTGCGCGCCGGGCCAGCCGGTGCCGTACGAAAACGACGGGCCCGATGCCGTCGCCGTCATCGACTGGATCGCCGCCCAGCCATGGAGCGACGGGCGCGTCGGCATGTACGGCGGCAGCTACAATGGCGGCGCGCAGTGGGCGGCCGCAAAGCGACGGCCGGCGGCGCTCAAGGCCATCATGCCACAGGCGCCGGTTGCGCCGGGGATCGACGTGCCTATGGAGGGCAACGTCGTCTGGATGTTCGTCTATCCGTGGACGTTCTACACGACTGACGGGAAGGCGAACGATAATGCCGTCTACAATGACCGCGCGCGGTGGCAGCGGTTGGATCACGACTGGTACGTGAGTGGGCGGGCGTTTCGCGATCATGACAAGATCGACGGGACGCCGAATCCGTTCTATGATCGGTGGCTCGATCATCCGAGCTATGACGCGTATTGGCGGGCGATGATTCCGTATCGCGAGGAGTTCGCGCATCTCGACATCGCGGTGCTGCAGACTGCTGGATATTACTTCGGCGGGCCCGGGGCGGCGGTCTATTACTTCACCGAGCACCATAAGTACGATCCCAAGGCCGAGCATTATCTCGTGATCGGGCCGTACGATCACTTTCGGGCTCAGAGTGGGCCGGATACCAACGTTATCGCCGGATACCATCTCGACCCGGCCGCGATGGTCGACCTGCGCGAGTTGCGATACGAGTGGTTCGACTATGTGTTCAAACGCGCACCGAAGCCCGCGCTGTTGCAGAACACGGTGAATTACGAGGTCATGGGTGCGAATGTCTGGAAGCACGCGCCGACTATTGCCGCCATGTCAGCCGGCAAGCAGCGCATCTATCTGACCGCTGCATCGCAGACCATTGATTTGGCCGATCGCCGTGATGTGGATCGCGTCTCACCTGGCGGAGGGATCGTCGATACGGTGATCGACACGTACAATGGCATCAAAACCGTCAGTACGCCTTTTGTCACGCCAACTGAAGTCAGTGGTCTCATGTCCGGGTCACTGGACTTCATCACGAATAAGAAAGATTTCGATTTTCAGATTCAGCCGTATGAGCTCACGCCAAAGGGTGAATATCTGCAGCTCGCTCCATATTGGTCACGCGCGAGCTATGTGAATGATTTGACGCAGCGACATCTGCTGATCCCGAATAAGCACGAACATCTCACCTTTACGTTTAACCGGCTGATCAGCCGTCAGATGGAACCCGGCAGCCGCGTAGTCATTGTGCTGAGCATCATCAAAAACCCGGGCCAGCAAATCAACTTCGGCACCGGCAAGGACGTAAACGACGAAACCTTGGCCGATGGCAAAGAGCCACTCAAAATCCAGTGGCTCAAAGGCAGTTTCATCGACGTGCCAGTGAGTCCAGCACCGTCGTCAACCGCGTCCAAGGCGTCGCCGCCACGTGCATCCCAATGAACGTGTCCGGTGTCAGCCCCTCACGCTTCACGGCGTCCACGACCTCGATAGCGGTCTGAGGAAACGAGAGCCCGGTCGGGTACAGCTGAACGCCCTCGGCCGTATAGACAATGTGCCGATCGGGCAAGTACACCATCATCATGCGATCGAGCTGCTCGGTGTGAAAGGGCATCACCTCGATCCGATTCTCCCCTGATCCGATGGCGGTCCGCCGGCTGACGGCCTTGATGATGGGCGATCGCGGCGCGCGAGCCAGGCTGTCGGGAAAGAGGGTGTGCGGCGCCTTGGCCCGCTCGGTGACCACTCGCACGTTGCGATCCAGCACGTAGATCGGAATGCCGCGCGCGATGTACTCGCGCAACCCGGCGACGTGCCACCAGAAATCCGTGGTCGTGATCACGCCTTTCACCGGCACGCCCGGAAACCGTCGGCCGGCTTCCGCGATGACCTTGGCGGAGTAGCCGGCCGAGATGGGCGCTTCGATGATGACGATACCGTCATCCTGCCGCACGAGCGTCGAGTTCCAGGCCCCGACGATTTGTACGACGCCAGGCGCGATCTCTCGTGCGCCTCGACCGGGCGCATTCACGCCGACCCCGCCCGCGCCACCGATGCCGAGCGGCAACGAATCGGCGGGTGGTGCCGGGGGTCGAGCGGTGAACAGGTTCGAGTCGGGCACGGCGTTCACCCGTATGAGGCCGTAACTCACCGTCTCCTGGAGCCGTCCGTTGCGCTCGTTGTCGATCTGGTGTGGATACCAGAGGCCGGTATGCTCGACACTCCAGTCGGCGTAGCGAATGCGCTCCGTGACGTCGCCCCACGCGTTCCAGAAAATGCTAGTGGGGTATGCCCGTTTGACCTCGGTCATCCGGAGCATGCCGCTCTCGGACTCGAAGAAGAGTCGCACGGGCGAGTGGCCGATATGAAACGCGACAACCTGGTGATTCACGAACCGAAACGTCGTATCGCGCTCCCGGTGCAGATCCGGCGCGTGAAGGGCCGCAAAGAGCACATGCTCCGGTTCCAGCAGAAGCGTGAGCGAGTCCGTCGACACGGTCGTCGAGGTGAAGCTGCCGGTGTCTGACGGTACTTGGTACGTCGTGACGCGCAGTGCTTCTCGCGTGCCGGCGACATCGCGCCAGTCATCGACGGTGCGATAGTCGACGAAATAGGGGCCGTCGAACCACTCGGAGTCGCCAATGTGATATTGGGCGCCGCGGCCAATGAGCTCGAGGGTTTTGACCGCGCGCCAGCGGTCTTCGCCACCGATGGCGTTGATGGCGCGGAGGACAATGCTGTCCGCGGGTTGGCCGAGCGTCAGGGCCAGTATCAAAGCAGGAATCATGGCCCTAGGCTATTGGTCTGCCTTGTCACATCCAGAACAAAATTCAGGGGACGCGGGGCGGCAGACGGCGACCGGGGTCTAGCGTGCCGCGAAGCGGCCGCGATACATGGTGAGCGCGAGCGGCTCTGGGCAAGCGCGAGTGGCTGAGGGCTGTACTCGCTCGCAGATTAGGGCATGCGGCGGAAGGCGATCGCGGCGCTCTGGCTGTTCGGCGGCTGCACGGTGGTCGGCGTGCTCTCGGCCGTCCACCAGTATTACACGAACTTGGCCGAGGGCGAGGCGAACACGAGGTGGAACGACACGCTCGGGCGCCAGCTCACGTACTGGTTCGCGTGGGGACTCGTCGTGCCGCTCATCGCGATCGTGAGTCGCCGCGCAGAGCGGTTCGGGAACATTGGTGTGCGCATTGCCGTGCTTACCGTGGCCGCGGTGCCCATGTGCGTGGTGCGCTCGGCGGCGACGTACGCGATCAGCGGCATCTTCGTCCCGTGGCTCGTGCTCGAGCCGCAGGGGTTCGTGCTCTACACGCGAGCCTATTTTCGGCTCGATCTCATCACGTACGCGGCGCTGGTGTCGGCGATCGTGGCCGCGGCGCACTGGTTCCGTGCGGCGCAGCTCGACGTTGAGCTGTCGCGGGCGCGGTTGCGGGCGTTGCAGATGCAGGTGCATCCGCACTTTTTGTTCAACACGTTGAATACGATCGCGATGCTGATTCGCACCGCGAATGGGCAGCGGGCGTTGACCGTGTTGGCCGAGTTGGGGGATTTGTTACGACAGATGTTGGATGATGATGAGCGGCATGAGGTGCCGCTGCGCGAGGAGCTGCGGTTTCTCGAAGGGTATCTCGGGATCGAGCGGGCGCGGTTTCCCGACCTGCTCCAGGTCGACATCCAAATCGATTCGGCGACCCTCGACGCGCATGTGCCGCGACTCATTCTGCAGCCGCTGGTCGAGAATGCGATTCGACACGGCATCGCCAAGAACAAGTCCAATCGCGTGCTGTCCATCAGCGGACAGCGCTCCGGATCATCATTGGCATTGCGTGTGTGCGACAATGGCCCCGGCCCCGTCGCCGATGCGACCGATGGCGTGGGTCTCGCCAATACCCGGGAACGATTGCGCCATCTCTATGGCGACAAAGCGACTTTCTCACTGACGCCCGCGAACGGCGGCGGCGCTGTCGCTACCATCGTGTTACCATGGCACACGTCGTAAAAGTCGCCATCGTCGACGACGAGCCTCTCGCGAGAGAGGGCCTGCGAACTTTGCTACAGAGTGATCGCGATGTGGAGGTCGTGGCCGAGTGTCCCGATGGCCAGGCCGCGATCGAGGCGATTCGGCGGACCAGGCCGGATATCGTGTTCCTCGATGTCCAGATGCCGGATCTCGACGGCTTCGATGTGTTACGCGCGCTCGCCGGCGAGCCGATGCCCGCCGTGATATTTGTGACGGCCTACGACAAGTACGCCCTGAAGGCGTTCGAGGTGCACGCGGTCGACTACCTGTTGAAGCCGTTTCATGACGAGCGCTTCGCCGAGGCGCTCGCCAGGGCCAAGGCTCGTCGTGGCGAGAATATGACGGAGCGGATCGCCCGGCTGCTCGATGAGCGAAAGCCCAAGATCATGCGCGTGCTGGTCAAGACTGGCGGCCGCGTTCTGTTCATCCGGGCCGACGAGATCGACTGGATCGAGGCGGCCGACTACTACGTGAAGCTGCACGTAGCCGGCAAGGTTCACATGTTGCGCGAATCCATGGCCGCCCTCGAGGCCCGCCTCGACCCCGACGTCTTCTTCCGCGTTCATCGCTCGGCCATCGTCAACCTCGAGCGCGTCCGCGAGCTGCAGCCGTTCTCGCGGCGCGAGCACGTGCTCGTGCTGCGCGACGGCACGCGGTTGCGGCTGACGCGCAGCAGGCGAGAACGGTTGGCGGCGTTACTGGGCCAGCGACTTTGAGGGCGC
>DASRDS010000143.1:0-12559 GCA_035652495.1 Gemmatimonadaceae bacterium
AGCGTCGTGAACGTCGCCCTGAGCGCGTGGTTCGTCGATGTGCAGTACGGGACGGCCATCTGGCCGACCACGGGCGAGATGCTCATCTCGGTCATCAACGGCAGCTACCTCTTCATCGTGATCCTGACGACCATCTACGCCGGCGAGCTGGCCTGGCGTGAGCGCCAGCTTCGCGTCGCCGGTATCACGGACGCGCTGCCCGTGCCGACCGGTCTCGTGATGACCGGCAAGCTCCTCGCCTTCCTGGGCGCGATGGCGATCGTCGAGCTATGCGGCGTGGGCGCCACGATGGCCGTGCAAACGATCAAGGGCTACCACCACTACCAGCTCGGCCTGTACGCGAACGGCGTGTTGTGGATCGGATTCCCGATCATCGTCGAGCTCGCGGCACTGGCGTTCATCGTCCATGCGATCGTGAACTCGAAGTTCGTCGGCCACGTGATCATGATCGTCTACTTCGTGGCCACGCTCGTCCTCAACACGCTCGGCTTCCAGCGTCTGATCTACCAGTACGGCGTGCCGATCACGTACACGTACTCCGACATGAACCATTTCGGCCAGTACGAGGGCGTGCTGTCGGGTGTCATGGTGTACTATGTCTTGCTCGGCATCGTCCTCCTGATCGTCGCGTACCTCTTCTGGCCGCGCGGCGCCGACGAGACGTGGGCCGCGCGCTGGGCGACGGTGCGCGCCCGCGCGGGTGCGTCATCTACCCGCGCGCTCGGCGGCATCGCCGCGCTCGCGACCGTGGCCGCCGGCGGGTTCGTGTGGTACAACACCTCAGTCCTCAATCCCTACCACAACTCGAAGGCCACGGAGCACCTCCAGGCCGACTACGAGCGCGACTACCGGCGCTACCGGACGCTCGAGACACCGCGCATCGTGGGCGTGCATATTCAGGCCGATCTCGTGCCCGAGCGGCGCGCCTTCTCGCTGGCGAGCGTGTACCGGGTCGTCAACAAGCGACAGCGCCCCCTCGACTCCCTCTACGTCAGCATCACGAACACGGCATTCCTGAACGCCGTGACGGGCGCCGCCAGCGCGTCGCATGGGTATCGGGTCGACTCGATCGTCTGGAGTCGCCCGACATCGGTGCTATTCTCCGACACCGCGCGCGGCGTGTACCTGTATCGGCTGGCCCAGCCGCTCGCGCCGGGCGATACGATCACGCTCGCGTATGGCGCGCATTACACCACGGCGGGGTATCCCAACGGCACCCCGAACAATGACATCGTCGCCAATGGCACGTTCCTCAACCAGAGCTACTTCCCGAGCCTGGCGTACGATGAGTCGCCGGAGCTCAACGACGACGACACGCGGAAGCGCGAGCATCTCCAGCCGAAGGATCGGCAGCCGTCCATTCACGACGAGTCCGCCCGGCAAAACAGCGCGCTGTCGAATGACGCTGACTGGGTGACGTTCGACGCCGAAGTGAGCACGGCGCCGGATCAGATCGCGATCGCGCCAGGATATCTCCGGCGCGACACGGTCGAGAACGGACGCCGGCACTTCACGTACGCCATGGATCGGCCGATCTTGAACTTCTACTCCATCCTGTCGGCCCGGTATGCGGTGCGCCGCGACAGCGCCAACGGCGTTTCGCTCGAGATCTACTACAATCCCGGCCACGTCTATGATCTCGATCGGATGATCGAGGGCAGCAAGCGTGGTCTGGCGTACTTCACGACGCACTTCAGCCCGTACCAGTTCCGGCAGTATCGGATCATCGAGTTTCCGCGCTACCGGTCGTTCGCGCAGTCGTTTCCGAATACGATTCCCTTCTCGGAAGGGATCGGCTTCGTCGCGCGCGTCCGCGACTCGGACGACGATCTCGATTGGCCGCTCTTCGTCACGGCGCACGAGCTCGCGCATCAATGGTGGGGGCATCAGATCATCCCGGCCAATCAACAGGGCGCCTCGATGCTCATCGAGTCGCTGGCCGAGTATTCGGCGCTCACGATCATGGAGCAGAAGTACGGGCAGGCGAGCGCGCAGAAGTTCTTGCGCTATGAGCTGGATCGCTATCTACGCGGTCGGAGTACGGAGCGAAAGAAAGAAATGCCGCTCATGTTGGTCGAGAACCAGCAGTACATCCATTACAACAAAGGCTCGCTGGTGTTCTTTGCGTTGCGCGACTACATCGGTGAAGACTCGCTCAACTCCGCGCTCCACCGCTTCCTTCATGATAAGGCGTTTCAGAACCCGCCGTACACGAACACGGTCGAGTTTCTGCCCTATGTGAAAGCGGTGACGCCGGATTCGCTCCAGTACGTCATCCATGATCTCTTCGAGACGATCACGCTGTACGACAACAAAGCCACCGCGGCGACCGCGAAGCGCCGCGCCGATGGGCAATACGACGTGCACCTCACGTTCGATGCCAAAAAGCTGCGCGCCGATAGCCTTGGCGGCCAGACGGAGATTCCGATCGCCGACTATATCGATGTCGGCGTCTTCGGCGAGCCGTCCAAGGGCAACAAACTGGGCAAGCCGCTCGCCGTGCGGAAAGTTCACGTGACACAGCCGACGATGACGGTCGATTTCGTGGTGCGGGAGCTCCCGCTCAAGGCCGGCATCGATCCCTTCAACAAACTCATCGACCGTACGCCCGAGGATAACGTCAGGCCGGTCGACATCGGCCCCTGATCGATCGTACCACTCATACCACTCTTCATGCGATCATTCTTCCTGGCGCTGTTCTGCGCCGGCACCTCGGTCCATGCCCAGACCGACTCGGCGTTCATCCGTGACCAGTACACCAAGCACGAGTACCGCATCCCGATGCGCGACGGGGTGAACCTGTTCACCACCGTCTACACGCCAAACGACGCGTCGGACGCGAACCGCTACCCGTTCCTGCTCAAGCGGACGCCGTACTCGGTCGCCCCGTACGGCGCGGACGCCTACCCGAACCGCCTGACTCCCAGCACGTTCATGCTGCACGACAAGTACATCGTCGTGTACCAGGACATTCGCGGCCGCTACATGTCGGAAGGCGACTTCGACCTGGTTCGCGGGTTGCTTCCGGACTCCGTGAAAGCCCACAATCCAAAAGCCACGGACGAAGCGACCGACACGTACGACACGATAGCCTGGCTGCTCGAGCACATTCCAAACCACAACGGCCGCGTCGGCCAATGGGGCATCAGCTTCCCGGGCGGCATGGCGTCGATGGGCGCGGTCTCCCGTCATCCGGCGCTCGTCGTCTCGTCCCCGCAAGCGCCGGTGACCGATGGCTACTTTGAGGACTACCATCATAATGGCGCCCTCACCCAAGCCTACTTCTACGTCTATCCGGTGTTCGGCGTCAATCGCCCGAACGGCCCGACGCCGACGGATTGGTGGCGGTCGAAGTGGGTGAACGACGGCTTGCCGGACGACTTCGCGTTCCAGCTCGCGCTCGGACCGCTCAAGAACATGGCGAAGTATTACGCGGATGATTGGGTGTGGAACGACGTCATCGTGGCGCACCCGAACTATGACGCCTACTGGCAATCCCGCGCCGTCCCGCCGCGGCTGACCGGAATTCACCATGCGGTGATGGTGGTCGGCGGCTGGTTCGACGCCGAGAACTTGTATGGCACGTTGAAGACGTACAAAACGCTCAAGGCGCAGGATCCCGATGCCAAGACCTCGATCGTCATGGGCCCCTTCCGCCACAGCGGCTGGGAAGACCGTGGCGTGACGCACACGGTGCACGGCGACATTTACTTCGGCGATTCGCTCGAGCTCAAGTATCAGCGCGACGTCCAGGCGCCGTACTTTCACGCCTACTTGAAGGGCGATGGCAAGACGGATCTGCCGGAAGCGCTCATGTTCGACACTGGCAAAAAGCAGTGGCGCAATTTCTCGCGCTGGCCCGCGCCGGAAGCCACCACGCGCCGGTACTACTTCCACGCGGACGGCGCGCTCACATCGACCGCGCCAACGGAGACGCACGCCAGTCTCTCCTATGTCAGCGATCCGGCGAAGCCGGTGCCGAGCCGGTGTCTCGTGCCGACGATCGAGGACCGGACGCTCTATCACTACATGAGCGACGACCAGCGCTGCGACCGTTCGCGTCAGGATGTGCTGACCTTCGAGACCGAGCCACTCACCGAGGATGTGTCGTTCGGCGGCGAGATCCACGCGCGGCTCCACGTGAGCACGACCGGCACGGACGCGGACTACGTCGTGAAGCTGATCGACGTCTATCCGCCGAACGAACCCGACAATCCCTACGCGCCATCCAAGAACATTCACTTGGGCGGCTACGAGCAGCTCGTGCGCGGCGAGATCATGCGCGCGCGATTCCGCAAATCGTTCACGACGCCCGAGCCGATGCATCCGGGCGAGATCACGCCGGTGACGTTCCCGTTGCAAGACGTCATGCACACGTTCCGCTCCGGCCACCGCATCATGGTGCAAATCCAGAGCACATGGTTCCCGGCGTTCGACCGGAATCCGCAACGGTACGTCCCGAACATCTACAAGGCCGACGCATCAGATTTCATCCGGGCGACCCAGCATATTTGGGTCGACCATACTGAGCCGAGTTACCTCGAGGTGCAAGTCGTTCCATGAGAGCCAGCGCACGAGCTGTCGCGGCTGGCTCTCACGGACGCCCGTTAGGCCGCGGGCATCTTGTCCAACAGATTCTGCGCCGCGGCCATATGCGCCTGGAACGCCGGCGCCACTTTGATGACCAGGGCCTTGAGGTCCGCGTTCTGAATCGCGGGCAACAGCGTATTCGTGACCGCGTCGATCACGGCCTTGTGATACGCCACTTCATTTTGTAGAAACGCGCGATCGAACGCCGCGCCGTTGGCGCTCTTGAGCGTCGCCACCGCGGCGTAATGATCCTTCGCCATCTGGAAATCGGGGCCCGGCGGCGTTGGCGTCACGCCGAGCTTCTTGGCGAGATCGCGGCCTTGCTGGCGGACCGCTTCGTGATCGCGGGCCAGCATCTGACCCAGCGCTCTCACGTCGGCGTTCGACGTCTTCGTCGCGCCTAGCGTGCCCGTTTCGATGTCCCACGTGTTGGCCGCATCGAAAATGGCGACGATGGTCGGATCATCAAGTTTGCCGCCGCTGCCTTGGGCGGCGAGGTGGCCGGCGGACACACTGAGAGCCGCCGCCGTGAGGAGGAGAAATTTCTTCACTGTTTCGCTCGTTGTTGGGGTGAGTTCGCGGTAGGTACGCCAGGTAGCTCGCGATTGGATTCGTCAGATCCGATCGCCGATGTGCCGTCGTAATTGCTCGTGCTCTTCGTTCACTGCCTGCTTTTCTTGCAGGCCGCGCATCTCGACACGGTCGTGACGCGTGGCCGTAGCGACAACCTGGTCGGCATTGCCGCGTCGTCGAACCAAGGGTCCGTTGGCGAGGCTGATCTTGCGCTCAGGCCTTTGTTACGCCCAGGGGAAATCGTCGAGAACATTCCGGGCGTCATCGTCACACAGCATAGTGGCAGCGGCAAAGCCAATCAGTACTTCTTGCGCGGATTCAATCTCGATCACGGGACTGATCTCGCGCTGAGCGTCGACGGAGTTCCGATCAACATGCCGACGCATGCGCATGGCCAAGGGTATGCCGATCTCAACTTCGTCATCCCCGAGCTGATCGAGCGCGTCAACTTCAAGAAGGGGCCGTACTATGCCGACGTCGGCGACTTCGGCTCAGCCGGCGCGTTTGATATCCAGTACTACGATCGTTTGCCGAACGGCATCGCGCGCCTCGATGGCGGCCAAGGCAGTTATGAGCGCGCGGTCGTCGCGAACAACGCTGGCAACGTGTTATACGCTGGCGAGTTTGAACACAATGATGGACCGTGGGCCATTGGAGATGACGAACGCAAGTTCGACGGGGTGCTCCGCTATGCGACCGGTGATGCGCGAAATGGATTCGTGCTTACTGGCATGGGCTATCACAACGACTGGCACTCGACGGACCAGCTGCCCGATCGTGCTCTCACCGAGGGGTTAGTCAGTCGGTTTGGCGACATCGACTCGACGGATGCCGGGAACACGGGACGCTATTCACTGACGGCGGATTGGCACGCGACCAACGGGCACTCGAAATCCCGCGTTGTGTTCTACGCGCTTCACTACGACCTGGATCTCTTTTCTGACTTCACCTATTTCCTGAACGATCCGGTACGCGGCGACCAGATCGAGCAACGGGATGTCCGCACCGTCACCGGCGTCAGGGTCATGCACACCGAGTTCGGCACGCTCTTCGGTGTACCGACCCGAAACACCTTTGGTCTCGATGTCCGCTACGACAATATCGACAACGGGTTGTACCACACGGAGCGGCGCGTTCGGCTCGGCGCCGTCACCGTCAATAACACGAACGAAGTCGGCGGGGCGCCGTACGTTGAGAACACGTTGTTTTGGTTGCCCTGGCTCCGCACCGTGGTCGGACTCCGCGGCGACCTGCTCGGGATCAACGGTTTGTTCAGCCCCAAGGCGAACGTCACATTCGGCCCATGGGCCAAGACGGAATTCTACGTTGACGCCGGTGACGGATTTCACAGCAACGACGCGCGAGACCGAGCGACGCCCATGGCCCGTAGCACGGGCGCCGAGGTCGGCGCGCGGTCCGCGATCGTTCCGGGCCTGCAAAGCTCGGTGTCGCTCTGGCTGCTCGATCTCCAGTCCGAGCTGGTCTGGGATGGCGACGCGGGCACTAATGTTCCCAGTGGCCCGACGCGACGCTACGGCATCGAGTTCGCCAACTATTACACGCCGGTTCGGTGGCTGACGATCGACGCCGACTATGCGTGGTCGCACGCGCGATTCCGCGACCGGGAATCAGCTGGCGAGTTTGTGCCCGAGGCGTTGGTGTCGACGTTCGATGGCGGGTTGGCGCTCCACGACCTCGCGCACGCGCTAAGGTCCTGGGACGCGGGGGTGCGGTTTCGCTATTTCGGGCCGCGGCCGTTGACGCAGGATGGCACGGTCCACTCGAAAGCCACGTCGCTGCTGTACGCTGACGTGGGATACGAGTTCGCCCGCACGCGTCTCAGCCTGGCCGTGTTCAACATCCTGAGCACGACGGCGAGCGATATCGACTACTACTACATCTCCCGTCTCAAGGGCGAGCCACTGTCCGGGGTCGGCGATGTCCACTCCCATCCCTCCGAGCCGAGGACGCTGCGCGGATCGGTGACTGTGCGCTTCTGACCGCGCGTATACGTCAATGCCCTATCGATAGATCAATAGAGAATCTCGTAGTTCAGCCGAACCCCGCGGCCGGGCTGTGCAACCCACGTCTTGATGACCGACACCGCGTCGTAATACCGGCGATTGAAGACGTTGTCGAGGTGCAGACTGATGTTGTGCACGACCCCGCCCTGCGGCAGGCGTATCCCGACGCCCAGGTTGAAGAGCGCGTACCCCGAAGTCTCCGTATCTCCGACGCCCAGTCGAGTCTGCGCGGCGGCACCACGCCACTCGATCATCCCCATGTACGTCGCATCCTGATACGCCGCGCGCAGCAATCCACGCAGCGGCGGAATAAACGGTAGCGGGATGCCCAACTGCGTGTTCTCGGCGTTCACGTAATCCGTGCTCGCGCGGAGCGCGATGTGATTCACCGGCTGAACCGTCGCCGCGGCCTCGAAGCCAAAGAGACGGGCATCGCTCGTCGTGAACTGCCGGACCGGGAACCCCTGGATCGTGTCCCCGGTCAGGAAGCCATAGATGTAATGGCTGATGAAATTCACGTACGGCGACAGCTCGAACGCCGCATTCGCGAAGCTCCCCTTGAGCGAGGCGTCGATCCCGTAGCCAACCTCAGGCACCAGCGAGGCGGTACCGATCGAATACGTGCCGCTCGACGCATCGAGGCCGTTGGCGAACAACTCCTGCACCGTCGGCGCGCGGAAGGAGCGCGCGAGACTGAGCGAAGCCGTCAGTCCTGACGACAGGTGCTGCACCGCGCCAAGCGATGCGGTGACGGCGTTCGACAGGCGCGACTCGTCGATCGTCTGGAACGTCGAGTCCTGCGAGAGGCCGTAGGGCCGTGTCTGAATCTTGTTGTAGTCGTAGCGGACGCCGGCCTGCAACCGCGTCCCAGGCAACAGCCGGTACTCCTCGTAGGCATACGCGGCCAGATTCGTGGTCCGCGAGTTGGGGCCGAGGGGCTGCTGCCCTTCGATCGTGAGATCCTGGATGTCGGTGAAGAGCCCGATCGTGCCGCTCAAATTCCCTATTGCGTGCTGCTCGAGCTGCAGCATCCCGTTGAGCTCGACCTTATGAAAATGATTCGCCTGCGGATCAGAGACGCCCGTCGAGTCCTGCTGCGTCGGAAACTCGGAGTGCAGATAATCGTTGTAGCTCGCATCGATCTTCACATGATCGAACACGTTCGAGCCGGTGTTGAACAATGCCTTGAGCTCGCCCGTATTCCGCTGCTGATGAATGCGAGACGTCGTCGGCGGGACAGTGAGCCAGTTCACGTTGGGCGGCAGTCCGGGTATGCCGTAGTCGGTGTTGAAGTGTCGCCCACCGAGACCGATCATGCCGAAATCACCCTGATAGGAGTATCCCGCGCCCTCTTCCGCCGTGCGATCGTCCGACGCCGGAATCGAATGCAGCGCGAACGGCGTTCCACTCGCGGGATCGGGATAGATCCCCGCCGGAATTCCAACGTTTGTCGAGTGTAGACCGCCGGCGGACACGTGAAACGCCGACCCTCCGGATGTGAACACGGTGTTCGTGTACCCGGCGTACTCACTACTCACGCTATTCGCTTCGAGCGCGGCCGTACCTGACAGCGGATGATCCGACGGCGTCGGAACAAGGTTCGTGATCACATTCACAATGCCGCCGACCGTACTCGAACCGTACAGAATGGTGGCCGGCCCGCGGACCACGTCTACCTGGGTAATGCTCAACGCATCGATCGGCGTAGCATGCGCCGGATCGAACGTGGCGATATCGCCCATGCGGAGGCCGTTCTCGAGCACGAGCACGTCGTTGTCACCGAGTCCTCTCAGAATCGGTCGAGCGGCGGCCGAGCCATTCCAGCGGGCGTTCACGCCGGGCAAGTCGTTGATCTTCTCGGCGAAACTCGCGCCCGCCGTGTTGTCAAAGTCGATCTGAGACTTGGATTCCGCCGGCGCGTACTCCTCGTCCGCTGGCCTGGCGGTCGGAGACGCCGAAACGACGACTTCCTTGAGCGGAATCGCCGTCGGAGTGAGCCGAAATGCGATCGATGCCGTGTCGCGGGTGAGGCGGACCGTATCGGTCACCGCCGCGTAGCCGGTGACGCCTACATAGACGCGATAGGTGCCGCGAGGCACGGCCGCAAAGCGAAAGCCGCCCTGGGCATCCGTGCGCTCGATGCGATCGAGCTCCAACAGCCGTACGGATGCGCCGACGATCGGTCCGTTGCTACTCGTGACCGTGCCGCGAATGCTTTGGGCCTGAGCGGTCGCCGAGCCGGCCAGCAGGGCGGCCAGCAGGTAGGATTTCATGGCCGCCAATGTATCACCCGTCAGTCGTGTCCGATATACCGCCCGTCGCGCGCCAGTACGGCCTGCATCCACTCCCGATTGCGCCGCAACCGCTCCTCATGCGTGACCAGCGGACAGCTCGCGCAGAGATGCCCTTCCGGCACGAGATAGTAGCGACAGCAGCTCGCGCGCCGCTGATAGAGGTGCACGGCGCCCTCGAGCTCAACGGCATGCATTACGGGTCGCATCGCGAACACCTCGTCGTCGCCTTCGAAGAACCGGTCGAGGATCGGCCGGATCGCCCGGTGGTCGCGGCGGTCCTCGCCGAGATTCGTGAACTGTGACGCCCACGACGAGGTCAAGATGCCCCACGTGGCACGGCGAGCGAACCCGGACCACTCGAAGAGCGCGTTGACGACGGGCCGGCTTTGCTCGACCAGCGCATCGCGGAGCACGCGCAGCAGCACGTGCGGATCCCCGAACGTGCCCCGCGGCTCATGCATCGCGGTGCGCTCGAAGAATGTCGACGCGCGGAACTTGAACGACACGTTGTCCAACGCGATGTCGGGGACGCAGGCGAACTTGAGGTAGGGCCCGATCGCCATGGCCGAGGCCCAACCGAAACGCAGAGCAAACGAGGCGGCGATGGTTCGCCGATCCGCCGTCTTCTGGCGTTCCCCAAGGCGCAGGAGGAAGTCGTGAAAGGGACCGTCCGTCGCGTCGCGAAAATCGGCTCCCGCGATCCATCCTGGCCCGGAGGGTCGCCCGACTTCGACGTACCAACTGGGATTGAGCGTCCGCAGGGCGGCGTAGACCTCGGCAACCGACGTCACCGCGCCCCCACGCATATGAACAGGCGTAGGCATTCGACCACGTTGCCCCTCCCACGAGGGCAGGCTGGTTTTCCATACACAGCTTGGTAGGTCTTCTGGCTCGGGTGTCATCCGCCGAAGCGCGCCTTCCCACGAGTTCGTGACCCGCAGTGGCACTCTGCCCTTCAGCGTCGACCCTTACAGCGGCGGGGCCGCCCCGGATTCGCACCGGGTTCCCTTATCACCAAGCTGCTGCTAGCTGCCGTATATTTATAGCCATGGTACCAGCTACGAAAGCGTCCAAACCGGCTAGGACGAGCCCGGCGCCGGTGCCCAGCGCGGCAGGCCCTTCAACGTATGCCGCGAAAAATAAGATTCGCCTGGTCACGGCCGCCTCGTTGTTCGACGGCCACGATGCCGCGATCAACGTCATGCGCCGCATTCTGCAGTCGAGCGGGGCCGAGGTCATCCATCTCGGCCACGATCGCTCCGTCGATGAGGTCGTGAACTGCGCGATCCAGGAAGACGTGAACGGGATCGCGATGACGTCGTATCAGGGCGGCCATGTCGAGTACCTGAAGTACATGCACGACCGCCTCGAGGAGCAGGGCTGCGGCCATATTCGCATTTTCGCCGGCGGCGGTGGAGTCATTCTGCCCGACGAGATCGCCGAGCTGCATGCGTATGGCATCGAGCGTATCTACACGCCGGACGATGGCCGGGCGATGGGCCTGCAGGGGATGATCAACGACCTGCTGCAGCGGAGCGATTTCCCGACGGGACGCGATGTCGGGGAACGGGAGCTGGAGGCGGCCAAGCGGCGGGACGCGCGCGGGATTGCCCGGCTCATCTCGGCGGCCGAGAACTACCGCGACGACCATCGCGAGCTGCTCGACGAGATCCGCGCCGATGCGGCGACGCTGCACACGCCGGTCCTCGGCATCACCGGCACCGGTGGCGCGGGCAAATCGTCGTTGGTCGACGAGCTGGTGCGCCGGTTCCTGATGGACTTCCCGGATCGCACGATCGGCATCATTTCCGTGGATCCCAGTAAGCGCAAAACCGGCGGCGCTCTACTAGGGGATCGCATTCGCATGAACGCGATCAACACGCCCCGCGTCTACATGCGCTCCCTGGCGACGCGCCAGGCCAACCTCGCCCTCTCGGCGTACGTTCGCGACGCCGTGTCGATCCTCAAGCTCGCCGGCTTCGATCTCGTCATCCTCGAGACGTCGGGCATCGGCCAGTCGGACACCGAAATCGTCGATCACTCGGACGCGTCGCTCTACGTGATGACACCCGAGTACGGCGCGGCGACGCAGCTCGAGAAGATCGACATGCTCGACTATGCCGATCTCGTCGCGCTCAACAAGTTCGACAAGCGCGGGGCGCTCGACGCGTTGCGCGACGTGCGCAAGCAGTATCAGCGCAACCACAAGCAGTTCGCGAAGGCGGTCGATGCCATGCCGGTCTACGGCACGATCGCGTCGCAGTTCAACGACCCCGGCACGACGCGGCTGTATCGCGCGGTGCTCGACACCCTGAACGTGAAGTGCCACACGTCGTTCGCCTCGTCGCTCAGCGTCACCGGCGAAGAATCCGAGAAGATCAACATCATTCCGCCGGAGCGGAATCGGTATCTGGCCGAAATCGCGGAGACCGTACGCCGGTATAACACATGGGCGACGGACCAGAGCACCATCGCCCAGCGGCTGCAGTCGGTGAAGGAAGCCGAGCGACTGATCGGCGATGGCGATACCGCCCTCACCGCCAAGCGCGAGGAGCTCGAGCAGCAGCTCGACGGCCCGAACCGCGCGACGCTCGAGAAGTGGTCCGAGACGCGGAAGGCGTACGAGGGCGACCAGTTCGTGTATCAGGTGCGCGGCCGGGACATCAACGTCCCGCTGACATCGGAATCGCTGTCGCATCAGCACATCCCCAAGGTCGTCCTCCCCGAGTATCGCGGCTGGGGCGATATCCTCGAGTGGTCACTGCAGGAGAACGTGCCGGGCGCGTTCCCGTATACCGCCGGCGTGTTCCCCTTCAAGCGCGAGGGCGAGGATCCGACGCGCATGTTCGCCGGCGAGGGCGGCCCGGAGCGCACGAACGCCCGCTTCCACTACGTCTCACAGGGCCAGCCAGCGCATCGACTGTCGACGGCGTTCGACTCGGTCACGCTGTACGGCAACGACCCCGCCCGGCGCCCGGACATCTACGGCAAGATCGGCAACTCCGGCGTGTCGATCTGCTGCCTCGACGACGCGAAGAAGCTCTACTCGGGCTTCGATCTCGCCGATCCGAAGACCTC
>DASRDS010000144.1:0-29997 GCA_035652495.1 Gemmatimonadaceae bacterium
CTCGATGCGCGTCGATGACGTGTTGACGTGCTGACCGCCGGGACCGCCCGATCGCGTCGCGCGCTCGGTCAGCTCGATGCGGGGAATGAGAACGGTTGGAGTTACTTCGAGGTCGTCCCGCACGAGGATGCCGTGAAGACGGCGAGGTAGGCTTGGCCGAGCTTCGAGAAGCTCTGTTCGTGATATCCCATGGTCGATAGCTCACGCTCGAGCAGTGCTCGGGGCGTGCCGTGCGACAGAATATCGCGATCGAGATCGACCACGGCTACTCGGCCGCCCGGTTTGAGCGCGGCGCAGATGTGCGCCATGAGGCCGGACGGTTGGCTGACCTCGTGATACATGTGAACGAGTAGGGCCACATCGATCGACTTCGCGGGTAGGTGCGGGTCCGCGGTGTCGCCGAGCGTCACGGTGACGTCGGTCAGATGCGCGGTGTTCACTCGCCGGCGAAGGCCTTCGACGTACGACGGCGTCACATCCTCGGCATAGACATGGGCGACGTGTTTCGCGAGACGCACGGTATAGTATCCGCTACCCGCGCCAATATCCGCCACGGTCGTCGTCGTATCCATGTGGAGCCGGGCCATGACCGTGTCGACTTCACCGGAGGAGTCACGAGCGGCTTCGCTCACATGCCACGTGGGTGAGACGATTGGCGCAACGGGGCGCGTTTGAGCCCCCGCGGAGGCGGCGACGAGGAGAAGAGTCAACGCCCTCATACGTGTGCCGCGCGAAGAACGCGGAGCGCGGCGACGCGGCGTCCTTCTATCGCAATGATCTCGAGCTCGCCATCGGGGAAAGGGACGCGGTCACCGAGCTTCGGAAGCCGCCCCAAGCGGGCGAACGCGTATCCGCCGATGGTCGTCCACTCCCCATCGGGAATATCGATGTGATGCTCCGACCGCACATCGATCAAGGACAGGTTGCCGGCCAGCTCCAACACGCCCTCGAACTCGAATGATCGCCGAACGGTCGGCTCGTCCTCATCGGCGATATCACCGATGATTTGCTCGATCAGATCTTCCATGGTCACGATGCCAGCCGTCCCCCCGTACTCGTCGAGCACGATGGCCAGGTGCTGTCGTTTGCGGCGAAGGTCGTTGAGCACGCGCTCCGCCGGCACGCTGGCGGGAACGTACACGGCCTCCCGCACCATGGTTTCGAGTTGGAACGGCATGCCCGGCGTCAGCGCCCACAGATCCTTGGCGACGAAAATCCCGACCACGTCGTCGAGCGACTCGCGATACACCGGATAGCGCGAGTAGCGCTCCTCACGCAACGCGGCGCGCACGATGTCCTCGGTCGAGTCGATCGAGAGCGCGACGATCGCGGTCCGCGGCCGCATCACGTCATGCGCCCGCTTGTGCTGAAAGTCGATGACCCCGCCCAGCATTTTCGCGTTGCCGGCGCGCGCATCGTCCAGAAAACGGCGAAGCTGCTCGGGAGGAAGGCCGCGAACCCACGGCGCCCCGATCTGGCGACCGATGCGCCAGATCATGTCTTGCGTCGCGGTGACGATCGCGGCCGAGATCGACTGCGCGAGATCAGCGAATGTCGTTGGACTCATGGAGAAACGGCGTGCCGTCAAGCTCGTCTCCTGATAATAACCCCTTGCCGTTGTGACGTCGATCAGTCCGTCGTTGAGCCCTCCGCGGGCCAAGCTCCAGCAGGCGATGACCGATCCGCGCCGCATCATGCGCGGCGTGTACGTCGGCCGCTTCATCATCTCGGTCGCGATCTTCCTCGCCGCCCAGTTCGTTTGGGAGCGGACGCCAACGGAAGATGCGCGGCTCGCCTCTCTCATCTTCGCCGTCGCCATCCTGTTCACGGCGGCGTCGGCGACCTATAGCGAGGTCATTCACGCCGGCCGGCGTCCCACCATCCCGCGTCCGTTCTTCTCGCTGCAGACCGCGTTCGATATCGCTTTGGTCACGGCGGTGGTCCATGTCACGGGTGGGTCGCTGTCCCCGTTCGTGTGGCTCTACATCCTCGTTATTGCCTGCGCGGCCCTGTTGCTTCCGGTCGGCGCCGGCCTCTTGATCGCGCTCGCCTGCGATATTTGTTACTTCGCCGAAGTCTTGTGGCTGTCCCACACCGCTCCCGACGTCGGTGTCTGGCTGCAGCTCGTCGTCTTTGGGACCGTCGCCCTCGGCAGTGGATACATCGGCGCCCGGCTGCAGCAGGCGGGCGCGGGTACGGCGGCGGAGCTCATCTTCGTCCGCCTCCAGGCCGAAGATATTCTCCGCAATATCCGGAGCGGCATCATCACGATCGACGCCCGCGGATATTTACTCTACGCCAATCCGGCGGCGACCGATCTCCTCGGAATGCGCCCGCGGCGATCGACCGGCGCGCCGGTGATGCAACAAATCGCCAGCGTCGCGCCGCGGCTGGCCAAAGCCTTGGAAGAAGCCGCGACGCATCGGCTGAAGACGATACGCGGTGAAGATATTGTCACCCTGCCGGATCGCGCTTTCCCGATCGGCGTCACGACGACGTTCAGTGACGGCGACGGCAGCCCCGGCTCGGCCACGGCGACCGCGATCTTCCAGGATATCTCGGGCCAGAAACGCTTAGAGAGCCTTCACGTTCGCGCGGGTCGCCTCGAGGCCGTCGCCGAGCTCGGCGCCTCATTGGCACACGAGATCAAGAACCCGCTGGCCTCGATCCGGAGCGCCGTCGAACAGTTGGCGCGCATGCCGCAGGCGGACGAGGACGCGCGGACGTTGGGATCGCTGATCACCCGCGAATCCGACCGACTGTCGCGACTTTTGACGGAGTTCTTGGACTTCGCGCGCGTGCGGGTCACGCGCCTTCAGGCCGTGGACCTGGGAGCGATCGCGAGCGGCGCCGCCAATCTGGTGGCGACGCATCCGGATCGGGCAACTGGCGTGTCCATAACCTGTTCCATTCCAGACACCCCACTCGTCATCGACGGGGACGAAGATCTACTGCACCGTGCCGTGTTCAACCTCGCGTTGAACGCGGCGCAGGCGGCGCCACCACAGGGCATGGTCAAGGTGGAAGTCGCGCCCGTGTCGGCGGATCTCCTACCCAGTGGCGTGTCGTTCGACTCGGGCGCGGTCGCGCTCAAGGTCAGCGACAATGGACCCGGGATCGCGCCGGAAGTGCGCGATCGCATGTTCGAGCCGTTCATGACGACCAAATCAGGTGGCAGCGGATTGGGACTGTCCGTCGTGCACCGCGCGATCGAAGCACATCGCGGGGTGGTGCTCGTCGACACCGATCCCACGGGCACCCGGTTCACGGTGTTGTTGCCGTATTCACAGAACGAGGACGCTACCGCGTGAGCGACGGAAACGGCAACGGGAACGGCAACGGACGCCCAAGCGTTCTGGTGATCGATGACGAGACGGGGATTCTCGACTCGTTGCGCATCCTGCTCAAGAACGAAGGCTTCAGTCCGCATACCGCGCTCGGGGGCAAGCTCGCGCTGGAGCAGATCGACTCGATCAATCCCGACATCGTCCTGAGCGATGTCCGCATGCCCGCCGTGGGCGGCGTGCAAGTGTTGAGCGCGGTCCGCTCCCGGTATCCCGACACGCCGGTGATCCTGATGACGGCCCAGGCGACCCTCCAATCCGCGATGCAAGCGGTGAACGAGGGCGCGTTCTACTACATCCAGAAGCCGTTCCGGAACGACGAGCTGATCGCGATTCTCAAGCGCGCCGCCGAACACCGCAAGCTGCGCATCGAGAACACGTCGCTGCGCCAGGAGATCAAGCGTCGCGAGCGTCGCACCGATGGTCGGCCGGTCGGCACCAGCAAGGCCTGGTTGGATGTCGTGACCCTCGCCGAAACCGTGGCGCCCACCGAATCGACCGTCTTGATCCAAGGCGAATCGGGGACCGGCAAAGAAGTCATCGCCCGCTACATCCACCAACTGTCCAACCGCGCCGAATCGCAATTCGCCTCGATCAACTGCGGCGCATTGCCGGAGAGCCTGCTCGAAAGCGAACTGTTTGGGCACGTGAAAGGCTCGTTCACCGGCGCGGTCAAAGACAAAAGCGGCTTATTCACCGCGGCGGCGGGCGGGACGTTCTTTCTGGATGAGATAGGCGAGACCACACCGGCCACGCAGGTGAAGCTGCTGCGCGTCCTGCAGCACCGCGAAGTCATTCCGGTCGGCGCGACGGATGCCCTCCCCATCGATGTCCGCCTGCTGGCGGCCACGAACCGCGATCTGGAAGAGGAGATCAAGCGCGGCACGTTCCGGAGCGACTTGTTCTATCGCCTCAACGTGATCGCCTTGCATCTGCCCCCGTTGCGCGAGCGCCGGGACGACATTCCCCTCCTCGTCGACGCGTTCCTGCGAGGCGCCGCCGAGGCTCGCCACGAGCCCCCAAAGCGGGTCAGCGATGCCGCGCTCGAGGTGCTGCGCAGCTTCTCATGGCCCGGCAACGTCCGCGAGCTCGAGAACGCGCTGGAGCGCGCCGCCATCCTGACGCCGGGCGAGGTGATCGAAGTCGGCGCGCTCCCCGAGCGCGTCACGGAACGTCGCGCTGAGCCGCTCGTGTCCGACCGCACCCCCTCCACGCCCACGCTCGATGTGATCGAGCGCGCGTACATCCTGTGGGTCCTTCAGAGCGAAGGTGGCAACAAGACGCGCGCCGCCGACGTGCTCGGCATTGATCCGTCGACGCTCTACCGCAAGCTGTCGCGCTTCGGCGTCGAGGCTTAATGTTTTGTCATGACCGACACGCTCCGCCCACTTGAACCATTGACGGGCCCGGCGATTCGGCGCCTGCGAGGCCGAACCCCGATCAAGCGCGACGAAGTGCGCCTGTCGGTCCTGGTCCCCGTCTACAATGAGAAAGCGACGATCCGGTTGATCCTCGACCAGATCCACGCCGTCGCCGTGCAGAAGGAAGTGATCTGCGTCAACGACTGCTCGACGGACGGCACGAAGGAGCTCCTGGATGCGCTCGCGGCTGAGGGCAAGATCGACCGCCTGATCCACCAGCCGGTGAATCGGGGCAAGGGGGCGGCGATCCGTACGGCGCTGGCGGCCAGCACCGGGAACATCGTCATCGTGCAGGACGCGGATCTCGAGTACGATCCGGCCGATTGGCCGGGACTCCTCGAGCCGTTGATCGACGGGGTCGCCGACGCTGTGTTCGGCTCGCGGTTCATGGGCGGCCCCCACCGGGTCCTGTATTTCTGGCATTCGGTCGGCAATGCGTTCTTGACGACGTGTAGCAACGTGCTCACGAATCTCAACCTGACCGACATGGAAACGTGCTACAAGGCGATCCGGGGCGAGCTGGCGCGATCGCTGACGCTCACGTCGGACCGGTTCGGGTTCGAGGTCGAAGTAACGGCGCGTCTGGCGCAGGCACGCGCGCGAATTTACGAGGTGCCGATCAGCTACTCGGGACGGACGTACGCCGAGGGCAAGAAGATCGGCTGGAAGGACGGGTTGGCGGCGATTTGGCACATCCTGCGGTACAATCTCCAGTCGCCATCGCGAGTGCCCTCGCGCTGATCCTGCTCGTCATGAGGCGTGAGCGAACGTAACACTCGCTGGCTGCTGGCCTTCGGCATCGCCGTGCTCGCCCTGGCGGCTTCAGCGACAAGTTTGCGCAACGGGTTTGCCTACGACGATATCCCGATCATCGTCGAGAACGCGCGTGTCCACTCGATCGCGCATTTGCCCGCGTTGTTTACCCAGTCATATTGGCCGCCCGCCAGCGGCGCGACGTTGTATCGGCCGCTCACGATGGCGGTCTTTACCGTGGCCTGGACGGTAGGCGGAGGAACGCCGCTCGTCTTTCATGTGCTGAACGTCGTCCTGTACATCGCGGTGTCGCTGATGGTCTATGCCCTCGCCGGCGCGATCCTTCCACGGGCCAACGCGTGGGGCGCGGCGGCGCTGTATGCCGTGCATCCCGTGCACGTCGAGGTCACGGCTAGCTGCGTCGGGCTCTCTGAGCTGTTAGTGGCACTGACCACGGCGGGCGCCGTCTATCTCTACCTCCGTGCTCCGACGCCGGTCCGTGCGCGCGACATGCTGGGTATCGGCGCGTTGTATGCCGCCGGATGTCTGGCGAAGGAGAACGCGATTGTGTTGCCGGCGCTGCTCGTTGTCGCCGAGCTGACCATCGCGCGCCGTCGTCCGCCGCTCGTGATGTGGACCGGGTTGGCCGTGATCGCGATCGCTTACTTAGGCGTACGTGTCCAGTTTCTCGGCGGCGTGGTCGGTGAGACGCCGGCCATTACGCTGGGTGACGCGTCCTGGCCGACCCGCTGGTGGACGATGCTTGGGGTGGTGACCGAGTGGGTCCGCCTCCTGATCTGGCCCGCGCATCTCGCGGCCATGTACAGTCCGCCCGCCACACCGGTCCGTCACGGCCTGGACGTGACGACGGCGATCGGATTCGTGGTCCTCGCCGGGGTCGCCACGTTGGCGGTCTGTGCCCGTCGGCGGTGGCCGGCGGTGGCGTTCGGTCTGGCGTGGGCGGGACTGGCGCTGGCGCCGATCAGCAATGTGATCGTCCGGTCCGGAGTTCTGCTCGCCGAGCGGACGTTATTCCTGCCCAGCATCGGCGTGTTGATCGCGATTGGCGCCGTCACGGTTTCCATCCCGACGCGCTATCGCGTCGGTCTACGGTCCGCGCT
The DNA here is from genome assembly GCA_035652495.1 of Gemmatimonadaceae bacterium. GTDB lineage: Bacteria > Gemmatimonadota > Gemmatimonadetes > Gemmatimonadales > Gemmatimonadaceae > DASRDS01. The sequence goes on from DASRDS010000144.1 coordinate 6,640, forward strand.
CGCCGTCGTGCTGCTGCTGGCCGTCTGGCGCAGCGCCATCCGGGCACCGGTGTGGCGGAACAACGACGTGCTGTTCGCAGCGTCCGTGGCCGACGAACCGGGGAGCTACGTCGCGCACTATGCCTATGCGGGCCTGCTCTTCAACGAGGGCCATCCGGGCGCCGGCGAGCACGAAGGTCGTGAGGCGATCGCCCTGTACCCGGACGATCCCCGCCCGCAGGCGGCGCTGGCCGACGTGTACGCGAAGGACGGCCACTGCGATGCCGCGATAGTACTGGCGAAGAGCGCACTGGCGCTCACCCCGCCGCCTTTATTGGCGCAACACGTGCTCGCGAAGTGCCTGTCCCGTACGGGACGATGAATACGCGGTCACGGTGGGTGGCGCCGGTGGTGATTGCTCTGGTGGCCGCTCTGATCTACGCGAACGCGATGCCCAACGGGTTCACGCTCGACGACACGGGTGTGATTCGGTCGAACGATCTCGTCCACTCCCTTTCGGGCGTCTGGCGAGCGTTCGCGCATCCGTACTGGCCGGAGGCGTCGGGCCATGGGCAGTATCGCCCGCTCACGATCGCCGCGTTCGCGATGGAATGGGCGGTCGGTCATGGTGCGGCGTGGCCGTTTCACCTCGTGAGTCTCCTCGAGCACGTCACGGTGTGCTTGCTGCTCTGGCGTGTGCTCGCCACCATGCTCGACGCCGAAGGTGCGTGGGCGGGGGCGCTCTGGTTTGCGGTGCAACCGGTCCACGTGGAAGCGGTGGCCAGCGCCGTTGGCCAGAGCGAGCTCCTCGCCGCGACGTTCGTGCTGGCGGCCTGGCTCTCCCATCGACGCGGATCGCCTTTGGCCGTCCTCTGCTTCGCGCTTGCGCTGCTCTCCAAGGAGAGCGCCGTTGTCTTTATCGGGCTCGCGATGGGCGCGGACTTCTTGTTTCATCGCGAGCGACGGCGCGCCCTCTATCTGGGGTATACCGCGATCGTTGCCGCGTATGTGCTGGTGCTCTCGACGGTGTTCGCGGATCAGCCGTTCTCCAGCACTGCCCCGGCTTGGTACCACGTCACCGCCGCCGACCGTTGGCTCACGATGTTGAGCGTGACGCCGGATCTCGTGCATCTCATGGTCGCGCCGGTAACATTGCGGATCGATTACGTGCCACGCGTGATCGACCTGCAGACGAGTGTCACCCCCGCGGTCATGCTGGGCGCGGGCCTGGTGGTCGCGGTGGCATGGCTGGCTGTCGCCACGCGACGTGCCGCGCCGCCCCTGTCGTACGGGATCTGGTGGTTCGGGGCGGCCTATGCTCCGGTGTCGAACGTCGTGTTCGCCAGTGGGATCGTGATCGCCGAGCGCACGTTGTATCTGCCGAGTGCGGGCGCGGCGTTGATCGTTGGCTGGCTGGCGTCACGCGCGCTCGAGCGGTGGCGCCGCGTCGCTCCTTTTGCGCTCGCGGCGGCGGGCGTCCTCCTCGGCGTCCGCACCTGGACGAGGACACCAGACTGGCACGATGACATCGCGCTCGTGAAAAGCGCGCTCCGCGACTCGCCGTTGGCCTACCAGGCGCACCACACGGCCGGCGTCGTGCTCGCGTTCCAGCGTCGTTGGCCCGAGGCCGCCGTCGAATACCGGAAGGCGCGGGAGCTTTTTCCATTCGATGGCGACCCCTATCGCGGTGGCGCGGAGTGCGCGATCGCCGTGCGCGACTATGAGATGGCGGCGGCGCTGCTCGACAGTGCCTGGCGCATCGATCCGCGCCAGGCCACGCCGCTCATCCGTTTGGCGCAGGTGCGGTGGATGCAGCAGCGGTGGCGGCAGGCCGGCGCGTTGGCGTTCGCCGCGTATGAGATGGCTCCCGACTCGATCCTCCCGCTCGACGTCGCCGCCGGTAGTGCGTTGCAGCGTGGTGACACCAGCGCCGCTGTCGCGGTCCTTCATCGAGGTCTCTACGATCATCCCGCGAACGCGCACATTCGTCGCGAGTACGAATTAGTGATCCACCAGGGCGTCCCATGATCCGTAAAGAGCGTTGGCCGCTCATCATCGCGGTGTTGGCGGTCGTGTGTTATGCCAACGCGGTCGCGAATGGCTTTGTGTCGGACGACGCGGGCATCATCCGTGATAATCCGCTCGTGCACTCGGTCAGTGGGCTCTGGCGCGCCTGGATCCACTCGTACTGGCCCGAGGTCGACAAGGCCGGCCAATACCGCCCGCTGGTCATCGCGTCATACACGTTCGATCAAGCGGTGCTGCATGCGGGCGCGTGGTGGGTGCATCTGGTCAACGTCCTGTGGCACGCCGCATTTTGCGTGTTGCTGTATCGCTTCCTGAGCGTGCTGCTTGCGCCCACCGGGGCGCTCTTCGGGTCTGCATGGTTCGCCGTGCATCCGGTTCATGTGGAAGCCATCTCGATGGGCGTGGGCCGCGCCGAGGTCATGGCGGCGGTGTTCGTGCTGCTGGCGTGGATGGCGCACCGGGAGCGTCGTCCGCTGGCGACGCTCTGGTTCGCGTTGGCGCTGGCCTCGAAGGAGAGCGGGATCGTGTTTCTTGGTCTCGCCGTGCTGAACGACGTCCTCCTGGAGCCGAAGCCTCGCCGCGCACTCGAGGAGCGCCGAGCGCTCTATCTGACGTATGGCCTCGTCAGCGCGGTCTACGCGCTCGTGTTGCAAACGCTTTTCGCGCATCAGCCGTTCGTCATCCACGCGCCGATCTGGGACTACGCGACCACCGGTCAGCGGTGGCTGACGATGCTGCGTGTCGTCCCGGAATATCTCCGTCTGCTCCTGGCCCCGGTGGATCTCCGGGTCGACTATTCCCCGAAGACCATCGACCTGGTGACGACGGTGACGCCGGCCGTGGTGTTCGGCGTCGGCCTGCTGGTGCTGGTGATGGTGGCCGTGGTCGTGTCATGGCGACGGGCGCCGGCGGTGGCCTTCGGTCTGCTCTGGTTCCTCATCGCGATCGCGCCCGTCTCGAACGTCCTGTTCGCATCGGGCATCGTGATCGCCGAGCGTACGTTGTACTTGCCGAGCGTGGGCGCCGCGGTGGTGGCGGGTTGGATCTTCGAGCGTGCGATCGTCGTCCGGCCGCGAGCGGTGGTGGCGTTGTCGGGGGCGCTGTGCGCGGCCTTTGTCGTTCGCAGTTGGACGCGCACGCCGTTCTTCCATGACAAGCGGCGGTATCTGATCAGTTGGGTGGAGGAGCAACCGGAATCCTATCGGGCGCACTACGCCGTGGCGCTCCTCTATACCCTGGAGAAGGACTGGCCCCACGCTGACCGGGAGTGCTGGATCGCGCGACATTTTCGGCCCGAGGATATCGGACCGTACACGACTGGCGCCGAGATCGCCCTCAATCGGGGCGATACGACGCGCGCGCTCGTGTTACTGGACAGTGCCAGGCGTCAATCGCCGCACGATTATGCGACCCTGTATGATCTGGCGTTGATCCGGCGCCAGCAGGGTCGCTATCCGGCCGCTATGGCCTTGGCGCTCGCCGCGTACGAGGTGAGTCCGGACAGTGTGGCCGCCATCGATGTGCTGACCGGTGCGGCGCAGCGTGTCTCCGACTTCGCCGATGCGGACCTCGCGTTCCGGCGGGCGCTGGCGGATCATCCGGGGAACGTGCATCTGCGTCGGAGTTACGCCGGGATGCTCACCGATCGCGGAGATACGGCCGCGGCGCGACAGCAGCTGCAGCTCACCGGTGTGACGGCCGTCACAAGTCTGTTCACGAGTCAGAAGGCCCGGTGACCTTTTGGGCGTTGCAGACTGCAACGCGTCGTGCAAATCACGCCCGCGAATCCAGGCGTTTTGTAAATTATGCCGCTCTTAAGTTATTGAATGACAACCAAATGCACTGTTGGGTCCGTCGTGGCCTGCGCGTTGCCTTAGAACCGGCCAGAAGTCGGTACACGGTGCCGCGTGGACACCGAGCTCTCAACACCCCCCTCCGGAGTATTTGCAATGAAGAGCGCTAAGAAAGGTTTCACCCTGATCGAGCTTCTGATCGTCGTCGTGATCATTGGTATCTTGGCCGCGATCGCGATTCCGAAGTTCGCCGCGACGAAGCAGAAGGCGTATACGGCCTCGATGAAGACCGACCTGCGTAACCTCGTGACCGCGCAGGAAGCGTACTTCTCGGACAACACCAGCTACACGAACGCGGTGACCACGGGTGTCATGACCAGCTCGTTCCACCCGTCGGCTGGTAACACGATCACGCCTGGTACGGTGACCAGCACGGGTTGGAATGCGACGGCGACGAACAGCTTCGTCCCGGCCGCGAACTCGGGTGGCACGTGTGCGGTGTACGTCGGCTCGTCGGCCTCGAAGTCGGGTGGTGTCAATGCTGACACGGTCGAGGGCGCGCCGGCTTGTAACTAAGCCTCTTCGCTCGAAGTAACACTTAAGCGGGCCGGGTCTTCATGACCCGGCCCGCTCGGCTTTCAGGGACCCAGAGTTACCTTTGCGCCCCGCAAGTCGTGTGACTGGGAGAAATGACCGGTTCCTAGGTCAGCCCGACCACCTGTCTCCCACTCACTCCCGGCAACGTTATGGGGCTCTTCGGCCGCAAGAAAACCACCATCGGACTCGATATCGGTTCCGGCCTCGTCAAGGTCGCCGTGATCGAGCACGGGCGTGAGCCCGAGCTGACGAAAGTCGCGATCACGCCGCTCTCCGCCGACGCGATCGTCGATGGCGAGATCATGGATCCGACGATCGTCGCCGACGCGATCCGGCAGGCGCTGGACGCCGCGGGGGTGAAGAAAGCGAAGAGCGTCGTCACCGCCGTGGGTGGCCGCGACGTGATCATCAAGAAGATCCAGATCGAGCGCGTGAAGGAATCCCAAGCGCGCGAGTTGATGCGCTGGGAAGCCGAACAGCACGTGCCGTTCGACATGGAGTCGGTCGAGCTCGACTTCCAGATCCTGGACCCCGACGCGGACGGTCTCGAGATGGCCGTGCTGCTCGTGGCCGCGAAGCGCGAGCTGGTCGAGAACCGCCTGCGCCTGTTGACCGATGCCGGCCTCGCGCCGACCACCGTCGATGTCGACGCCTTCGCGCTGCACAATGCCTTTGAAGTGAACTATCCGGACGCGATGACCGGTGTCGTCGCGCTGGTGAACATTGGTCACGAAGTCACGAACATCAATATCCTCGATGACGGCGTGCCGATTCTGACGCGCGATGTCGCGGTCGGGACGCGCCGGCTCCGGGAAGATCTGCAGCGCGAGCGCGGGCTGTCGCAGGAAGAAGCCGATGCGCTGCTGCAAGGCTTCGATCGCTCGCCGCACCTGGACGCCGTGATCGAGTCGCGCGGCGAGGAGATCGCGGTGGGCATCGAGCGCGCCGCGGCGTTCCTCGCGTCGGCCTCGCGCTCGGCCGGCCAGCTCCGTGCCGTCTACACCTGCGGCGGCGGCGCGCGGATTCCGGGACTCACCGAAGCGTTGGCCACGCGCCTTCGCTTGTCGGTCGAGCAAGCGAACCCGTTGGCCAACTTGAAGGTGCGTGACGGGGCTTTCGAGTCGCTCGTCACAGACGAAGTCGCGCCTCTGTTAATGCTTCCGATCGGTCTCGCCCTTCGCCACGCCGCGTGACACTATGATTGAAATCAACCTGCTACCAGGCGCCGGGAAGAAAGCCCGCGGCAAAGCCGGCGGTCCGGATGTCGGATCGAAGGTCTCCGCGGGACTGTCCCAGCTCAAAGAGCCGTACCTGATCCTCTGCGTCGTCTCGCTCGCCCTGTCCGGCGGCGTGATCGGCTTCATGTACACGCAGCAGGATGCGAAGACCCAGGAGCTCACGGCGACCGAGCAAAAGCAAGTGCAGGACTCGACGCGCTACGCCGCCGTCCTGCGCGAGAAGAAGAAGGCCGAGACGCAGCGCGACTCGGTGATGCACCAGCTGAATATCATCAAGACCATCGATAACAATCGCTTCGTCTGGCCGCACGTCATGGACGAGATCAGCCGCGCGATGCCCGCCTATACCTGGCTGACCGCCCTCGACCAAACGAGCGCGGTGAGCGTCGTCGGCTCGGCGGATACGACGAAGAAGAGCAAGAAAGCCAAAGCCGAGATGGAAGACGAGCCCGCGCCGAAGCTCGCGTTCAAACTCACGGGCAACACCGTCGACATTCAGGCCCTGACGCGCTTCATGAAGCTGCTCGAGGCGTCGCCGTTCATTCAGAACGTGCAGCTCGAGAAGTCGGACATGGCGGTCGTCGACGGCAAAGATCTGACCGAGTTCTCGCTGACGGCCGAATATCAGACGCCGGATTCGACGGCGATCCGCACGATCCCCCTCACCCTCTCGGTGAGGTAACCGACTATGCAATTTCCTCCGAAATCGCCGCGCGACCTGGCCTACCTGGCGCTCTGCGTTCTGTTCTTCGGCGGCATCTTCGCCTTCTACACGATGGTGTATTCGCCGAAAGAAGCGGAGCTGGCCGCGGTGCAGTCGCACATTGGGCAGCTCGAGCAGAACAATCAGCGCGCCAAAGCCGAGCTGGCGAAAGGCAGCGTGAACGACCTGCGCGCCCAGGCGCTCCGGTATCAGCAGAACCTGCAGCTCATGCGGCAGCTGGTGCCAACGACGAACGAAGTGCCGGCGCTGATCGAGCAGGTGTCGACGGCGGCCCGCCGCGTCAATCTGGAGCTCAACGGGATCAACCCCGAGCCGCCGATCTCCGGCGACCAGTTCGACACGTACCGCTACCAGATCAGCGTGGTCGGTGACTATCACGCGATCGCGGCGTTCCTCACGAATGTCGGCTCGCTGACGCGCATTGTCGCGCCGGTCAACCTGCAGCTCGCGCCGGTGGTGCAAAACGGCGGGGCGGGCCTGAGCGCGGCCAGCCGTAACAAAGCCGTGTTGAGCTCCAAGTTCGAAATCCAGACGTACGTCGCCAAGGGCGCCGGTGCCGCCGCGGACCAGCCGGTCCATGGCCATGCGCCGAAGCCCGGAGCTTGAGTCTATGCGATCAATGACATGGTTTCTCGTGTGTGCCGCCCTCCTCTCCAGTCGCGCTCACGCGCAAGGGATGATCAGCGGTGCCAAGGCAGTCGCCGGCCGTGCCGCGGCGGCGACCAACGCGCACACGCAGGCCGAGCAAAACCCCACTCCCGCGATAACACCGTCGAAGACGACACCGGTCGTGACGACGGCGGCGCCGGCGGGGGCGAAGACGACACCGGTCGCAGCGACGGCGGCGAAGACCACGCCTATCGCGGCACCGGCGGCAGCGAAGACCACACCGGTTCCGGCGGCCACCACGAAAGCGGTCGCGGTGACCGCCAAGGCGGCCCCGGCGACCAAGACGGCGGCCGCTCCACCGGTGGTTTCGGCGGATACGGAAGCGCGTTCGATCTCAGTCACCCAGCGCGGGATCAAAGGTGAGGTCTCGCTCAACCGCGAAGTGTTCAGCTACGACGCCGGCGGCCGGCGCGATCCGTTCGTGTCGCTGCTCCGCAACGGCGATCTCCGCCCGATGCTCAACGACTTGCGTTTGGTGACGGTGCTCTACGACCCCACCGGGCGTAACTCGGTCGCGGTCATGCGCGACCTCACGACCAAAGACCAATATCGGGTCAAGGTCGGCCAGACCCTCGGGCGCATGCGCGTCGCGGGAATCGAGCCCCGGGAGATTCTGTTCACGATCGAAGAGATCGGGTTCAGCCGCCAGGTCGGTCTGGTACTCGGTGATTCATCAAGAGCGAGGACGCAATGAAGCATGTGAGGATGCTGATCGCCGCCTCCAGTCTGGCGCTGGGAAGCGCGCAGGCCATGATGGTGGCTACCCCGCCGGCGCCGCGCGTCGCGGGTGCCGTCACGGGGGTCAGCGTACTCCCGGCGGCCGGGAGAGCGGATGTGGTCGTCGAGGTCGACAAGTCGGTCGACGTGCAAGACTTCGTCCTGGAGATGCAACCCTACCGGATCGTCGTCGACTTCACCGGCGCGAAACTGGCCGTGGGCTCGCACTTCTATGATCACTCGCCTCGCGGCGCGATCACCGACGTACGCTATGCCCAGTACCGGGCGGGCGTCGTTCGCGTGGTGATCCAGCTCGATGGCGCGCACAAGTACCAGATGACGCGCGATGACCACTCGGTCCGGCTGGCGATCGATGGCGGCGAGGGTCAGTTCGCGGCCTGGTCGTCCAGCGCCCTGCACAGTCCGGCCGTCGCGGTCGCCGACGCGGCATCGACCGGATCGGCTGGGTTGACTTCGTTCACGATGGCGCCGTCCAAGGAGCCCGAGGTCATCACGAGCGCCAACGGCATGATCGTTCCCGTCTCGAAGCGCTCGTCCGTTCCGATCCCTGGCCACGACGTGCTGATGCAGCACGCGACGCAGTCCACGCAGCCGCGGATCAACATTACCTATCAGGACGCCGAGATTCGCGACGTGCTCGCCGCGTTCGCGGCCTTCTCGGGTCGCACGATTATCGTCGGTCGCGAAGTGCAGGGGACGGTGACCGCGGAAATCCGCGATCAGCCCTGGGACGTGGCGCTGCAGTCGATTCTCTCGGCCCAGCAGCTGGCGGCCTCGGAAGACCAGTACGGCATTATCACCGTCGACTCCTATAAGAACATTCAGGCGAAGCAGGCGAGCGAGCCGCTGATCACGCAGCTCGTTTCGATCAACTACGCGAGCGCGCCGTCCCTCGTCGCGACCGTGCAGTCGCTGCTCGCGCGTGATTGCGGTGGCGCGGCCGCCGGCGCGGCGACCCCGGGCTCATGCCAGCCCCGCGGCAACGTGGTCGCCGACTCGGGCACGAACAGCCTCCTGATCACCGAGTCGCAGTCGCACATGAACGACGTGATCAATTATGTGCGCGACCTCGATATTCGGACGCCGCAGGTGTCCATCAAGGCCAAGATCGTGTTCATCAACCGCACGGTCGCCCAGCAGCTCGGGCTGGCCTACGACTTCGAGGAGCCGAACCAGTTCTTCAACAAGCTGGTCGACCACGTCAACCCGGCGCAGGCGCCGAGCTTGTACGACCCGAACACGTACGTCGTGAACCTCGGCGGCGACGCGTTGGCCGGTATCTCGAACGCCAGCCGTCCCTTCGCCTCGTCAGCCGCGCTCAACCTGATTTACTCGATGAGCCTCGGGAAGTTCTCGCTCACGTCGTTCCTCGACGCGTTGTCGATGAACAACCTGTCGGATGTGCAGGCAGAGCCGAGCGTGGTGACGCTCGACAACCGGCCGGCGAAGATTCAGGTGGGTCAGGAAACGCCGATCCGCGTGATCGACGCGTCGTCGAACGGAACCGGTGGAACCGCCCGTGCGACCGTGTCCTTCAAGGAGACCGGTATCATCCTGCAGGTCACGCCGCATATCACGAACAACGGCCAGGTGCTCATGCAGCTGCACGCCGAGCAGTCGACGCTGTCGCAAACGGGCGGCGATCTCGGCTACTTCTTCTTCAAGCGCTACGCTGACAACCAGCTGCTCGTGAACGATGGCGAGACGGCGGTGATCGGTGGTCTGACGCAGACGACGGTCACGAAGTCGCGCTCGGGGATTCCGTTCCTCTCCGACCTGCCGCTGATCGGTGGCTTGTTCTCGCAGACCTCGAACCAGGAAGACAAGCAGGACCTGCTGATTCTCGTCACCCCGCACATTTTGCCGGACGGCGAAGCGGTGCGGACGAGCAGCGCCACGCGGTAAGTTTCCCCCGTTAAAGAGCCCGGCCGGACAAGTTCGGCCGGGCTCGCCGCTTTGCGGCGCCGTCGATGCGGCAAACTACGCCGCTCGACTGGTCGGTTGGATGTCGCTCGGCTGAGCCGAGCTCCTGCAGCCTGCTTATCTTGCCGGCATGGCGCAACTGAGATTTACCACCGCAGGCGAATCACATGGTCCGGCCCTCGTCAGCATTCTCGAGGGGATGCCGGCGGGTGTCCCGTTGGTGGCCGCGGACGTGAACACCGAGTTAGCCCGTCGCCAGGCCGGCTATGGTCGCGGACGTCGCATGCAGATCGAGCGCGACGAGATCGAATGGCTCTCGGGCGTACGCGCCGGTCAAACGCTCGGCTCGCCGATCGCGATGCTGATTCGCAATCGCGACTGGTCGCACTGGCAGGACATCATGGACCCGGCCGCGCGCCCGGAGGACGCGGAGTCGCTCCGCAAGCGCGCCGTCACCCGGCCACGCCCCGGTCATGCGGATCTCACCGGCGTCTTGAAGTATGACCGCGAGGATGCCCGCGACATCTTGGAACGCGCGTCCGCACGCGAGACGACCGCGCGCGTGGCGGCGGCGGCCGTGTGTCGTCGTTTGTTGCGCGAATTCGACGTGTCCATCGGCAGTCACCTGGTTCATCTCGGTGGCGTGGATGCGGCGCCGCCGGACTGTCTCCCGGATGACATCAATGCCGTAGCGGACGAATCGCCCCTCCGCACTCTCGATCGCGCGGCCGAGCAGACCATGATCGCACGCATCGATGCCGCGAAAGCCGAGGGCAACACGCTCGGAGGCATCTGCGAAGTGGTCACGCGTGGCCTACCGGTGGGCCTAGGATCCCATGTCTCCTGGGACCGCAAACTGGATGGCCAGATCGGTGCGGCCATCATGTCGATTCCGGCGGTGAAAGGCGTCGAGATAGGTATCGGTTTCCAGGCCGCGCGGAGAACGGGTGCTGAAGTTCACGATGAGATCGAGTCCGCGCCGAATCGCCCGCTGACGGGCAACACGCGCCGGCGTACGAACCGGGCGGGCGGACTGGAGGCCGGGATGACGACCGGCGAGCCACTCGTGGTCCGCGTCGCGATGAAGCCGATCTCGACGCTCATGCGTCCGCTCCAAACCATCGATCTCAAGACCAACGAGCCAGCCGCCGCGGTCGCCGAGCGCAGCGACGTGACCGCCGTTCCCGCGATGGGCGTGATCGCCGAAGCGATGGTCGCGCTCGTGCTCGCGAACGCGTTCGTCGAAAAATTCGGTGGCGATTCCCTTGGAGAGATCCGCCGCAACTATACGGCGTATCTCGACCACATCGCGCGCCGCCTGGGTTGAGACACATTGTTCTCATCGGCCTCCCGGGCGCGGGCAAAAGCACGGTCGGCCCGCCGCTCGCGGAGCGCCTCGGTCTCTCATTTATAGATTTCGACGCCGAGATCGAGCGCCGCACCGGACGCTCGGTTCCGGCTATTATTCGTACTGACGGCGAGTCAGCGTTCCGCGAGCTGGAGCGTATGCTCACGGCTGAGCTCGCAACTGCCGATGCTGCCGTCCTGGCGCCTGGCGGAGGCTGGGTTACTCGGCCAGATACGGTTGCGCTCTTGCGCCCGCGGGCCAAACTCGTTCACCTAAAGCTCACGCCCGAGGCCGCGATCCGCCGACTTGGCAGTGCGCGGCTGGCCCGTCCTCTGCTAGATGGTAACGATCCGTTGGCCCGAATAACCGCGCTTGAAGCCGCCAGAAGAGCCGCTTACGCGGGCGCGGATTGGGTGGTAGATACGGAACTACTTACCGTACAAAGGGTTATCGATGTCATCGTCGAGCTTGTCTCGGCCGACAGGCCGGGGTAGGTTAGCGCGACTGGTAGCGATGATGGTGAATTTTTCTGGACCAATAGAGTTATAGCCCTGTATGACCTTCCGAGTGTTAGGCCCACACGAGCGCGCTCGATTTGCCCCAGAAGCCTGGGGGCATCTCTTGTCGCTGCGCGGTGCGGGCATGCTGTCCGCCATTGAGCTGGAGCACGTTATCGACCGTGCGATGGCCCAGATCGAGGGGCGGATTGCCTTAGACGACCTTCGATCGTTGATGGAGGGGACGGGTTTCGATGATGGTGGACCCGCCGCCGACCACGCGATCGTTCATTAGAAGACCATGGCAACGAAGCGGACCGCAAAAACCAGCGCGACCACGCGCACGCGTTCGAGCTCGAAGCGGGGCAAGACCCCGGCTCGACGCCGTGCTGCTAGCGCGCCCGTAAACGATACTCCCGAAAGCAGCTCGGGCTCCGAGCGTGGCACGTCCCTCATCATTGTCGAGTCGCCGGCCAAGGCGAAGACCATCGGCAAGTACTTGGGTCGCGGCTATCGCGTGAAGGCCACCGTCGGCCACGTGCGCGATCTGCCGGAAAAGAAGCTCGGCATCGATGTCGACAACGGCTTCGAGCCCGAGTATGTCACAATCGAGGGCAAGGAAAAAACCCTCGCGGAGCTCAAGTCAGCGGCCGCGGAGTCGAGCGAGATCTTCCTCGCGACCGACCCTGACCGCGAGGGCGAGGCGATCGCCTGGCACGTCGCCGGCCAGATCAAGAAGCGCGGCGGCGCCCCGATTCGTCGCGCCCGTTTTCACGAGATCACGAAGGACGCCGTCAAGAAAGCGCTCGACGCCGCGGGCGACATCGACGACAAGCTCGTCGAAGCGCAGCAGGCGCGTCGCGTGCTCGATCGCTTGGTCGGGTATAAGGCGAGCCCCGTGCTCTGGAAGACCGTCAAGAAGGGTCTCTCCGCGGGCCGTGTCCAGACGGTCGCGCTGCGTCTCCTGGTCGAGCGCGAGCGCGAGATCCGCGCGTTCAAACCCGTCGAGTACTGGACGATCGCCGCGGCCCTCGAGCACGAGGGCCAGCAGTTCGGCGCCAAGCTGCATCAGATCGATGGGAAAAAGTTCGAGATCCACACGGAAGCCGAAGCGCGACAGATCGTCGCGGAAGCCACGTCAGCCGCGCGACAGCTGCGTGACGCGGCGAACGGTGCCGCCGCGCCATCGGGTATCGGCGTCTTTCTCGTCACCGATGTCAAGCGCCGCGAGCGCCGCAAGAATCCGCAGGCGCCGTTCACGACGAGCACGCTGCAACAGGAAGCGGCGAAAAAGCTCTCCTTCGGCTCCAAGCGCACGATGCGTCTCGCGCAGGATCTCTACGAGGGCATTGAGCTGGGCAAGGAAGAGGGCGCGGTCGGTCTCATTACGTACATGCGTACGGACTCGACGCGGATCGCGGAGAGCGCGGCGATTCAGGCGCGCGACCATCTGCGTACGCTGTTCGGCGAGTCGTACCTGGCGGCCGGTGGCCCACAGCTCTATGGCGACGGCAAGGTCAAGAACGCGCAGGAAGCCCACGAGGGCATCCGGCCCACGGACCCGACGCGTCGTCCGGAGCTCATTCAGCGGTATCTGTCCGCGGACCAGTTCAAGCTGTATCAGCTCATCTGGCAGCGCTTCATGGCGTCGCAGATGGCGCCGGCGGTCTTCGACACCACCACGGTCGACTTCGACCTGGGCCGGTATCTCTTCCGCTCGACCGGCAGCGTGATCAAGTTCGCCGGCTTCCTGACGCTCTATCGCGAGACGCACGAGGAAGGCGATCACCGGGTGCTGGAGGACGAACAGGCCCTGCCGTCGCTCTCGACCGGTGTCTACGTCCCCGTGAATTCCGTGGACCCGACGCAGCACTTCACCGAGCCGCCGCCGCGCTACTCGGAAGCGAGCCTCGTGAAAGAGCTGGAGCGCTTGGGCATCGGTCGTCCGTCGACGTATGCGTCGATCATCTCGACGCTGGTCGATCGCCGCTACGCCCAGCTGGAGCAACGTCGCTTTTTCCCCAGTCCCTTGGGCGAGAGCGTCGAAAAAGTCATGGTGCGTCAGTTCCCGGACGTGTTCGACGTGACGTTCACGTCGAGCATGGAAGACCAGCTCGATAAAATCGAGGAAGGTGAACGCACCTGGCAGAAAGTCCTCGCCGATTTCTATAAGCCGTTCTCGACGCGGCTCGCGCGCGTGGATGTCGAGGATCTCATCACCGCGGCGCACGATCTCACGGCGGTCGCCGGCGAGAAGTGTCCAGATTGCGGTGGTCGTCTGGTGCCCAAGGGCGGATTCTTTGGCCCGTTCCTCGCCTGCGAGAACCACCCGAAGAAGTGCAAGCACACGCGCCCGTTGCGTGGCGATCGGAAGCCGGCCGAAGTGACGAACTACAAGTGTCACGAGTGCGGCTCGCCGATGCTCAAGCGCAACGGCCGCGCCGGCGACTTCCTGGGGTGCAGCCGCTTCCCGAAGTGTCGCGGCACGCGCTCAATGCCGACGGGCGTGATGTGCCCGAAGGACGGCGGCGAGCTGGCCGCGCGTCGCTCGAAGAAGCGAGGGAAGGCCTTCTACGGTTGCGAGAACTATCCGAACTGCGACTTCGTCACGTGGGACAAGCCCGTGCGTGAGACCTGTCCGGAGTGCGGATACGAGGGCGCCGAGGCGAAGTCCACGAAGGCACGCGGGGAGTACCGGCGGTGCCTCAAGTGTCAGAACGAGTGGGAGATCAAGCCGCAGCCAGAGGCGGTCGCGGTCTAACTCTCCGGTCGTCCGAAAAGCAGCTCGATCATCCCGAGGTCGGCGGCCCGCGTCAGCACATAGACGTGGTCGCCGACTTCGAGCATCGTATCTCCTCTCGGCGCGACCAAGGTTCGTCCGCGCACGATGACGGTGATGGCCGACTCGCCGGGTATCGGCAGATCGGCGATCCGACACCCGGCGACGGCGAGCGTCTCGTCGACATAGAACGAGAGCAACTCCCCATCCATCGGCTCGCGCGAATCGATGTCCAAGCCCGCGCGCGGTGGTGGCGGCGCGTCGGCTTCCATCCCGAGCCATCGCGTGACCCACGCCACCGTCCCGCCAGGGACGAGGGCGTTCACGACGACGATGACGAAGATTATATCAAAAATTCTCTGCGCTTCACTCACGCCGGAGAGCAGTGGGATAATCGCCAGCACGATTGGTACTGCACCCCGCAGCCCAACCCATCCCACGTATCCGATCTCGCGAATGGGATAGCGAAACGGCGCGAGGCACGCCGCGACCACCACTGGCCGCGCCACCAACGCCAGCACGAGGCCGAGAATGATCCCGATCGGGAGGACGTCCACGAGGCGGGAAGGGAAGACGAGCAACCCGAGCACGACGAACATGCCCACCTGGCTCAGCCACCCCAGTGCGTCGTGCACGCGGAGCACGCTCGCCCGATACGGAATGGCGCCGTTCCCCAATACCAACGCGGCAACATACACAGCCAGAAACCCGCTGCCGTGCAAGAGCGTCGCGGCCCCGAACGCGAGCGAAGCGAGCGACAACGTCAGGACGGGATACAACCCGCTCGCTGGCAGTTGAATCCGTCGCAGCACCCATCGGCCGCAGTACCCGATCACGATTCCGGCGATGATGCCGACCCCGAACTGCGCCAGCATCTCGGCGCCCAGATGCCAGCCGCTCATGGCCGGCTGGATCAACGTCGTCGTCAAAAACACGGCAACCGGATCGTTCACCCCGGATTCCGCCTCGAGGGTGATGCCGACCCGTCGCTTGAGCTGGATCCCACTGCCGCGCAGCACCGCGAACACGGCCGCCGCGTCGGTCGACGACACGATGGCGCCGAGCAGCAGCGCTTCATGCCATGCGAATCGGAGCAGGTGGGCGGCGAGGCCGGTGAGCGCGGCCGTCCCGACGACGCCGACGGTGGCCAGCAACCCGGCCGGCGCGGCGTATCGCTTGAGTGCCGACGCCGAGGTGTTGAGCCCGCCGTCGAACAGGATGAGCACCAATGCGATCGTGCCGATCCGGAACGACAGCCCGTAGTCCTCGAACGCGAGATGCCCGAGACCTTCGGATCCGGCGAGCACGCCGACGAGCAAGAACACGAGCACGACCGGCACGCCCACGCGCTCGGTGGCGCGGCCCAGCACCACCGCGGCCCCAGCCAATACCGCGAATGCGACGAGCAGCTCCGCCGTCGCGAACGGCTCTATTTGATCTCCGCCCGCTCGCAGCGATCGAGCAGCCGCGTATCGACGCGCACCCGTCCGTCCCGACTCGGCTTGATGAACACGTTGGTGAACCGCGCGCCCCAGAGGATCTCATTGGCCACGTACGAGGTCCGCGTGTGCACCTGCTGCGAGAACACCTCGTCGACGGCCGTCAGCAGCACCAGCACCTCGGCTTGCGCGTCGACGAGGTCCTGATGCGTGAGGCCGTACAAGGGGCTCGTGGCATCGATCGGATGCACGATCGTCCAGGTCAGCGAGAAGAACACGACGCGGGCCCGCTCGAGCGACAGCTCGCTGAACGTCCGGGTCCGCGTGCCGTCGATGGTCTCGAATCGGGAGAAGTTGACGGTCGCCTCCACGTTGACGAGCTCACTGCGCCGCTCGTTCACGAGTCGGAACATGAGCGCCGAGCCGCCGCGGTAGGGCGCGACGACCGCGCGATTGCTGAACCGGATCCGTGGGAGCGGCCGCGCGAACCGTGAGAACATGAGGCCGGTCGCCAACGCAATGGTCAGGATGCTCGTGATCGACTCGCTCACCACCACCAGGTTGGCCGTCGTGCCGATCGGGATGATGTTGCCGTAGCCGATCGTGCCGAACGTCTCGACGCTGAAGAAGAACGCCTCGAGGAACCGGTTCGTGAACGTCAGGCCCGGCGCACTCAGCGCGCTCGTCCCCAGCCATACGTAGACCCCCGCGAACAGCGCGTTAATGAAGAAGTAGATCGTGGTGAACAGCGCCAGGAACGCCGGCCACGACATGGTCAACAACGACTGATACGGCGAGAGCCGCGCGGCCAATGATTGTCCGGCCCGGACGGCGTTGAAGCTGCCATCGCGATTGAGCAGTCGGAGGCGGCTTTCGCGGGCGACGACCGATCCGAAGCCGAGATCGTGTTCTTCCTGGCCGGGGACCGGCGTCGGTGGCAGAGTGCTCATAACTGTCACGAGTATACCCGGACACGCTAAGTTGCCGCTATGGAGTGCCACGTGATCGGCGGCGGCCTCGCGGGGGCCGAGGCGGCCTGGCAACTCGCGGAGCGGGGCCACGCGGTCGCGCTCCACGAAATGCGCCCCGTTCGCGCCACGCCCGCGCATCAGACCGACCGGCTCGCCGAGTTGGTGTGCTCGAATACGTTCAAGAGCACGGAGCGGACGAATGCGCATGGGTTGCTCAAGGCCGAGATGCGGTGTCTCTCCTCGATGATCCTCGAGGCCGCCGACGAGGCCCGCGTTCCCGGCGGCACGGCGCTCGCCGTCGACCGCGATCGGTTCTCGGCTGCCGTCACCTCGCGTATCGCGGGTCACCCGAATATCACGGTCCTGCGCGCCGAGGCGACCGAGCTTCCCTCACCGGGTATTGTCGCCACCGGCCCCTTGACATCGGATTCTCTCGCTCACGCCATCGCGGAGCACCTTGGTCAAGGTGCTCTGTCGTTCTACGATGCGATTGCGCCGATCGTCGATGCGGATTCGATAGACGCGTCGGTGGTTTTTCGAGCGTCGCGATATGACAAAGAGACGTCTGATGCTGACGCGGAAGGCGCGTATCTGAACTGCCCGTTCTCGCGGGAAGAATATGACGCTTTCCTCGATGCGTTGATCTCCGCCGATCAGCATCAGGGTCATGCGTTCGACGAGGTCCCGTATTTCGAAGGCTGTCTCCCCGTCGAAGAGATGGTGAGCCGCGGCCGCGATGTGCTCCGATTCGGGCCCCTCAAACCCGTTGGTCTCACGGACCCGCGTACCGGCAAACGTCCATATGCCGTCGCGCAACTCCGCATGGAGACGCGCACGGGTCAGATGTGGAACCTCGTCGGCTTCCAAACCCGTTTGCGCATCCCAGAGCAACAGCGCGTCTTTCGCCTGATCCCCGGCCTCGCGAACGCCGAGTTTCTGCGATACGGCTCGATTCACCGCAACTCGTACGTCAATGCGCCGGCGACCCTCTCGCCGCATCTGTCATCCCGTACGGATCCGCGTCTGTTGTTCGCGGGCCAAATTACCGGGGTGGAGGGCTACACGGAGAGCGCCGCCACCGGGCTCTTGGCCGGTCGCAATCTCGCTCGGATGCTGGACGGCGGTGACCCCACGATCCCGCCGCCGACGACGATGCTCGGCGCGCTCTACCGGTATCTGCGCGAAGCCGACCCGCGTCATTTCCAGCCGATGAACGCGAACTTCGGCCTCCTCGATCCGCTGCCGCACGAGATCCGTGACAAGCGCTACAAGCGCGAGCAATTCGCGGACCGCGCATTGTCGGACCTTGCCGCCTGGTCGCGCACGTGACGGATGAATTTCTGGTCCACCTGGACAAAGAGCGCAACGTCAGCGCGCACACGCTGGCGGCGTATCGGCGCGATCTCGATCGTCTCACCGCCTTCCTCACCGAGCGAGCCCAAGGCGCTGCGTGGTCGTATGAGACCGTGGACCACCAGACGCTCCGCGCGTTCCTCGCGCATCTCTCGCGCTCGAAGCTCTCCCGAAAATCGATCGGGCGCACGATGTCGGCCGTGCGCTCCTTCTATCGATTCCTGCAACGCACGGATGTCATCGAGGCGAACCCGGCGCGCAGCGTCGCGTCGCCTAAGCCTGAGAAGCATCTGCCGGGGTATCTCACGCACACGCAAGCCGAGACGCTGTTCGCGCTGGCTCAAACGCGCGCCGCCGAAGGCAAGCTCGCGGATGTCAGAAATCTCGCGATCCTCGAGCTCTTGTACTCGACCGGCATGCGCGTCTCGGAAATCCATGACCTCAACCGCGCGGACATCGATCTCGTGAGCCAGCACGCCAAGGTTCGCGGCAAGGGTCGCAAAGAGCGCATCGTCCCGATCGGCGACCACGCCACGCTTGCCCTTCGCAATTACGAGGCAAAACGCGAGTCCCGCGACCCAGCGGTGTTCGTGAACCAGCGCGGGAAGCGGCTCAGCGTCTCGGGGATCCAAAAGATCGTGACGTCCCTGCTCGACGCGGTCGCGGGCGGCGAGGACCTCAGCACGCACTCGGTCCGACACTCCTTCGCGACGCACCTCCTCGACGCCGGCGCGGACCTCCGCGCGGTCCAGGAGCTCCTCGGGCACGCGTCGATCGCCACGACGCAGATCTACACGCACACGAGCGTGGAGCGCCTCAAGCAAGTGTACGAAAAAGCCCATCCCAGAGGCGGGGCGCGCTAGCGTCGATTTTGCAATAGCAAGCGCTCGATGACGATTGAGCGCATTCTGACGTTTGCCGCGGGACTGGTCGCGACGATCATGGCGGCCCTGCTCGTCGCCGACGCGATCACGGCGCCGGTGCCTCCGCCGCAGGAGGAGCGGCGCCGCCGGGAGCGCGCACCCCGGAGCAGGGCGGGCGAGGTGCTGCTGGGACTCGGCCTCACGGGGATGGCGGCCGCCTTGTTCGGGATGGGCCGCTACTGGGCGGTCATCTGCGCCCTGGCTGGCCTCGCCTTTCTGCTGCTGGGCACCTGGCTGAACCGCCGGCTCTTGTTCGAGAGCCTCC
Organism: Gemmatimonadaceae bacterium; assembly: GCA_035652495.1. Classification (GTDB taxonomy): domain Bacteria; phylum Gemmatimonadota; class Gemmatimonadetes; order Gemmatimonadales; family Gemmatimonadaceae; genus DASRDS01. Next base: position 25,904 of record DASRDS010000144.1, read on the forward strand.
GATTTCGAGGGGCCGCCCGCCGCCGTCGGTAGGGCGCCGGTCAGACCTCGGTGGGCCGCCCCGGCCATTAACTTTGGCCCATGTCTCTGCTGCCAACTATTTACGCGACGACCATTCTGGCGGTCCGCCGGAACGGCCACGTTGCCCTCGGTGGAGACGGCCAGGTGACGGTCGGCGAGACCGTCATGAAGTCGAACGCCCAGAAAGTCCGCGCGCTGCGCGGCGGGAAGCTCCTCGCGGGCTTCGCCGGCGCGGCCGCCGACGCCTTCACGTTGTTCGAGAAGTTCGAGGAGAAACTGGAGCGTTTCCCGGGGAATATGCCGCGTGCCGCGGTCGAGCTCGCCAAGGATTGGCGGAGCGATCGCGTGCTGCGCCGGCTCGAGGCGTTGCTGGCGGTCGCCGACCGAGACCACGGGTTTGTGATCTCGGGCACGGGCGACATCATCGAGCCCGATGACGGGATTCTCGCCATCGGCTCGGGTGGCTCCTATGCGCTCGCCGCGGCGCGGGCGCTCGTGAACAGCACGGAGCTACCCGCGGCCGAAGTGGTCCACCGGTCGCTCCAGATCGCCGCCGACATCTGCATCTACACGAACGCCAACATCACCGTTCTCGAGCCGACATAGTGTCGTCGAAGCATACGCAACAAGCCCTCGCCCGCCTCGCCGATCTGACCCCGCGTCAGATCGTGACGGAGCTCAATCGCTATATCGTCGGGCAAAGCGAGGCCAAGAAATCCGTCGCGATCGCGCTGCGCAATCGCTGGCGCCGCCAGCGCACGCCGGACGCGATTCGCGACGAGATCTCGCCGAACAACATCATCCTGATCGGGCCCACGGGTGTGGGCAAGACTGAGATCGCGCGTCGCCTGGCGAAGCTCGCCGGCGCGCCGTTCGTGAAGGTCGAGGCGTCGAAGTTCACCGAGGTGGGGTACGTCGGTCGCGACGTCGAGAGCATGGTCCGCGATCTCGTCGAGAGCGCGATCGATATGGTGCGGACGGAGCGCGAATCGGAAGTCGAGGACTTGGCGAACGAGCGCGTCGATGACCGCCTCCTCGACCTACTGCTGCCTCCCCCGACCCCGCCGACGCCGGCGCCACAACCTGCCGCCACCGGTGCTGAACGAAACGTATTCGTAGTGTCACCGGCGGGCGGCGTGACGCAAGAAGTAACAGAAAATGGCGAGGCCGCGAAAGCGCGGTATGAACGCACGCGCGAGAAACTCAAGCAACTCCTGCTCGATGGCCAACTGGAAGCCAGAGAAGTCGAAGTCGAGATCACGCACGCGGGCCCGCAGATGTTCGACATGATGATCCCGCAGGGCGCTCCAGAAGGCATGGAAAATTTCATGGAGATGCTCCAAGACTTGTCGCCGAAGCGCAAAAAGAAGCGCACGGTCAAGGTCTCGGAAGCGCGCCGCATTCTCCTCGAGCAAGAGCTGGACAAACTGATCGACGCCGAGGATGTCACGGCCGACGCGCTCGAACGTGTCGAAAAGCTGGGAATTATTTTCCTGGATGAAATCGACAAGATCGCGGGCGACCGTGGCCCGTCGGGCGGAGGTGGCGGCCCGGATGTCTCGCGCGAGGGTGTTCAGCGCGATCTTCTTCCGATCGTCGAAGGGTCGAATGTCCAGACGAAGTATGGTATGGTGAAGACGGATCACGTCCTCTTCATCGCCGCCGGCGCTTTTCATGTGTCGAAGCCGAGCGACCTGATACCGGAGCTTCAGGGCCGCTTTCCGATTCGTGTCGAGCTCAAGCCCCTGACGGAAGAAGACTTCGTCCGCATCATGACTGAGCCTGAGAACGCTTTGACGAAGCAGTACACGGCGCTGGTTGAAGCCGAGGGTGCGGCGCTCACGTTCACGCCCGATGGCATCGCCGAAGTCGCGCGCATTGCCGCTCAGGTCAACGACCGGATGGAAAACATCGGCGCGCGCCGCCTGCACACGGTCATGACGACGTTGCTCGAGGAGTTACTCTACGAGCTTCCTGACCGCGGTACCGACCCCGTCACGATCGACGCGTCGGCTGTTCGCGATCGCCTCAAGTCGGTTGTCGAGGATGAGGACTTGCGCAAGTATATCCTCTAGTGAACCTGCTGTTCGCGTTCCCGCTTCGCGCGCCGGTGAGCTTTGATCTCTTCGCTGACGAAGAGGTAGATCATGTATACGACTATGAAAGTCAACCCGGCGGGCATGATATAATCCATGACTAAATCGGCAAATCGCATTGCTGTCATTTTCACGACCTGCAGTGGATGAACCACGTGATTGCCGCGCTGTAGGTGAACGCAGCTATTGCGAGACCAACTGACGCATAGTAGGCGAATCGAGTTTGCATCGCAGCGTGTAGTACTTCCCCGGTTATGAGCTCTCCGTAGCACAACGTGGCGAGTATGGTGATGATGAGGCCACCGAAGCTCCAAGTCTTCTTCTCATGCGCTCAGTCTGAGGCCTAGCGTCAGTTGATCGTCAGCGACGGGTTGGCCTGATTCGCTTCGAGATTCTACTTTTCTTCCTCTCATGCATCGCGACTTCCTCGCTATCCCCGATTTCTCGAAAGAAGAGCTCGACGGACTCTTCGTTCTGGCCGAGCGCATGCGCTGCGGCGATTACACGAACCGCCCGCTCATCGGCCAGTCGTTCGCGATGATCTTCACGAAGTCGTCGACGCGCACGCGAGTCTCCTTCGAGGTCGGCGCCTGGCAGCTCGGCGCGCAGCCGCTCTTCCTGTCTGGTCGCGATGTGCAGATCGGCCGGGGCGAGTCGATTCCGGACACCGCGCGGGTGCTGTCGCGCTATGTGCACGGGATCATGATCCGTACATTCGCCCACGCCGATGTCGAGGAGCTGGCTCGCTGGGCCGAGGTGCCCGTGATCAATGGGCTCACGGACTGGCAGCACCCGTGTCAGGTGTTGGCCGACATCGCGACGATCCGCCAGCATCTCGGGACGTACGAAGGCAAGCGCGTTGCTTGGATCGGCGATGGCAACAACATGGCGAACTCCTGGATCGATGCCGCATACCGGCTCGGGTTCTCGCTGACGCTCGCCTGTCCGGAGCAGTACGAACCGGATGCGATGCTCGTGCGTCGTGCGCAGTCGGTCGCGGATGTCAAAATCGTGCGTGATCCCATGGAGGCCGCCGAGGGCGCGCACGTGGTCACGACCGATGTGTGGGCGTCGATGGGGCAGGAGGAAGAACAAGAGATCCGCGCCCGAGCGTTCGCCAACTATACGGTCGATGCGAAGCTGATGGAGCGGGCGGCCAAGGATGCGATCTTCTTGCATTGCCTCCCCGCGCACCGTGGCGAGGAGGTGACGGCAGACGTCATTGATGGTCCGCAGTCGAGGATTTTCGATGAGGCCGAGCAGCGGCTTCATGTCCAGAAGGCGATTCTCGCGGTGCTCATGGGAGGAGAAGAGCTGTGACGGAAGCCAGGATAGAGGTCGGACAGCCCGCTCCATCATTCTCCGCACTGTCCGACGAGGGCCAAGTCGTGACGCTCGAGTCGCTGCGCGGCCGCTCGGTGGTCCTCTACTTCTATCCGAAGGATGACACGCCGGGCTGCACGACCGAGGCGTGTGAGCTCCGCGATGCGTTCCCGCGCTTCGAGGGTGTCGACGCGACGATCATCGGGGTGAGCCCCGACAGCGTCGCCTCGCACGCGAAGTTCAAGAAGAAGTATTCGCTGCCGTTCACGTTGCTGGCCGACGTCGATCGCAAGATTGCTGACGCCTACGGCGTGTGGAAGAAGAAGTCCCTCTACGGTCGCACCTTCCTCGGGATCGAGCGTTCGACGTTCGTGATCGACCCGACTGGTGTCATCACGCATGTTTGGCACAAGGTGAAGGCCAAGGGCCACGCCGCCCAAGTGGAGGCCGCGTTACAGGGGTCACGTGAGGCCGGTCACATAAAACCGCGCTAATACGGCGTTATCCTTCCCGCCGCCGGGTCAACTCCGCTAATAGCGAGTTAACTCTTTTTAAGACCGCACGTTACGCGAACGACCTCTGCTGTTATGGTGTGACGCCCTAGTCTCGGGGCGTGACGGTGCGATCGTCCCAAATCCCTAGCTTGGACCTCGTA
>DASRDS010000145.1:0-10121 GCA_035652495.1 Gemmatimonadaceae bacterium
TTCCACAGCTGGGCGTCCGTGACGTAGACCTGCGATGCCACCTGCTCGAAGAGCTTCTCGCGCGGGATCTGATCGCGATACATCGCCTCGAGCTGGAGCAGCAGGCCTGACTGCTTCGCCGTCGGGCTCGAGAGGTAGCGCTGATATTTCTCGGGGTCGAACTTCCCGTCCGTCTGGAGCTCCGGCGCCTGCAAGAACGCCTGCGGCGGACTGGTCTCCGCGGCCTGTCGGATTTCGGCGTCGGAGACGCTGATGCCGCGTTTCTGATACTCCTGCGTCAGCAGGATATCAGAGACCATTTCGTCGAAGGTCTGCTGCTCGAGCTCCTTCTGTTCGTCGAGGGTCAACCCGCGACCGGCGCGCTGCTGAGCCTCTTGCTCGCGCCGCTGGGTGGCATTTGCCCACTGGGTGTAGCTGACATCCTGGCCGTTGACCGAGAAGACCGTGGTCGTGGCGCTATTACGAGTTCTGCCAGACAGACCTGACGTCTGGTACAAGAGAAAGCCAACGATAAAGGCGGCCACCACGAACCACCAAATGTATTTCGCGTTGGCCCGCATCGATGAGAGCATATCTCGAAAAACCTAGAAGTCGCGATTGGCTAAAATCAAGAGAGAGTGTCACTTCTGATTGACTTCGCTCGTCAGCAATGTATATCTTCCCCGTCCTTACTGAGATCCCAGATGGCCATATCCGCCCGGATAGAGGAACTGGAACGGAAGTTCAACGAGAATCCCCGGCGATATTTTGCGCCGCTCGCCAACGAGTACCGGAAGGCTGGCGATCTGACGCAGGCCATCTCGATTTGTCGCACATACGTGCCCCAGCAGCCCGCTCACATGAGCGGACATATCGTGTTTGGGCAGGCGCTGTTCGAGGCGGGGGAGTTCGAGGAAGCGCGCGGGGTCTTCGAGTCGGCGTTGCAGCTCGACCCGGAGAACCTTATCGCGCTCCGTCACTTGGGCGACATCGCCCGCGAGCGCGGTGAACTGACCGCGGCGCGGACGTGGTATCGCCGCGTCCTCGACGCCGACCCGCGTAACGCGGAAGTGGTCTCGCTCCTGAGCTCGATCGACGGTCTGCCAGATGCGCAGGCACAGCGTCAGTCGAGTCAGGTTGAGGCGCTCTCGGGTTGGCAGGATATCAATCCTGAGCGGACGCTCGAGCTGCCGCCGACGCTGGCGACGCCAACGCCGCCGACGGTCGAGCCGCCCGTTCAGCCTCCGGTTCAAGAAACCATTGCATCGGCACCGACGCCGGTCCTGACGCCGCGAGTCGAGCCGCCCTCGGGACCGATCGAAGGGTTCTTCAGCGGCGAGAGCGACCTCGAAGAGATGAAGGCCGCGCCCCCGCCGGCAGCGGAAGAAGGCGGCATGGGGTCGGGTTTCGAGAGCATGGAGTTCCAAGCGCCCCATCGCGAGGAACATCCAGCCCCGCCGCCGGTCGAATCCGCTCCGGAATCCGATACGCCGCAGGCGTTCGTGACGGAGACGATGGCGGAGCTCTATCTCCAGCAGGGCTTCCGCGACGAGGCACTCGGCGTCTATCGCCAGCTTCTCGCGCAGAATCCGTACGACGACAATCTTCGCGAGCGCGTCGCGCAGCTCGAGAGCGGTTCTCGCTCCAGCATCAGCGTTGCCTCGGTCTCTGATTCAGTCATCGACGCCGCGCACGAGCGTCGCAATGCACCGATGATGCGCTCGGTGCGCGCATTTTTTGGTGGTCTCGCGGCGCGCCGTGTTGTATCGCACCAGACAGCCGCCGAGCCGGTTGTGGCTGACGACTCGCATGTCACGGAAGAACCTGTTGCGGCCGAGCACGCCCCGGTTGACGAGCACGGTCCGGTTGCCGAGCACGTGCCGATTGAAGAGGCGGTTGTACACGAGCATGCTCCCGAGCCGGAGCACGCTTCTGAGCCCGAGCACATTGCCGAGCCAGAGCCAGAGCCGGAGCCGGAGCCCGAGCACGTCACGCCCGAATACACGACGGCGCAGGATCAGTCGTATTCAGACGATGCGTTTGGTGCCGACGCGTTCACGGGCAGCTTCACGCCACGCGCAAGTGGCGGGATTCTGGCAAAAGAAGACTATGGTGGCGACTCCCTCGTCTCACGCGTGACAGAGGAAGTCGATGTCTTTGGTCTGCCGCTTCGCACGGAGCAATCGGAACCCGAACCGGAGCCCGAAGCGCCGGTAGCCGAAGCCCCGGCGCCTCAAGCGGTGGCGCCGTCGACTGAACCGACGCCAGAGCCCGAGCCCGTCGCTGCGCCAGCGGCGCCGCGGAATTCGGGTCAGACCGATTCGTCGGTCAATGGGCTGTTCGCTGATTCGACCGTCGCGCCGTCCGATGACGCGGCTGCCTCCACACTCGCGGGCGCGTTTGGCGGAGCCCAATCGGAAGCGACGCCCGAGCGTGCGGTTCGCCCGGCGAAGAATGAGCTCTCGCTCGACACGGTCTTCCGTGAGGGCCCGGGCGAGTCGAACCCCGCTCGCCGTGAATCGAGCGCGTTCTCGTTCGATCAGTTCTTTGGTTCTGATACGAACGCCGAGAACGTGTCGCCGATCGAGGGCGTCGTCGGCAACAACGCGGATGACAACGGCGGGACCGAGACGGAACAATTCAGCAGTTGGTTGTCGGGACTCAAGAAAAAGTGAGAATCGCGGTTCTCAACGGCCCCAGCCTGAATCTCCTTGGCACGCGAGAACCAGCGGTCTACGGGACAACGACGCTGGCGGATATTCAGCATCGGTTGACCGCGGTCGGACGCGAGCTCGCCGTGGAGGTCGATTTCGCCCAGCACAATGGGGAAGGGGACCTGATCGACGCGATCCACCGCCTGCGGGGGACGACCGCGGGGGCATTGATCAACGCCGGCGCCTACAGCCATACGAGTCTCGCGATCCGCGACGCGTTCACCGCGGTCTCGGTGCCGTTCGTCGAGGTGCATCTCACGAATATTTTTGCGCGCGAGCCTGAGCGTCGCACCTCGATGCTCGCATCGTCCGCGCGTGGGGTGCTCTGCGGTTTCGGCGCGTACGGCTACGAGCTGGCTCTGCGTGGGATGGTTTCCCTGCTCAAAAATGCGTGACCGACGGCCGGACCGTATCGCGGCGTTGACCGAGGCAATTGCCTCTTCGCAGCTCGATGGCCTGCTGCTATCGAGCCCCGCGAATATCCGCTATCTGACTGGCTTTTCGGGTTCGTCGGCGCTGGTATTCGTCACCGCGCGCAAAGAGGTTCTCCTCATCACCGACTTCCGCTACAAGACCCAAGTCGCCGATGAAGTGGGTGATCTCGCGAGAGTCATGATCGAGCCCCAGAGTCTGTGGACGGGTCTCTGGCAAGCGCTGCCCAACTACGGCTATGTCGAAGTCACGGGGTTCGAGTCCGCGCACATGCTCCACCGTGACTTCCAGCGACTGTTGGACGCGGGCGCGCGATGGCAGTGGCGCCCGGTGATCGACCTCGTGGAAACGCTCAGAGAGCGTAAAGATCCCGACGAGGTCGCGTTGATCACGGATGCCGCGTCTATTGCCACCCGCGCGCTGGCGCGCACATTACCGGCGGTGCGCGTCGGCATGACGGAACTCGAAGTGGCGGGTGTCCTCGAGCAGGCCCTGCGCGACGAGGGTTCGGGTTCATTCCCGTTCCCCTCGATCGTCGCGTCGGGGGCGCGGTCGGCGCTGCCGCATGCTCGCTCGTCGGCCAAGGCAATCGAGAAGGGCGACTTGCTCCTGATGGATTTTGGCGCCGAGACGGGTGGGTACTGCGCCGATGTCACGCGGACGGTCATCGTCGGGTCGGCGACCGATGAACAGCACGAGTTGTACGAAATAGTCCGTTGCGCCAACGAGACCGCGACCGCGCAGGTGCGGGCCGGTTTGAAGGGAAAGGATGCCGATGCGCTGGCGCGCGACTACATTGAGCGTCGCGGCTACGGCGATGCCTTTGGTCACAGCTTGGGACATGGGCTGGGACTCGAGGTGCACGAGGCGCCGCGTTTGGCGAGGACGGCCGATCAGGTGTTGGCCGTCGGCGCCGTGGTAACTATCGAGCCGGGAATCTACCGGCCGGGTTGGGGTGGCGTACGGATCGAAGATGACGTACACCTTGGCCCGGATGGGCCGGCCGTCCTGACGCACTTCACGCGCGAATTGCTCGAGGTGGCGTGATCGTCCAATGATCGATCTCCGCTATGTCAAAAAGCTGATCGAGCTACTCGACGGATCGAGTGTCGATTCGATCGAAATATCGTCAGATAAGGGGATGAAGATCCGGCTGTCGAAGTCGCCTTCGCAGCGCGGCGCGGTCCAGGTGGCGGCTCCGGTCCCGGTGCCGATGCTGGCGGCGCCCGCGGCGCCGGCGGCGCGGCTCACGCCGGCCGAGGGGGTGGCGACGCAGCCCGCCGACGATGGCGGGAAGCCCGAGCCACCGAAGCCGAAGCTTCTGGAGATCAAGTCGCCGATGGTCGGAACGTTCTACGCCTCGCCCGAGCCGGGCGCCAAAGCGTACGTCTCGGAGGGCCAGCGCATCGCGCGGGGCCAGATGGTCTGCATCATCGAAGCGATGAAGATCATGAACGAGATCGAATCGGAGTTCGCGGGGGTGGTCAAGGACGTCATGGTCCAGGACTCGCACCCGGTGGAGTACGGACAAGTGCTTTTCCGAATCGACCCCAATGGCTAGCACCGCTCCCGCCGCGCCCGCGACGCCGCCGGCCCCCGAGGGTGGCGCGCCGGCCGTGTTCAACTTCAAGGCCATCTTGCAGGAGATGGTGAAGCAGAACGCGTCCGACCTGCACCTCAAAGTCGGCCGTCCGCCGACGCTGCGCGTCCAGGGCGAGCTTGCGCCGTTGGCCGCCGCCGCTATGCGGCCCGAGGACCTCAAGTCGCTGGCCGAGCAGGTGATGTCGCCGCGGCAGGTCAAAGAATTCGCCGAAAATAAAGAGGCCGACTTCGCCATCGGCGTGCCGGGCATTGGCCGGTTCCGTGTCAACGTCTATCAGCAGCGCGGCACGATCGCCTACGCGCTCCGCTCGATCCCGTATCAGACCTCAACCGTCGAGGAGCTGAACCTCCCGACGGTCGTTGAGCAAATCGCGATGCGGCCCCGTGGTCTGGTCCTGGTCACCGGCATCACGGGCTCGGGCAAGTCGACGGCGTTGGCCGCGATGATTCAGCATATCAATGAGCAGCGGCACGCGAACATCATCACGATCGAAGACCCGATCGAGTTCCTGCATCGCGATATCAACTGCCATATCAATCAGCGCGAAGTCGGGACCGATACCGGGAGCTTCGCGGCCGCGCTGCGTCGCGTCCTGCGTCAGGATCCCGATGTGATTCTGCTCGGCGAGATTCGAGATCTGGATACGTTGGATACCGCGTTGAAGGCGGCTGATACCGGTCACTTGGTGTTTTCGACGCTGCATACGACGGACGCAACGCAGACCATCAACCGCGTGCTGTCGTTCTATCCGCCGCACCAACAGGCGGAGGTTCGGTTCTCGCTCTCCTCGGCTCTCCAAGCGGTCGTCTCCCTCCGTCTGGTGCCGCGCCAGGACAAACCGGGTCGTGTTCCAGCCTGCGAAGTCCTGATCAACACCGCGGCGGTCCGCGATAATATTCGTGACATGACCAAGTCACTGAACATCCCGGACCTGATCAAAGAGGGCACGATCCAATACGGGATGCAGAGCTTCGACCAGTCGATCATGGGCTGGTACACGAAGGGCATTATCTCGTACGAGACCGCCGTGTTCTACGCGACGACACCCAGCGAGTTCGCGCTCCGTGTACAAGGCGTGGCGGGCTCGAGCGACACGTCGTGGGATGCGTTCCAGTCTGACGCGAATAGTTGAGTGTTCAAAAAGATCCTGATCGCGAACCGCGGCGAGATCGCGCTGCGGGTGATTCGTGCGTGCAAGGAGCTTGGCGTACAGACGGTCGCAGTGTATTCAGAGGCAGATCGGGAATCGCTCCATGTCCGGTTCGCCGATGACGACGTCTGCATCGGCCCGGCTCCGTCTCGGGACTCGTATCTCAAGATCCCGCGATTGATCGCGGCCGCCGAGATCACCGGAGCCGACGCGATTCATCCGGGTTACGGCTTTCTGGCCGAGAACGCGGAATTCGCGGAGACGTGCGCCGCGTCGAACATCGCGTTCATCGGCCCCACGGCGGATCAGATTCGGGTGATGGGCGACAAGGCTGCCGCGCGTGCCGCGATGGCCGCCGCGAATGTTCCGATTATCCCCGGTACCCCCGGTCCGGTCGAAGACGCCGACGAAGCGCTGACGTTCTCGAAGCAGATCGGCTTCCCCGTGATTATCAAAGCCGCCGCCGGAGGCGGTGGAAAGGGGATGCGCGTCGCGCGCGATGCCGACGAGTTCGCGCGGTCGTTTCAGCTGGCGCGATCGGAGGCGTTGTCGGCGTTCGGTTCGGGTGATGTGTACGTCGAAAAATATCTCGACCGTCCGCGCCACATTGAATTCCAGATCATGGGTGACACGCATGGTCATTGCATTCACTTGGGCGAACGCGATTGCTCGGTCCAGCGCCGTCACCAGAAGCTGATCGAGGAGGCTCCGAGTCCGGCCGTGAGCCCAGAATTGCGCCAGCGCATGGGTGATGCGGCGGTGAAGGGCGCCAAGGCGATCGACTACGTCGGCGCCGGCACGATCGAGATGCTGCTGGACACGGACGGCTCGTACTACTTCATGGAGATGAACACCCGCATCCAGGTCGAGCATCCGGTGACGGAGATGCTCACCGGTGTGGATCTCGTGAAAGAGCAGATCCGGGTCGCGGCGGGCATGCCGTTGTCGATTTCAGCGTTACCGCCTCTTCGCGGTCACGTGATCGAATGTCGCGTGAACGCCGAGGATCCGGCGCGCGGTTTTCAGCCGTCGCCGGGCCGTATCATCGCGTTTCATCCGCCGGGTGGTCCTGGCGTGCGATTGGACAGCCACGTCTACGCCGGGTACACGGTGCCACCCTACTATGACTCGCTGCTCGCGAAGCTCATCTGCGAGGGTCGCGACCGCGAAGAGGCGCGGCGCCGGATGAAGATCGCGCTCGAGAGCTTCATCATCGAGGGCGTGACGACCACGATCCCGTTTCTGGCGCGCGTGATGGATAATCCGCGCTTCCGCGCGGGCGAGGTGGATACCAAGTTCCTCGAGCGGGAGACGGACCTGTTCAAGGAGCCGGTGTAGGTGCGATTGGATGTGTTTTTCAAAGTCGGCGAGGTGACAGCCGCTGACATGAGCGGTCGAGTCGTCGCGGTCATCGATGTGCTCCGGGCGTCCACGACCATCGCGGTCGCGCTGGCGAACGGCGCGAAGGCGGTGATTCCGTTCGAAAGCTCGGAAGATGTGATCAATCGCTCGAAAGCCTTCTCGAAGGCCGACGTGAAGCTCGCCGGCGAGCGGAAGATGCACACGATTCCGGGGTTCGACCTCGGGAACTCCCCACGAGAGTTCACGCGGGACGCCGTTGAGGGGAAGACCGTTCTGCTCGCGACGACGAACGGCACCGCGGCGCTCATCTCGGTGAACGGTGCGAGAGACGCGGTGGTCGCGTCGTTCGTGAATTTTTCACCCGTGGTCGCGCTCTTACGCAGTGCGCTCCGCGGCGGCACCGACGTCGCGATCCTGTGCGCGGGTCACGACCGCCACTTCTCGCTCGAGGACGCGGTGTGCGCGGGCAAGTTCGCGCGTGCGGTCACGAAGGATCTCGCGGCCGTGCAAATCAACGACGGGGCGTACGCCGCGGGTATGCTCGATGCGCGCTATGAGGACAACCGCGCGCGGGTGTTCTCCGATTCCGAGCATGGGCGTGCGCTGGCCGAGGCGGGGTTTGCCGACGATCTCATCGTGGCCGGCGCGTTGGATGCGTACCCTGTGGTGCCGATCTATCAGGACCGCCAGATTACTAAGCTAGGTCCAGATCGGGAGCGGTAGTATCGTTTCGGAGCATGTCCGGCGCGAGCTCGTAGGCATCGCGCTCCTCTTGTTCGCGATTTTCTTGGGCGGCGCCTTGCTCGCCGGCGGCGGGGTCGCGCCGTGGGTGGCGACGGACACGCGTGCCTGCGGCGCCGTTCACGGGTGGTTCGGTCCGGCCGGTTCCTGTCTCCGCGCCTACCTGCAAGTGTTCTTTGGCGTCCCCGCGGCGTTATTGCTGCCGCTGATTCCGGCTATTCATGCGCTTCGGCTCTTTGGGCGCATGCAAAAATCCACGGATCGATCGTGGCTCATTTTTCTCGCCGGCGGCGTGATCCTACTGCCGATCGCGCTCGGGCTTACCACGGCAACGGCGACGCCTTCCCGCGACGAAGTCTCTGGCTTGTGGGGGAATTTCGTCGCGTTGCACCTGAAGGACGCGTTTGGCATCGCCGGATCTTGGATCATTGTCTTCCTGCTGCTGTGCGCGCTGACGGCGGCGACGCTGCAGTGGAATCCGATTCGCGTACTGCTCGCGCCGCGACCGCCACGGCCGCGGGCGCCGGTGCTCAACGAGCCGGATCCGGACGAATTCCCGGGCATTGAGCACGCCGAAGCTCCCGTTCCCCTAGCGGTCCCAGCTCCGCCTCCGGTGGAGGCCGAACAGCCAAAGAAATCTCGGCCTCGTGCGAAACGCGCCGAACCACTTTTGGAGCCGCCGGATCCAAACGAGCCCCAACCACCAGTGGTGGAGACCGATGAGCTGCCACCGGTCGATCTCTTGACGCCGCCGCCCGAGAAGAACGTCGATGTTGGCAAGCGCGAGCTCGATGTCATGGGCGAGAAGCTGTTGGCGGCGCTACGCACGTTCAAAGTCGATGGCGACCTGGGCGAGCGCACCACCGGCCCAGTTGTGACGCAATTCGAGGTGATCCCGGCGGCGGGCATCAAAGTCCGGCAGATCGCGAGCCTCGCGAACGATTTGGCGCTCGCGATGCGCGCGCCGAGCATTCGTATCGTTGCTCCGATTCCGGGTAAGGGTGCCGTCGGCGTCGAAGTGCCGAATCCCGTCGCCGACATCGTCATGCTGCGCGAGCTTCTGGAATCGAGCGAATTCCGAAACGCCCGCGCCGCGTTGCCATTGGCGCTCGGCAAGGATCTCGAGGGGCGGCCGGTGATTGCCGATCTGGCGAAGATGCCGCATTTGCTGATCGCGGGCGCGACGGGGTCGGGTAAGTCCGTCTGCGTGAATACGCTGATCACGGCGCTCGTGTACAAGCACACGCCGAAGACGCTCAAGTTCTTGATGGTCGATCCGAAGATGGTCGAGCTCTCGGTCTACAATGCGCTCCCGCACAAGCGCCTCGATGTCGTCACGGATAATCGAGATGCCGCCAAGGTGTTGAAGTGGGCGCAGTATGAGATGGAGCGCCGGTATCGGTTGTTGGCCGAGAACGGATGCCGCAACGTTCAGGAGTTCAATCGGCGGGTCGAGGCCGGCACGCCGCTGCAGAATCCCAAGCAATCTGACGTGGCGTTCGAAGAACGGACGTACACCGAGGGTCTTCTCCCCTACATCGTCGTAGTGATCGACGAGCTCGCCGATCTCATGATGACCGTGCAGGCCGAGATCGAGACGCCGTTGGCGATGCTCGCTCAGAAGGCGCGAGCAATAGGCTTGCATCTGATCCTCGCCACGCAGCGTCCGAGCGTGAACGTGATCACCGGGCTGATCAAGGCCAACTTCCCCAGTCGGATCGCGTTTCGCGTGGCGTCTCAGGTTGATAGTCGCACGATTATCGACGGCATTGGCGCCGAGTCGCTGTTGGGGAATGGCGACATGCTATTCATTCCGCCTGGCAAGTCCGAGGCGGCTCGTCTCCAGGGCGCCTACGTCTCGAGCGACGAGACGGAAAAGCTTTTGGGTTGGTACAAGGCGCACACGACGGCCGCGGTGGTCGAGGGGCCTGGAGAGGACATTTTCGAGACTGTTCGCCGGCGCGAACAGGCCGAGCGTGATGCGGCCGAGATGCCGGAGAAGACGAACCCCGCCGATCGGGATGACCTGTTCCGCGAAGCCGCCGCGGCTTGCATCCAGAACCAACAGGGCTCGACCTCGCTGCTGCAGCGCCGGCTCGAGATCGGCTACGGCCGCGCCGCTCGCATCATCGACCAACTC
>DASRDS010000146.1:0-30101 GCA_035652495.1 Gemmatimonadaceae bacterium
TGAGCGGCCGCCGCCCGTCGGGCGGGTACAGCGAGAAGGTCCGTCAGTCTGCCGCAGCCAGGCTAGGTTCGCGTCCGTTGGCCAACTTCGAATGATAGCGCCCATACCCGAAGTACACGGCGAACCCGACGATCAGCCAAACGATCAACCGGAGCCACGTCGCTTGCGGCAGGAAGCCCATGAGGCCGAGGCAGCATCCGATGCCGAGTAGCGGGACGAGCGGCACGAGCGGCGTCCGGAACGGCCGCGGCAGGTCCGGCTTCTGCACGCGCAGCACGATCACGCCGACGCACACGATGGTGAACGCCAGCAGCGTGCCGATCGAAACCAGCTCACCGAGGATATCGATCGGGAAAATGGCCGCGATGACCGCGGCGACCGTCCCGGTCAGGATCGTCGTGAACGCCGGCGTGCGGAATTTCGGGTGAATGGCGCTGAACGCCGGCGGCAGCAGCCCGTCGCGGCCCATTGAGTAGAAGACGCGGGACTGTCCCAGGAGCATGACCAGGACGACCGATGCGAGGCCCGCGATGGCGGCGATGTCGACGAAGATCTCCAACCAGGCGAGCTGCGGAATGCCCTTCAGCGCGAAGGCGACCGGATGTGGGACGTCGAGCGTGGTGTACGGCGCGAGGCCGGTGAGCACGAGCGACATCAGAATGTACAGCACGGTACAAATGACCAGCGAGCCGAGCATGGCGATCGGGAGATCACGCTGCGGGTTCTTGGCTTCCTGCGCCGCGGTCGACACCGCGTCGAACCCGATATAGGCGAAGAACACCACGGCGGCCCCTCGCACCACGCCGCTCCAACCGAACTTGCCGAATTCCCCCGAGCTCGGCGCGATGAACGGGTGCCAGTTCGCCGAGTTGACGAAGAAGAAGCCGAAGCCGATCACGAGCAGGACGATGGCGACCTTCACGAAGACGACGGCGTTGTTGAATCGCGCCGATTCCTGGATTCCGATCACGAGGATGCAGGTGATCGCCATGACCAGCAAGAACGCCGGCAGATTGATGATGCCGCCGGGGACCATCACGAGCCTGTGCGCGGTTTCGCTCCAGGCGACCGGTGCTTGTGAAATCGAGGCCGGCATGTTGATGCCGAAGTACCGCAAGAAGTCGTTGAAATACCCCGCCCAACCCACACCGACGGTGGCCGCGCCGAACATATACTCGAGCACCAGGTTCCAGCCGATGACGAACGCCATGAACTCGCCGAGCGTGGCGTACGCGTAGGTGTAGGCGCTCCCGGCGATCGGGACGACAGACGCGAATTCCGCATAGCAGAGGCCGGCGAACAGGCAGCCGAAGAACGCAAAGGCGAACGACAGTACCACCGCGTTCCCGGCGTTGCTCGCCGCGGCGTGACCGGTGAGCACGAAGATGCCCGCGCCGATGATCGCGCCGATCCCCAGGAACGTGAGGTTATAGACCGTCAGGACGCGTTTGAGGCTGTGACTCCCTTCATCAGCGGCTTCAGCCTGCAATTGCGCGATACTTTTCGTCGACCCGAGGGCCATGCGCTCTCCTTGAGGGTTTACGCCGAGTAATTCGGCGCTTCGCGAGTGATCGTGACGTCGTGCGGGTGGGATTCGCGGAGACCGGCGGCGGTCGTCCGGACGAACCGGCTATCGACTCGCAGCGCGTCGATCGAGGCGCAGCCGACGTAGCCCATGCCGCTGCGTAGTCCGCCGACCATCTGGAAGAGGACGTCGGTGACCGGTCCCTTGTAGGGGACGCGGCCCTCGATGCCTTCTGGGACGAGCTTCTTTGGACTCATCTCCCCTTCCTGGAAATACCGGTCGGCGCTGCCATCCTGCATCGCCGACAGACTCCCCATGCCGCGGATCATCTTGAACCGCCGCCCCTCGAGCAGCAGCGATTCGCCTGGGCTTTCTTCCGTGCCGGCGAGCATGGACCCCATCATAACGCTCGCCGCACCGGCTGCTAGTGCCTTTACGATGTCACCCGAGTATTTGATGCCGCCATCGGCGATCACGGGCACATCGCCCGCGCCTTCGACGGCATCAAATATGGCCGTCAGCTGTGGAACGCCAACTCCCGTCACGACTCGCGTGGTACAGATCGACCCGGGACCGACACCAACTTTGACCGCGTCCACGCCGCGTTCAACCAGGGCCGCCGCGCCTTGTTTGGTGGCGATGTTGCCGGCGACCAGCTGGGTGGCCGGAAACATCTCACGCACCCGGGCCGTGGCGTCCAACACCGCCTGACTGTGCCCGTGGGCCGTGTCCAAAACGAGGACATCGACCCCGGCATCGATCAGAGCCCGTGCACGCTCAACGAAGTCGCCACCCGCGCCGATCGCCGCGGCGACCCGGAGCCGGCCGTGCTGGTCCTTGTTGGCGTTCGGGTACTGGCGACGTTTGTGAATGTCTTTGACAGTGATGAGACCGCGGAGCAGACCGTGGTCGTCGACGACCGGGAGTTTCTCGATCCGGTTTTCCCCCAGAATCCGCTCGGCCTCATCGAGGGTCGTCCCCTCGGGAGCGGTGACAAGACCATCCGCCGTCATTACCTCTCGGAGCGGGCGATCCAGATTGCGCTCGAACTGCAGATCGCGATTCGTAATGATCCCAACGAGACGTCCGTCGCGGTCGACGATCGGCACACCCGAGATCTTGAAGCGCATCATGAGGGCGACGGCTTCGCGCAGCTTCGCGTCGGGCGGGAGGGTGATCGGGTTCAAGATCATCCCGCTTTCCGAGCGCTTGACGCGGTCCACCTCGGCCGCCTGACGGTCGATCGACATGTTCTTGTGCAGCACGCCGATACCGCCGGCGCGCGCCATCGCGATCGCCATGTCCGACTCGGTCACCGTGTCCATCGCGGCGGCGACCAGGGGGATGTTGAGATTGATACCGCGCGTGAAGCGCGATGATGTCACAACGTCCCGCGGGTGGACCACCGAGTGGCCAGGCACCAGCAGGACGTCGTCGAATGTCAGAGCTATATCTTCACGAACTCGCGCAGCGGCCGGGCCCGCTACCGGGGCTGTAGCCGCGCGACCATTCTGAGTGACTATGGGCGCCATAGTAGAAGCTATGGCCCAAAAAGGGTCGCGTCTACCCCTCTGGCTCTCAGTCTACGCGGCCAATTACCCGTAGGCGCCGTCTGAGTCGTTTCGGCAGGAAAAACGCCGCCGCCATAAGAGCCCGACGCAGGTCGAGATGCTCCAACTCCTCGATGTCGCCGTGCCAGTGCTCGAGCACGACGTCGGCGTCGGCGTTCGCGACGAGATGCTGGAGCGCGAGCAGCACGATGAAGAGATCGTCGATCTCGCCCACGATCGGGATCGCGCTGGTGAAGTCGAACGGCGACGCGATGTACGCGACCGCCCCGACGACGAGCGCCTTATCGGTCAACGACACGCGCTCGTCGCCCATGAGACCGGCCAGGAGCCGGCCGTACGCCGGCAACCGCCGGAAATGATCGAGAATGCTGTGATCGCGCGAGGTGCGCCGTGGCCGGTGGGCCGAGCTACGAGTTCGCGGACCCCGGTGGATCAGTGCGTGGCTGTTCACGTTGCTCACGAGTTGTCCCCTTTTGCGCGTCGACCAGATCTGTTGCAACAGACTTGCCAGCGGCGGCCACACCGTTCAGCACGCCCATCGCGCGGTTCATGAGATTCATGGTCTCGGCGATCGTCGTCGTCGAGATGCGCCCCGCGCGGAGCCGGTCTTCGACCGTTTCCGCGAATCGCTGGAAGATATTGGGGCTCGGGGCCTGGCGCTCCGCGTACTTCGACTTGAGGAACTCGACGTAATCGAGGACCTGATACAGCCGTTCGTCACTCAGCGCGTCGAGGTTTCGAAGGATGCGCTCGCGGAGCAGATCGTTCACGTGTCGCTCACGCGTTGTGTCTCCGCGTCTTCTTGCGTCGGGGTGGCTCGATCAGCGCCCACCGCGCGGGCCAGCCGCGCACATCCACGTGCAGGAATGGACCATGCTGGCGATTCGCCCGGTAGATCCCCTCGCCACCCACGAGCTCCGGGTGCTCGGCCTCGACTCGCTCGGCCGACTCGAGCAGCACGCGCGCATCGTGCGTGTCCACCCGGCCGTCGCCGTTCAAGTCGGCCATCTGCCCGTTTCCGTTATCGACGTAGACGTCCGCCGCATCACCGAACTGATGCCGGCTGTCGAGCGCGCGACCGCCGCGGCGCCCGACTCCCTGAATATTGTACTCGGGGGTGCGGAATCCCGACATCACGACGAGTTTGTTCACCGGGTGACCGTGCGCTTCCATGTCGTCGATAATGAGCTCGAGCTTGTCCACGAGCTCCTCGTGGAGGACCATGTACTTCGGCCACACGTCCTGCTGGTCATGCGTGAGGAAATCGCGCAGCGTGAAGTGCTCGGAGATCGGCGTGTCCGCGTTGTCCTGCGTGACCATGATGAAGCCATCGGGATTCTCGTACGTCTCGAGTGAGGCCCGTTTCCGATGGCGCTCCGCCGGCCAAAAGCCTATCCGATAGTCGCCGATGCGTCCCTTTGTCTTGCTCGTGAACGGGAGCATCGTGATAAAGGCGAACGAATTGTCCGGGACCGCGTAGACACCGGGCTGCAGAATCGCCGAATCGCCGCCGAAGAGCTGGCGAATGATCGGGATTTCCAGCGTGCGGCGTGCTTCCGTGATGAAATGCGCTTTGAGCTTGCCGCTCTTACCAGCGAGCGACACCAACACGTTTCGCGCCGTGTCCGCTTTCCCGCTGCTGTCGACAAGCGTATCAGCGCTCGCTTCGCTTGCGCCAAAAGCTGATCGCCTGACGATAACCGGGCGCCCGATCGGCACACCTGCACTCGCGACATTCGCCGAGATACCAATCGCGGCCGAGCCGCCGAAGGCGGCGAAGGCCGTGCTGGTACCGAATAAATAGCGAAGAAAGCGATGCACGGTATGAGGCCTCACGACGCAAAGCACGGCAAACTATAGACGACCAGCGCGAATCAGTAGATATAAACAACAGTTCCTATAGGAACGACGCGGAAGAGAGTCTCGATGTCCTCGTTCCGAAGCCGAACGCACCCATGACTCGCATTGGTGCCGATACTCAAGGGCTCGTCAGTTCCATGAATGCCGTACCCATCTCCCAAGTACAGTCGCTCGACGCCGAGCGTTCCACTGTACTTGCGCTGATTCGTCCCGAACGGCGGAATGACGAGGTTGCCATTCGCGACGATCTCATGCCCTTCCTTGACCTCGAACGGCTCGATGTGCCCGTCGGGATACTGAGTCACAACGTCGTTGCCGGAGACGATGATCTTGCCTCCCCCCTGCAGCAAGATGGACTGCCCACGCTGCAGCTTCATGGTGCCGAGCTTCTTTTTCTTCGCCATCTCCATGTAATGCCAATCGGGCGGAACCCAAACAGGGTCCATCTCTTTGCTGAGGACGACGAGTCGGCCGCGGGGCGTATCGAACTTCCAGTGCACGCCGCCTTCGTTGACGAGCTCCTTGCCACTGCCGGTCGCGACGCGAGCCGTAAACAAGACCTGATCACCCTGCTTGTACCACAGCCGGTGATCCTCGATGCTCACGACGATGTACGGCTTGTCGTCCGGCGTATCGGGCTCGTCGTGCTGACTCGCCGCCAACGAGTCGCGCGAGTCGCCGACGCTGCGGCGAACGTCGTCGAGGAGATCCAGGTTGTGGTTGAACGCCATACGCGTGACGTCGCGCCGGAAGCGCTCCTGCAGCACGTCCCGCAGCAGCCAGATGCTCGCGCCGAGCGTCGCGAACACGCAGAGCGCGAGTACCCAGACGATTTTGAGCCCGTGCCGCATGTCAGTAAAAATAGACACTGGTACCGGGCTTGAGATTCGCCTGAATGGCCTTCACGTCCGCCTCGCGGGCGCGAACGCTGCCTGGCATCACGTAGGCCGTGTCGGCCAGCGGCCCCACCTGCGGGTCGCTGTAAATCACGAGCCCGCCATCGACCACGATCGCATACCCGAGCGTGCCTTTCGTGGTCGTGTCCGGCGGAAGATGGCGATCGGCGTACACCCATTTTGGCACCGTCCACGCGCTGTCCGGCGTCAGCAGCCGCTCGACGTGCCGCGTGCCTTGCGGCCTCGACATCATGATCGTGTCCGGCGGCACGCCGACGCGGCGCCCAGGCGCCACGCGAACCGGCATCTCGCGCAGCACGTTCCCTTCCTGCTCGAGCGTCATCACGCCACTGTCGACTTGCACGGAGACGTGCAGCCCGCGATCGCCCTGTGCTTGTCGGCGTATCAGAGCCACCAAAACCTTCAGGTGATTTTCATTCGCGGCGACGGCGAGATCAGCCGAACGACGTTCGACGGTCGTCATGCTGGCGCGCAGGCGACGGATTTCTTTCGCGTAGTTCTCGCGCCGCGAGAGCAGGTAGACATCGAGCGCGATCAGCACGACGAGCGCGAGCCAGAGGCTCGCGATCAGCCCGGGATACGCCAGCCGCAACTCGGTTCGCCGCGGATCCCTTCGTTCCTGCGGTGGCGCCGGTGTCGGTGCGGTCAACGGCGGGCGATGCTCTGAGCGTCCAACACTGGCACGCCGACTGGCTCGCTGCGCCCAACGCGGACCGTCGCGACGAGCGTCGCGCTGACGGGTGCCGCCGCGGCTAGGGTTCTGGCGGAGGCCAGCATGGACGGGGGAACCGCCACGTAGAGTAGCGTCGTTTCCGGCCCCGGTCCCCGGGCGAGCAGATATGGCTCGTCGGGCGCCAAGTCCTTATGCAGGAAATCGGCTGTCTCGAGCGCCAGGACCTGGACATCCCATTTGACGGTCTTGCCCTTGGCGCCCTGAGGGTCGACGCGAAGGTCAGCGGCGCTGAGGGAGCCGCTCGAACCGTTGGAGACCTGCACGGAGTCCTCGCGGACCCACCCTTCCATGCGGACACGCACCCAGCCGCGGTCCCGGGCGATAGCGGTCAACGGCGTGCCTGGGCCCAGGCTCGCGAGCGCATGGCCTTCCGGCGCCTCACGGAGAACGACGTTCCCCGTGCCCGCGATCAATGGCTCCGAGTCCGGTTTCGGCGCCAGTGCCTTTGGCGCCGGTTGGGCGGCCACGGACTTTTTCTTTGCCGTTGCCTTTTTGCTCGACTGCGCGCCGAGAGCGACGGGCGCGACAAAGCAAAGCGCGAGTATCGCTTGCCTGAGCATCGGCGTGAACGTCACGGAGCCCCGCTGTACATTCCCGTCAAGATGACTGGATCCGTCCATGGACCGGTAGTCCTCGTCGTTCTCGACGGCTGGGGATATCGAGCCGAGCGAGAAGGTAACGCCATCGCGTTAGCGACGACGCCGAATTGGGACGCGTTGTGGCGCCGGCCGTCACGCACACTCCTGGAAGCGTCTGGGTTGCGCGTCGGCCTCCCGGCCGGGCAGATGGGCAACAGCGAGGTCGGACACCTGAACCTCGGCGCCGGCCGCGTCGTCATGCAGGATCTCGTCCGGATCGACACGTCGATCGCCGACCGGTCGTTCCAGTGCAACGGGACGTTCCTGGCGGCGTGCCATGCCGTCCGCCGGAGTGGCGGGACGCTCCATCTCGTGGGTCTTCTGGGCGACGGTGGCGTGCATGCGGCCGACCGGCATCTGTATGCCCTGCTCGATCTAACGGATCGCCAGCACGTCCCGCGGGTGGCCATCCACACGATGTTGGACGGGCGCGATACGCTGCCGAAATCGGCGCTCGGGTACATGGAGAACCTCATGGCTCGCGTGGCGCGCGCCAGAGTTCCGACAGTCATCGGCAGCGTCGGCGGTCGGTACTACGGGATGGATCGGGACCGGCGCTGGCAGCGGACCGAGCTCGCGTATCGGTCCATGGTCGACGGCGTCGGTCCGGTCGGCACCGACCCGCTCTCGGTGATCCGTGCCGCGTACGACAACGGGCAGACCGACGAATTTATTTTACCGACCACGATCGGCAGCCCTGCTGTAGCCGCGATGAAAGACGGCGATGCCGTGATCTGCTTCAACTTTCGCTCGGACCGCATGCGGCAGATCGTGCGCGCACTCACCGAGCCCGCGTTCAAAGGCTTCGATGTCGCGCAGCGACCAGAGCTCCACGTCGTCACGATGACATCGTACGCGCAGCAGTTCGCGCTCTCGGTCGCTTTCCCGCCTCAATCCATGGCGCGCATTGTCGCGGAGACTCTCAGCGCGCATGGCAAGTCGCAGTTTCGCACGGCCGAAACCGAGAAGTACCCGCATGTCACGTACTTTTTTAACGGCGGCGAGGAGACTCCGTATCAGGGAGAAGAGCGACTCCTCGTGCCCAGCCAAAAAGTGGCGACGTACGATCTCATGCCGGAGATGAGCGCGCCGGGTGTGACCGATGTCCTTTGCGGCGCGATCGAAAGACGGCAGCACGAGTTCATCCTGTGCAACTACGCCAACGGCGACATGGTCGGCCACACCGGTTCCCTTCCCGCGACGATCAAGGCCGTGGAGACCGTGGATCAGTGTCTCGGACGCGTCCTGGCGACAGCCGAGAAAGCCGGGACCACGGTTCTGGTGACGGCGGATCATGGGAACTGTGAGCTCATGATCGACCCGGCGACCGGCGGCCCCCACACCGCGCACACGACGAACCCCGTTCCCTTTGTCGTCTCCCAGGGCGACGCACCCCTCCGGTCCGGTGGGGCGCTCTGCGACGTGGGACCAACGATCCTGGCAATGCTGGGAATCCGAGCACCTTCGGAGATGACCGGGGTAGATTTGCGTCTAACGGGGCACAGTACGCCCCGCTAGCCGCAAATGATTCCTGTACCGGGGTTCATGTCCGCTGAGTTGACGGCGTTTTGCGGGCATGTAAAGGAGTCGTTGAACTTTTAACCGCAAACTGCATGAGCCTCGTCGTCGTTGAACTAATTACATGAAGCGAATCGTTCTCGTTTTTTCTCTGACGCTCGCGCAAAGCGCGGCGGCGCAGATCGTCGGCCACGCGCCGGAATCGAGTCCGTATCTGGACATCGAGGATCCGCGCGTGCTCACGTTCTTCGGCGGCTACCTGTTCGCGCCGTACACGCGCGGCCATGTGAACCCCCATAGCGCTCCCCTAGCCGGCGTGCGCTGGGACATTCACGTCGGCGGCCCGGCGTACTTCGAGGCTCGCTGGGCCCACGCGTTCAGCGAGCATGACGTGACGTTGCCCAACGAGCCGCCCTCGATTCGCGATATCGGGACCAAGTCGACGCAGTTGAACCTCGTCGACGTGGGCATGGCGCTGAACCTCGTGGGCGAACGGACCTGGCACCATCTGATCCCGCTGATCAACGTCAATGTCGGCGTCGCGACGGATCTCGGTGCCCCGCGCGACTCGGCGAAGTTCCGGTTCGGCACGCAGTTCGAGATGTCGGCCGGCGCGGGAATCCGGTGGGTGCCGGGCGGGCCGATCCAGGCGCGCCTCGACGTCACGGACTACTTCTACGCCACGCGCTACCCGGGCACCTTCCGCGGCACGACCGCGGGCCCGCCCGTCGTGCCCGCGAACGCCGCGTTGACCGCGTGGCGACAGAATATCGCCCCGACCCTCGGATTCTCTCTCACCGCCTTCCGATAATGGCACGCGCCCTCCTCACGCGACGCGTGAAGTTCACGGCCTTGCACCGCTATCGGCTGCCGCAGTGGAACGACGAGCACAATCGCCTGGTGTTCGGTGCCTGCGCCCAGCAAGACTTTCACGAGCATCAGTACACGTGCGACGTGACCGTCGGCGGCGAGATCGATCACACGACGGGGTTCGTCGTCGATCTCGAGGACCTCGACGACGTTATCAACGAGGTCGTGCTCGTACGGTTCGACAAGAAGAACATCAATCGCGATGTGCCCGAGTTCGAGGAGGGGCGGTTGGTGCCGAGCGGTGAAAACGTGGCGCGGTTCATCTTCGAGCGCATGGAAGAGGCGCTCGGCGCTCGGGGGACCATGGCCCAGGTACGGTTGGCCGAGGATGAGACGCTCTGGGCCACGTACAACGGTGGTGGCTGAGTCAGATCGTGTGACCGATCGTGTCACCGGCGTAGTGCTCGCCGGTGGCCGATCAACGCGGTTCGGCGGGCAACCGAAGGGCCTCGAGCTCATCCGCGGCACTCGGATCATAGATCGCGTCGTCTCCGCGCTTCGACCGGTTACCGACGATCTGCTGCTCGTCGCGAACGATCCTGACGCGCCGACCTGGCTGCCTGGCATCCGTACCGTTGCGGACGTCAGAACGGGCGCAGGGAGTCTGGGCGGCATCTACTCGGCGCTGGTGCACGCGAGAACGCCGGTCATTGTCGTCGCGTGGGACATGCCGTTTGTGACGGCATCCCTATTGGCGTCGCTGCACAACCATGACGCCGACGTCGTCGTATTTCAGAGCCGCTCCACGCGTGGCCTCGAGCCACTGTGTGCGTTCTATCGGCCGAGCTGTATTGGACCGATCGAACAACAGATCGACGCCGGCGATCTGCGCGTGGTCGGTTTTTTTGATCGGATGCGAACCGTCACGCTTCCTCCGCCGGCCGATCCAGACATGACGTTCATGAACGTGAACACGCCGAGCGACCTGGCGCTGGCCGAGGGGTTAGCGGCTGGGCAGATTACGGGATGACCCGAAGCAGGTTCGTCGCGCTCCTGGCTCTCGGAACCGTTGGATGTGGAGGTGCGAAACCCCCAGCGCCGACGCCGCAGCCGACGCCCGCCGCTATCCTCGCCCCGTCCGCCGCGCCGACGCCCACACGATCGGCGGTCGCCGAGCTCAAGTCGGCGATCGACTCCATGGTTGCCGACGCACGCTTCCGAAGCGCGATCTGGGGCATTCTCATCGTCAACCCCGAGACGAACGACACGCTCTACTCGTTGAACGCCGGCAAACTGTTCTTGCCGGCATCGAACATGAAGATCGTGACCGCGGCGGCCGCGCTCACTGATCTCGGCCCCGACTATCAGTACCGGACGACCTTCGCGACGCGCGGCAAGCTCGTGCATGGCGTACTCCACGGCGATCTCGTCGTGATCGGCCGCGGCGATCCGACCGTAAGCGATCACATGCTGCACGATGCGATGATCCCGCTGCGTGCCGCCGCGGATTCGGTCGCGGCCCATGGGATCCATCGCGTCACGGGACACATCGAGCAGTCGGGCGACGCGTTCCCCGATGCGAACCTTGGCTACGGGTGGGACTGGGACGATCTCAGCGAGCCATACGGCGCCGGCGTCGATGAGCTCATGTTCAACGAAGGGTTCACGACGGTCGTGGTGCGCGGCGCCAGGAAAGCGGGGGCGCCCGCGGTGATCGCGACGGCGCCGGCGGTCGCGTACCCGCTGCTCCGCAATCACGTCCGCACCGCCGCGCCAACGGGTGACGCGCCGACGAAACCGGTGACGGTCACGTACGACACTGCCAGCGGAGCGCTCGTCGTCAATGGCAACGTGGCGCAGCACGACAGTGCCGTTGTTGAAGTCGCCTACCGGGATCCCGCCGGTGCGTATCTCAGTGCGTTCGCGTCCGCGCTCTCGACCCAGGGTGTCAGGCTGCGCGCCAATGCGGTCGGTCGGGGCGTCGATTCGGCGGGAAGGCTCGACACGCTCTTCACGATGATGTCGCCGCCGCTACGAGACATCCTGCCGGCGTTGCTCAAGCCATCGCAAAACCAGATCGCCGAGATCTTGCTCAAAACCGTCGGCCTGGAGAAGACCGGCGTCGGCTCGGCCGACAGCGGCGTGCGCGTCATTCACGACCAGCTGATTCTCTGGGGTGTGGCGCCGGATGGCTTCGTGCTGCATGATGGCTCGGGATTGTCGCGTCACGACTATCTGTCGCCGCAGACGATCGTGCGCATCTTGAGCACGATGCGCCACGATCCCGCGTTCCAGGTGTTCTATGACGCATTACCGATCGCCGGCGTCGACGGGACGATCGGCGATCGGATGCGCGGGACGATGGCCGCGGGCAACGTGCGCGCCAAGACGGGATTCGTGGACAAGGCCCGCTCGCTGTCCGGCTACGTGACGACCGCCGATGGCACGCCGCTCGTCTTCAGCTTCCTGTGCAACAACTGGACGACCCCGGTGCGCGACGTCGAACATGTGCAAGACGACATCGCCGCGCGTCTGGCCGCAATGACGCTCGAACGGCGGTAAGGCGGTCAGCCCGTGCTGTCGGTCGCCGAGGCATCACGGGAGATTCTCTCGCACATCGTGCGGCTCGACAGCGAGCGCGTGGCGTTGCCCGACGCGCTCGGACGCGTGCTCGCGGTCGACGTGTCGTCGCCAGTCACGCTGCCGGCCTGGGACAACTCAGCGATGGACGGCTACGCCGTCCGATCGGTCGATGTTGCCCGTGCTGCGGCTGATGCTCCCATCGTCCTGCGCGTCATCGAGACCGTCCCCGCCGGCGGCTTTCCCACGGTAGCGGTGCGCGAGGGCGAGGCCACGCGCATTATGACCGGCGCACCGATGCCCGCTGGTGCCGATACCGTGATTCGCATCGAAGACACGGACGGCGGCGCCGAGCGAGTCGCGATTCGGTTGTCACGCGACGCGGGTCGGAACGTGCGACCACAGGGCGAGGATATTCGCGCGGGCGCGATCGTACTCGGCGCGGGACAGACGATCGGGCCGGCGCAAATCGGGGTGCTGGCTTCCGTGGGCGCGGCGCGGGTCGATGTGATTCGTCGGCCACGCGTCGCGATCCTTGGCTCGGGCGATGAGCTCGTGGATCTCGATCTGTTCGATGAGGTGCTCGCAGGACGCAAGATCGTGTCATCGAATACGTATGCGCTCGATGCACTTGTCAGAGACTCGAGCGCGCTGCCTATTAACCTCGGCATTGCTCGCGACACGCCGGACGCATTGCGCGAGCGACTGGCGCGGGCCGCGGGCTGCGATCTCATTCTGACGACGGCCGGGCTGTCCGTCGGCGAACACGACTATCTGCGCCCGGTACTCGAGGAGATGGGGGTCGAGATGAAGTTCTGGCGCGTACGCATGCGGCCGGGCGCGCCCCTCGGATTTGGCATCCTCAACGGGACGCCGTGGCTCGGTCTGCCCGGCAATCCCGTCTCGACCATGGTGACGTATGTGCTCTTCGCTCAGCCGGCGATACGCCGTATGCTTGGGCACGCACGCCTGTTTCGCCGGCCGGTCGATGTCTCGCTCGAGGAATCCGTGACGATCAACGCCCGCCTGACGCACTTCTTGCGTTCTATTGTAACAACGCATACCGATGGAACGCTCACGGCTCGGCTAACCGGCCCGCAAGGATCCGGAATCGTCACTTCGATGTCACTCGCGAACGCGTTGCTCGTCGTCCCTGAGGATCGCACCCGGGTGGAACCCGGGGAACACCTGCACGCGTTGCCGTTGACCGACGACGCCACACTGACGACGCACTTCGCCCTGTGAACGAGGAGTGAACGACAAGTGAATTCGACCTCCTTGCTCCAATTCATTCTGGCCGGCGCGGCTTGCGGCGTGCTGCTCCTGGCGAGCCTCGCGATCGTCCGGTTCGGCAAGGATCTGAAAGGCCAGGTCGCACCGCCGGCGCCCTCCGGTGGCCGCCGATCCGGCGGATCGCCGATCGCCTCGGGCATGTCGCGTGACACGTACAACATGGCCCGCCGGCTCAAAGAACAAGGCGTGTCGACCGCCGCGCTCGCGGGCATGAGCGCCGCCGAACAGCAGTTCTTTCTGGAAACCATGAGCGCGCGCCTTGGTGATGGAACAGGGCCTCGCCTCGTTCGCCCTCCTACGGGTGCCGCGGTCGCAGCCCCCGCGGCAGCCGAGGCCGCGCCGATTCCGGCGGCCGCGTTGGTCACCGGACCGATTCACTGCCCGGTGTGCCGCACCGTCATCGGCCAGCGTTCGGAGCCCGGCCCCACGATGCAGAAATGTCCCGGCTGCAGCCGGCGCGTGACCACGAAGGTCGACGGCGACCGGCTGACCGTCAGCGTCAGCTACGGGATGGGTACGCCTGCCAAGGGCTCAGCGGCTATCAGACCGTCGCGCGGCTGATCACGGCCCTAAGCGGCCCGCTACGACCTCGGCGATGTCGTAGACCGGCACCGCGGACTCGTTCGCCTTCACTCCGTCACTGATCATCGTCATGCAAAACGGGCACGCCGTGGCGATCGCCTCGGCGCCCGTCGCGAGCAGTTCTTGCGTACGCTCGATGTTGATACGCTTGCCCTGCGTCTCTTCCATCCACATACGCCCGCCACCAGCGCCACAGCACATGCCGCGGCTCTTGTTGCGCTCGGGCTCCACGAGATTCATGACCGGAAGCGCCCGCGCCAGCGTCTGTCGTGGGGCTTCGTAGACGTTGTTGTATCGGCCAAGATAGCAGCTGTCGTGATACGTAAAGGTCCGCCCGTCGCCATCGGTCTCGGTGAGCGGCACACGGCCCTCGGCCAAGAGGCGCTCGATGTAAACCGAGTGATGGATCACCTCGTAATGACCGCCCAGCTGCGGATACTCATTCCCCAGCTGATGGAAGCAATGCGGACAGATCGTCACGACGGTCTGCACATGATACTGATTCAACAGCGCGACGTTGTCCTTGGCGAGCATCTGGTACAAATATTCATTGCCCATCCGGCGCGCGGGATCGCCATTGCACTTCTCTTCCTGCCCGAGGATGGCGAAATCGATGCCGGCCGCCTGCATGATGCGAGCAAAGGCGACCGTGATCTTCTTCGCGCGGGCATCGAACGAGCCGGCGCAGCCAACCCAGAAAAGCACCTCCGGCGCGCGACCCTGCGCATGCAACTCCGCCATCGTGGGGATCGACAGCCCTTCCGCCCACTCACCGCGATCCGCCGCATTGAACGCCCACGGCGTGCCGTTGCGCTCCAACGACTGAAACGCGGGCTGCACTTCCGTGGGGAACCGCGACTCCATGAGCACGAGGTTCCGGCGCAGCTCCATGATGGTGTCGAGCTGATCGATCGACACCGGGCATTCCTGGACGCAGGCGCGGCACGACGTACACTGCCAGAGCTCCTCCTCGGAGATATAGCCATCGAGGAGCCGCGCATCCGGCGCGTGCTCACCCTCGCCATGGACGAGCCCCGTCGGCATGCCGCCGTATTCCAGCAGCCGCTCGCGCACGTTGATCACGATCTTGCGCGGACTGAGAATCTTGCCGGTCAGGTTCGCGGGGCAGGCGGCGGTGCAGCGGCCGCACTCCGTGCACGAATAGCCGTCGAGGAGATTTTTCCACGGCAGGTGCGTCACATCCGACGCGCCGAATTGCTCCACGCCCTCGGCCTCGAGATCCATCGGACGCATGGCGCCAGCGGTTCCCGGACCGCTCGTGTTCGAGAGGTAGACGTTCGGGAGCGACGTGATGACGTGGAGGTGCTTCGAGTACGGCAAATAGTTCAAGAACGCGAGCAGGATCAGCACATGCGTCCACCACATCGCGTCATGCAACCCCACGAACACATTCATCAAGATGAGCGTGATCATGAGCAGCGCGATCATCGTGAGAATCAGGAGCGCATCCCACTGCTCGAGCGCATCGCCTTGCAGACGCTTCGGGCGAATGATCAATCGCCGGTAAAAAAGCCACGCCACCGCGCCAAGGACAAAGAGGGCGAAGGCTTTCTGCGAGAGCACGTAGGGCACATACAGCCACGCCGGCAACACCATGGCGTACGTGAAGCCCGGCGCGACGCCCTGGATCAGAATCTCCACGGATCCGACCGTGAGGACGATAAATCCCCAGAACACGAGCGCGTGCATCGCGCCGGCGAGCGGATCGCGCAGGATCTTCGATTGCAGCACGCCGATCGAGACGAGATTCCGCACGCGGACGAGCGGATGATCCGTGCGCTCGTCGGGACGGCCAAGCCGGAGGTAGCTGACGAGCCGGTGGGCGTTATAGAAGAAGAACCCGGCGGCCAGTCCGACGAGAATCACATAGAACGACTCGGCGGCGGGCGTCATCCCGAGCGGCGCGCCTCACGCACCGCGGCCGCGAGCGCCGGGACGATCTCGAACGCATCGCCGACGATGCCGTAGTCCGCGATCTTGAAGATCGGGGCGTCCTTGTCGCGGTTGATCGCGACGATCGTCTTGGCGGTGCGCATGCCGGCCAGGTGCTGAATGGCGCCGGAAATGCCCACCGCGACGTAGAGATCGGGGCTCACGACCTTGCCGGTCTGGCCGACCTGATCCGAATGCGGGCGCCAGCCGGCGTCGACCACCGCTCTCGATGCGCCAACGGCCGCGTTGCCGAACGACGACGCCAGATCCTCGACGAGGCTGAAGTGCTCCGGCCCCTTGAGACCCCGGCCGCCGCTCACGACGATCGCGGCTTCGCTCACATCGAGCTTGGCTCCCCCGCTCGCCTTGAGCTCGGTGACCTTCACGCGCGACGCGTTGGGATCACCGACCGGCTGCACGGCCTCGACTTGAGCAGTCGCGCCATCGACCTTGACGGCCGTGAACGTTGACGGCCGGGCGGCGATGATGGCGGGCGAACCGCTGATGGCGAGCGTGGCGATGGCTTTGCCCGAGTACACCGGGTGTGTGACGACGATGTCGGCGCCTTCGGCCTTGATCGAGGTTACGTCAGGCGCGAACGCGGCGCCGAGTTTCGCGGCCACGCGGGGGGCCAGATCTCGACCCTGCGCCGTCGAGACAAACACACCGGCTTTATACTCTTTCATCCGTTCGGCCAACAACGCCGCGGTGGCTTCCGGATTGTACTGAGCGAACCCCGCGTGCTCGCAGACCAACACCTTCTTGGCTCCGTACGCGCCCAGCTCTTGAGCCGCCGCGGCAATGCCGCTCGGTCCGACGATGAGTGCGTGGACATCGTCGCCCAACGTACGAGCCGCGGTGATCGCCTCGAACGCGGCCTTTCGGAGCGACGTGCCGCGCGATTCAGCAAAAGCGAGAATCATAGGACCTTCGCCTCGGTCTGCAGCAGCCGGATGAGCTCAGGCACGGCGGCCGCGCCCTCGCCGATAATGCGGCCCGCCGGACGCTCCGGAGGGAGCGCGAGCGAACGCACCGTCACGCGGGCGGCACCGAGTACGGCTGGCTTGCTCTCCATAGGCTTCTTTTTCGCCGCCATGATGCCCGGCAACGTGGGCAGGCGGGGTTTGTTGAGACCTTTGTCCGTCGAGATCACGGCGGGCAGCGGGAAGCTGAGCACCTCGACGCCACCCTCGACTTCATGTTCGGCGGTGCCCTTGTTCCCGTCGATGGTGAGCGACGTGACAGCCGTCACGCACGGCAGCCCGAGAATCTCGGCCAGCGCCGGCGCCATGGCGTGGTTGTAGTCATCGATCGCCATCTTCCCCATGAGCACAACGTCGTAGCCCTTGAGCTCAGCGGCGAGCGCCTGCGCGACCGAGAGCGTGTCATAGGGCTGACCGTCGGTCTTGAGATGCACACCGCGATCGGCGCCCATGGCGAGCGCCGTCCGGATCGTTTCCTGGACCGAGTCCGGGCCAAGCGAGATCGCGACGATCTCGCCGCCGGCTTTCTGTTTCAGCTGGAGCGCGGCCTCGACGGCGAACTCGTCGTACGGGTTGGCGATGAACTTCACGCCCGTCTCGTCGATCTTCGCTCCGGCCACTTTGATGCGCGTCTCGGTATCCGGCACGCGTTTGATGCAGACAGCGATCTTCATCAGTTGAAGGCGTTGAGTCCCGTGATCGCCTGACCCAGGATGAGCGTGTGGACGTCATGCGTCCCTTCGTACGTATACACGCTTTCCAGGTTCTCCATGTGCCGCATGGAGGCATATTCGGCCAGGATGCCATTGGCGCCAAGCAACCGGCGTGCCTCGCGAGCGATCTCGGTGGCGATGTTGACGTTGTTCCGCTTCGCGAGCGACACCTGCTGCGGCGTATACGTGCCGGCGTCCTTGAGGCGGCCCAGATGCAGCACCAGGAGCTGCGCTTTGACGATCTCGGTCAGCATTTCGGCGAGCCGCAGCTGCTGGAGTTGAAAGCCGCCGATCGGGCGATCGAACATCACGCGCTGCTTGGCGTACGACGCGGCTTCCTCGAAGCAGGCCATCGCGGCGCCGAGCGCCCCCCAACTGATGCCGTAGCGCGCCTGCGTCAGACACTGGAGCGGACTTTTGAGACCGCCGGAGAGCGGCAGCAGATTGCCCTTTGGCACGCAGACATCCTGGAACACGAGCTCACTCGTGTCGGAGGCACGGAGCGAGAGCTTGCCCTTCTGATCCTTGGCGGTGAACCCCTTGGAATCCGTCGGCACCAAGAACCCGCGAATCGACTTGTCGTCGGCGCCGGTCTTGGCCCACACGACCGCCACGTGCGCTGTCGAGCCGTTCGTGATCCACATCTTGGCGCCGTTCAGGATATAGCTGCCGTCGCCCTGTTCCTTCGCCGTCGTGATCATGCCCGCGGGATTCGATCCGAAGTCCGGCTCCGTCAGGCCGAAGCAGCCGATGATCTCACCGGTCGCCATCAGCGGGAGATATCGCTTCTTCTGCTCTTCGCTGCCGAACGCGAAGATCGGATACATGACGAGCGCGCCCTGCACGGACGCGAAGGATCGCACGCCGGAGTCGCCGCGCTCGAGCTCCTGCATAATGAGCCCGTAGGCGACATTGTTCAGGCCGGCGCAGCCATATGCTTCGGGAAGATTCGCGCCGAAGAGACCCATGGCGCCCATCTCGGGGATCAGTTCCTTCGGGAACCGGCCTTCGACGTAACAGTGGCCGATGATCGGCAAGACACGCTCGTCGACGAAGCGGCGCACGCTGTCCCGCACGGCGCGCTCTTCCTCAGACAGCGAGGCGTCAACGGCGTAGAAGTCCAAGTTATCCATAGCACTGTAAGCTATTGGGTAACGGGGCGCCGTGCAGCAGGACGGACGCCGACCTCACGTGCCTTGCGGCGGAACGCACGGCCATGGTCGACCGGACCGCCGCTTTCGTCTTGCCACTGGTGGACCATCTCATGTACAAGAGTCGCTATCGCTTCCGCCCACCCGTGGCGCCGGAGGTGACGCCGGCTGATCACGATCTCGGCCGGCTCTTCTCGCGTGGCCACGCGATAGTAGCCGAGGCGGCTTTTGAGACGCCGGGAGACTCGGATCGAGACGGGTTGCAACTGGCCGCCGAAGCGCTCGGCGTTGAGTGCCGTATGGGCGGCCGTCAGGCGCGCTTCAGCCGGGGCATCTTCCGGACGTCGCGGCTCTCTTCTCCTTTCCCGAACGCTCTCGCGCGGGATCGGGAAGGTCACCAACACCCGTCGCGCTGCCGCGCGTTCGGCGCGCCTACGGCCACTGACGAACGTCGCGACAGCTTGCAGCACGTCGGACGGTGCCGTCAAAAACGCGCGGTGCACTCTCAGGGAACCGTTCCTGTAGCTGACCATGACGGTGCGATTCCGCGTGAGACGCAGCGCAGTGATGCCGCGAAGACCGAGTCGCGTCAGTTGGGCCAACAGCTCGTCGGGAGTTCGAGGCGCGAAGGGCAGTTCGAGCTGCGCTCGGTCCTGATGCGCTAGCGATTCACGCACCGCGCCGCGCCCGCCTCGAACCCATGCCCATTCCACACGAGCGTCTGTACCTCCACGGTCTCACGAGTAACCGTACAAACGTTCACGGATTGCGGGCGATGTCCCCGTGAGCGGCTGGATACCGTGCCCGCGACGGAGATCAACATGCGCCCCTCGGACACGATCGCTTCCTGATGATCGTGACCACAGAGCACGAGATTCACGTTGATCGCCGACAACGCCTCAATGGCGCGCTTGGGACGAGTGATACCGTATCGCTGAGACAGCGCGCCAAACGTGGGATTGTGATGCATCACGATCACGCGCGCATCGTCCGAGCGAAATTGCGTCGCGGCCCAGTCGATCTGAGACTGTCGGACCGACCCGACGATCGAAACATCCCGTGGCCTGCCGGTGAGCGTGTCCCAAGCGACACCGTGCGCGGTGTTGATACCCACGAGCGTGACGCCGGGCGCATGCAACACCGGCTCGAGCGTCGGGGAGATCCAGCGCTGATAGTTCTGATACAGCCGATGCTTGGCGCCGACGCCCAACGGTGCGAACCACCAGGCAACGTCATGGTTGCCCGGCACGCTAATGGTCTGACTGTATTGCGCTGCATGCCGCAAAAAAACCAACGCGCGCTGAAACTCGCCGGCCTTGGAGCGCTGTGAGAGATCGCCCGACACCGCAACGACATCATAGCGCTCGGCTCGCATCAGGGCATCGAGCGCATCGACGATCGGCAGCATGGCGGGCCAGCCAAAATGCAGGTCCGACACATGCAGGATGCGCGTCACTTGAGTTTCGCAACCACCGCGTCAGTGAACTCGTCCGTGCTCGCCGTACCACCTAAATCGCGCGTGATCGTCGTGCCCTCACGAATCGTCGACTCCACGGCGTTGCGAATGCGATCAGCTCGCGTCACGTCGCCCAGGTGGTCGAGCATCATGCAAGCCGCGAACGTGAGCGCGCTGGGATTCGCGACATTCTTCCCGGCGAGATCCGGCGCCGTGCCGTGCACGGCCTCGAAGATGGCGGCTTTGGATCCGATGTTCGCGCCAGGTGCCAGCCCTAGTCCACCGACGAGCCCTGATATCTCGTCCGACAGAATGTCGCCGAACAAATTCGTCGTGACGATCACGTCGTACGCCTCAGGCCGCAGGACGAGATCCATCGCCATGGCATCGACGATCTTCTCACCAAAAGCAATGCCACGCGGCGCATACTCGGCCGCGATTTTCCGCCCGGTCTCCAAAAAGAGTCCCTGCGAAAACTTGAGAATGTTGGCTTTGTGGACGATCGTCACCTTCTCACGGCGATGCTGCACCGCGTAGTCGAACGCGTAGCGGATCACACGCTCCGCGCCCTTTCGCGTGATGATCGCCACGGACTCCGCCACGGCGTGCGGATCGTCGCCGACCTTGATGTAGTGCTCGACCCCGACGTAGAGGCCCTCGGTGTTCTCGCGGACGAGCACGATGTCGACCTTCTCAAAACGACCGCCCTGCCGAATCACATGGGCAGGGCGAACGTTGGCGTATAGATCGAAGGTGGTGCGAAGGGCGACGTTGATCGAGCGGAACCCTTCGCCGACTGGTGTTTCGAGCGGACCCTTGAGCGCGAGCCCCGTTCGCGCGATGGAGTCGAGGGTCGACTGCGGCATCGGATCGTGATGCTGCATGACCCCGGCGAGTCCCGCCACATGCGTCTCCCAGGCGATTTGGGCCCCCGCGGCCTCCAGGATCCGGACCGTAGCGGCCGTGATGCCTGGGCCGATTCCGTCGCCGGGAATCAGCGTGACTGGTGTTGGCATCTGCGCGCTCAGGGTGCGCCGAGGCGGTCGCCCAGGTATCGGGCGACGCTTTCCATGGCGCCGGTGGGCGACTGGACGGGATCGCCGACCACGTCGCCCTGCCAGAGCACCGTCGTGGCGCGCGCGTCATAGAGCACGACCCGGAGCACTGCCTGCGCCGTCACGGCGGCGCCCGGCGGAGGCGGCGGCGCCTGCGGGTTCGCGCCATTCGTATAATGGATCTCGACGGGGATCAGCACGTAGCGCGCCGTTTCCTGAAAATCGATGAGCGTCCGGAGCTCGCCCGCCAGCGGTTCCTGAATCGGCGTCCCCGGCCGATAAACGCTCGGCAACAGTTGGGCGCCGGAGAGGGCATACGGATCGGCGATATATCCCGGGTTCCGCACGCGCTGCCGCTCGATCTGCTCGGCGAACACGAAGTGCGAGTGCGGCGCCCGCTGCGTCAGCGATGTTTCGATCAGCGAGTCGGTGTGACGCATGTAGTCGCGAGGTTTGTCGATCGCCCGGCCCCAGTTGAGCGGCGGGTCGTTCTGCCGGATGTAGAGCACCGGCGTCACGACGATCGATTGGCCTTCGGTTCCGGAGAGGGCACGACCCGGGATCGGCCGGAGCGCGATCGAGTTGGTCCCCGGGAGGCTCGCGCCGCATCCGACACAGGCGAGCAGTAGAAGCAGTCGTTTCACGGTGCGTAAGCTAATATATCCCTATGTCGAAGGCCGCCCGTTCTGTCCTTTGGATCGGCGTCGCCGCCGTCGGCGCCGGCGCGTTTGCGATGCTGGCCCTCGCGAGAGGCGAAACGGTCAGCGCTGCCTGGCTCCTGACCGCCGCCGTCGCCACGTACGCGATCGGATATCGGTTCTATAGCCGATTCATTGCCCAGCGCGTGTTTCAGCTGGATGCCGCGCGCACGACGCCGGCCGTCAAGTTCAACGACGGCCGGGATTACGTGCCGACGAACCGGGTCATTGTGTTCGGCCACCATTTCGCGGCCATTGCGGGCCCGGGGCCGCTCGTGGGCCCGACCCTCGCCGCGCAGTTCGGGTTTCTGCCCGGGACCATCTGGCTTCTCGTTGGCGCGGTGCTCGGGGGCGCGGTCCAGGACTTCGTGATTCTCTGCGCGTCGATCCGCCGTGACGGCAAGACGCTGGCGGGCATGGCGCGAGAGGAGATCGGGCCTCTTGCCGGCGGCATGGCGTTGTTCGCGATTCTCGGGATCATGATCATTTTGATAGCCGTCCTGGCGCTCGTGATCGTCAACGCGCTCAAGTCGAGTCCCTGGGGCACCGTGACGTTGATGCTCACGATTCCGATCGCGCTCTTCCTCGGGGTCTATCTCCGATGGATTCGACCGCACCGGGTGCTCGAGGCGACGGCGATCGGGGTGGCCCTCCTCATCGGCGCGCTCTTCGCCGGTCAGTGGGCGGCGGCCGATCCGACGGTCGCGAAGATGTTCACGCTGAGCCCCATGGTCCTGGCGTGGTCGCTCATGATCTACGGGTTCGCGGCCTCGGTGTTGCCGGTGTGGCTGCTGCTCGCGCCACGCGACTATCTCTCGGCGTTCGTGAAGATCGGGGTCGTGTTGGCGTTGGCGATCGGCATCCTCTTCCTGCTGCCGCCGCTCAAGATGCCGGCGTTGACCAAGTACATCGACGGGAGCGGGCCGGTCTTCGCGGGATCGCTCTTTCCGTTCGCGTTCATCACGATCGCGTGCGGCGCGGTGTCTGGGTTTCATGCGCTGATTTCTTCGGGGACGACGCCGAAGATGCTGGAGAAGGAGCCGGATGCGCGGCCGGTTGGCTATGGTGGCATGTTGACCGAGTCCATGGTCGCGGTCATGGCATTGATCGCCGCGTGCGCCCTGACGCCCGGCGTGTACTTCGCGATCAATTCTCCCGCCAGCGCCATCGGGACAACGGTGACGAGCGCGGCGACCGCGGTTTCTTCATGGGGATTTCAGGTATCGCCCCAGGATCTCGAGAACCTGGCCCATCAGGTGGGCGAGGCATCGCTGCTGTCGCGTACTGGCGGGGCACCGAGTCTCGCCGTGGGAATGGCGACCATCTTCTCGCGCTTCTTTTCAGGCGGCGGAGCGCTCGCGCTCTGGTACCATTTCGCCATCATGTTCGAAGCCCTGTTCATCCTGACCGTGCTCGATGCGGGGACCCGCGTGGGCCGTTTCATCCTTCAGGACTTGCTCGGCAACATTTCGCCCAAGCTAGGGCAGGTCAGCTGGTATCCCGGTGTTATTCTCGCGAGCGCCTTATTCGTGGCCGGCTGGGGGGTGTTTCTCATTCAGGGCATCACCGGCGGGTTCAACAACCTGTGGCCGCTGTTTGGGATAGCGAACCAGCTGCTCGCGGCCATCGCGCTGTCGGTCGGCACGACGGTCATCATCAAGATGGGGAAACCGCGTTACGCATTGGTGACGCTCATCCCCCTCGTCTGGCTCGTCGCTATCACGAGCACCGCGAGCGTGCAGAAGATTTTCGCGGCCGATCCCAAGCTCGGGCTGCTGGCTCACGCGAAGACCGTGACCGGTTCCCTCATCTTCGCCGACTATCTCGACGCGGTGGTCGCGGGATTCTTCCTGATCTCCGTTCTCGTGGTCGTGTTTGACGCGGTGCGCGTGTGGCTCCGCGTCATCGCTCCGACCGGCAACCTGGCGCCGCAGCCATGACGCTCCTCTCCTCCCTCCTTCGTATTATCGGGGTCCCTGACTACGAGGGCTACGTCACGCACATGCGTGAGCGGCACCCAGAGCAGCCGGTACTCTCGCGCGATGATTTTATGCGCGAGCGTCTGTCGGCGCGATACGAGCGTCCGGGCGCGCGCTGTTGCTGATATAATCGGCCCGCAGCGCCTCAATCTCTTCGGCCTCCAATACCCGGTCCGCCGCTTTCGCTGCTGATAAGACATAGGCTACGAGGCCCTCGTCAGCCGCGTAGCCGCGCTGTTCGAGCCACCAGCGTACGTTGGATGCTCCGGACGCGGGCGATATGCGCACGTCTTGATGGCGGCCGATCATGCTAGGTGGAAACGCGGTGTAGAGCCGATCGCGGAGCAGACCAGCTTTTAGCATAGCCGCAGCGTGCGTTCCGGCAGCGGTCGTGAAGGCATCAGCGCCGACCACAGGATGATTCGCGGGAATCGGCATATCGAACGCGCAGGCTGCGAGCCGCGAGTACTCGGAGAGCCCACTCAAATCATGCCGGTGAGCTCCAAGCATCGCGAGGTTCACCAGGAGCAGCTCCATTTCAACGTTGCCGACGCGCTCGCCTAATCCGAGAGCGGTCGCGTGCACGCGATTCACGCCGGCCTCAATGGCGGCCAGACAATTGGCGAGGCCGAGTCCGCGGTCGCGGTGCCCGTGCCAATCGATAGCGATTTCAGTCCCAAACTTCCCACGCGCCCAGGCTACCAATCGCTCGGTACCCACTGGTGTAGCGCATCCAACGGTGTCCGCGAGGCAGAGGCGGGTAGCGCCAGCGCGAAGCGCGGCGCCATACAATGCTCCCAAATCGTCGGGATTCGCACGCGTCGTATCCTCAGTGACGAACATGACGCCATGCCCGGCGCGAACAGCGACGGTCACCGCGCTCTCGACGCGACGGCACATGTCATCGAGCGTCCACCCTTCGACGCGCTGACGAATGCGCGAACCGCCGATGAACATGCCGACTTCGATCGGCAGTCCCGCGACCTGAGACGCGTCCGTAATAGCCTCGATATCGCCCGCGAGCGTACGAGCCGCGCAGGTCGCCCCTAGCGGAAGCCGCGCGTCCGCGATCTCACGAGCAAGCGCGGCCACGTGCGCGGCGGTACGTTCTCCCATGGCCGGAAACCCGAGCGCCACCGAATGAATGCCGAGTGCGGCCGCATGATGGAGCAGGGCCTTTTTGTCCTCGAGCCGTGGCTCTACCACGGACACACTTTGGGCCCCGTCCCGCAGCGTCTCGTCATGGACCTCGACCGCCCTGGCGGTCCCCTGATTCCAGTCGAACAGCACGTCGTCCATTCCCGAGAATTTAGCTACATTGCTGGGACTCGGGCCGATGAAAACCACCGCTGAGACCCATGCGCTTCTGCGCGACGCCCACCGCCGGATGACGGCACGTGACGCCGCGATCGTTCGCGCACAGGTCGCGGTCTCGGAGATCGCGGCGCCCACCGGCGAGGAGCAGCGCCGGGCCGCGTGGGTCGCGCGGCGGTTCACGACGCTCGGTCTCGCCGACGTACGTTCCGACACCGCCGGCAATGTCATCGGCCGCCGCCTGGGCGCGCGACCCGGACCAGCCGTGGCCGTCTGCGCGCATCTCGACACCGTCTTTCCGCGCGGTACCACCGTGCGTGTGCGGCACGATGGCGAGCTGCTCTTGGGACCCGGCATCGGCGACAACGGCCGGGGTCTCGCGGCCATGCTCGCATTGGCCGAAGAGATCGATGGCGTGCGGCTCCGCACGGAGCGCCCTATCGATTTCGTGGCCACGACCGGTGAAGAGGGCACCGGCGATCTCCGCGGCGCGAAAGCGTTCTTCCGCTCTCGCGACGACGTCGCCGCCGCGATCGCCCTCGACGGCGCCGGCGACGAGCGCGTCGTCCACCGTGGCCTCGGCTCCCGCCGCTATCGCATCGTCTACCGCGGCCCGGGCGGGCACAGCTGGGCCGCGTTCGGCGTCGTCAATCCCGTGCACGCCGCCGGAACCGCGATCGCGAAGCTCGCCGCGATCATCGTCCCCCGCGAGCCGCGGACCACGCTCAGCGTCGGCCGCGTGGGCGGCGGCATAGCGGTCAACGCCATCGCCGACGAAGCATGGCTCGAGGTTGACCTCCGGTCGACCACAATTCGCATGCTCGACCGCTACGAACGCGAAATCCGCCTCGCCGTCCGCGCCGCCGAGATCGAGGAGAATGCGCGCCGCGCCACCGGCTCCCCTCCCCTCTCCTGCGCCGTCGAGATGATCGGCGACCGTCCCTGCGGCGACGTTCCCCCCGACCACCCGCTAGTCCTCTCCGCCATCGACGCCACCCGTCTCATCGGCCGCGAACCCGAACTGGCCACGGCCTCCACTGACGCCAACGTCCCTATCAGCCTCGGCGTCCCCGCCATCGCCATAGGCGCCGGCGGCCGCGGCGGCGATGCCCACACGCCGTCCGAGTGGTTCGACAATACCGCGGGCACGGTTGGCCTCGCCCGCGCGCTCACTATCGTGGTGGCTGCCGCGGGCCTGGCCTGACCGGACGTTACTGCCCGAGCCGCACTTCGGCGTGATCGCCGATGCTGACTGCACCGTTGGCGCCGATAATCACGGTGTCGTCGCCGATCAGTGAGTCATTGAGCCGTGAGGTCTTGATCGTGGCTTGCGTGCCAACGATCGTGTCACGCAGGGTCGAGCCGTCGATCACGGTACCGGCGCCGATGGAGACGTTGGGGCCAACGGTGGAATTCGTGATCTTGACGCCATCCTCGATGTAGACGGGGTCGATGATGCGGGAGCCGTCGGTGGGGCCAGAGGGGCGGCGGGCGTGGCCGCGTTCGAGCATGGCGCGGTTCGTCTCGAGGAGGGTGTCGAGCTTGCCGGCGTCGTACCACGCGTCGACGTCGATGACTTTGATCTTGGCGCCATGGTCGATCATGTACTGGAAGGCATCGGTGAGATAGTACTCGCCCTTGTTCTTTGGCTGGGTGAGTACCCAGTCGATGCCCTCGTACAGGAGCTTCCAGTTGCGAATGAAGTACAGCCCGATATTGGCGCGCTTCGAGATCGGCTCCGATGGCTTCTCGACGATGCGCGTCATGTAGTCGTCCTTGTCGGTGACGACGACGCCGAATCGCTGGTAGTCCTCGACGACCTTGGTCCAGATGATGCCATCGTCCGTCGAGCGATTGATGATCGACAGATCGGCATCGAAGATCGTGTCGACAAAGACGATGAGCACGGGCTGGTCGATGTGCGGTCGGGCGAGCGCGACGGCGCCGGCCGTACCGTCCTGCACAATCTGCTCGATGAAGTCCGACTTGAGCGGATATTGCTTGCGCGCGTACGACTCGACGCGGTCCTTGAGGTGCCCGGTGATGTAGATCACCTCATCGACATTGCCGAGTCGAGTCAGATCGTCCATGAGATACGACATCACGGGCTTGCCGGCGATCTTGAGCATCGGCTTCGGCGTGACGTGCGTGTGCGGGCGGAGGCGCGTGCCTTTGCCGGCGAGCGGGATGATGACTTTCATGGCTTGGAAGTTCCCTCACGGCCATAGCGATCTTGCAGTCGCACGACGTCGTCCAGGTGCGCCGTCGATGCCTCGAGTACGTCACAGTCGGTCACGGCTTCCATCTGATGGATGGTGCCGGGGAGGTTCCGGTAGGATTCCCCGGCCTTGAGCTTCACGTCCTGCATCTGCCCGTCGATCTGGACGCGGTAGATCATCTCGCCTGACAGGAGGTAAATGGTCTCGTCTTTCAGGTTGTGATATTGCACCGACAACGCGTGCCCGGCTTTGATATGCAAGATCTTGCCCACGTAGGCGTCCGTATGCGCCCAGATCGTCTCGTGGCCCCACGGTTTGGGGACGGTGCGAATCGGATGTCGGCCACTCACCATAAGTCATTGAAGGAGAAGGTCCATCGCCACGCCGCGACTTGCGATCCAGCGGATCGCCCGGCGGCGAGCAACGGTTGCGCGACGAGGAACGGGATGTCGACGCGGATCGCGACATCCTGGTCATAAACATACCCGCGCAGGGCCATACCCACACCCGCATCCGCCAGCAGGTGGGACGTCATCTCGTGCCGCGTCGCCGCCGGCAGAATCGCGGCGAGCGCGGGGGTTACAATCGGCCCGCTATGAAACGTCGTCGCGGCGTCCGCGAACGCGCCAAGGTACGCGCCGAGCGCGCGCGGGCTATCGGCGAGCGAAAAAAGACGCGTGGTCGCTTCGGCGTTGACGGCCACGACGGCCGGTACGGCGAGGCGCGGGTCGTAGCCGCGCAGGCCGGCGCCGCCGAGCGAGGTGTAGTGCACGTCGCTTCGGGCGAGCGGCGCGCCTTCGGGACGCAAGAAGTCGTCGGCGAACGTTTCCGTCGGGTCGTTGGCGGACAGAAACACCGCCCGCTCGATGGGCGCCCGCGCGTCGTAGCTCGCGAACCCACGGATGCCGATGGTATGCGCGCCATCAGGCGTGGCCCAGACGCGCGTCGCGGACGCATCGGCGCGGATGTACCCTCGGGTCGCGTTGGTCCCGCTGACGAATCCGCCGGCCAGGAATGCTCGCAGCCGTACGGTATCGGGCAGCGGCGTTCTCAGCTCACCGGTGCCCGAGACCGAGAGCACCGTATGACCTTCCCACCGTGTCGGGTCGAAGAACGTCGGGTCGTACGGGACCGTCGATGTGAACGCGAGCGTGACCGTGCGCTGCGGGCCGTTCGCGTAGACGAACGGCGTCGCATTCCATGTCCGGTCGAGCACGAACTTGTCGATGCCGTCGAGCGCCCAGTCGCTGACGCCGATCTGGGGCGAGATCTTCGCGCCGACGGCCGGGTCGTGCAGGGTGAACCAACCCTGCAGGTGGGAGCGGCCACGGATACCGGGAGCCGTCGGCGTCGCCAAGCCTAAGGTGATGCGATCCAGCCACCCCTGGTAGTTGATGCTCATGCGAAGCGCCGGCGTAAAGTGGCCGGGATCGCTGTACCAGCCGTACGGCAAGAATGCGGTCACAAAGCGGTCTTCTCGCCACTGGTGGAGAAGCGGCCAATCGAACACGACGCGCGCCGTGCGCTCGTCGAACCATGGCGCGGTGACATCGGCATCGTCGAACCGCCACCAGTCTTCCGTCACGTGATTCGGGTCGAGTCGCACATCGAGCGGTTTGAGCCGCGTGCGGACGCGCACGGTGTCGGGATCGCGCAGCGGTTCGGATCGCCCGAACGTGAAGCCGTCGGCCGTGCGGATCGCCACCGGCATCGGATGCAGATACGGTCCACGGCGAACGACGGTGACGTTGCTGATCCAGCCGTCGCCATCGGGCGCGGCGGTCCAGCCGCCGAGCGCATACTCGATGAGGCCGACCCGGCGCAGCCACTCGTCGAAGAACCAGCTGAGATCGCGGCCCGCGGCCCGCGAGGCCTCCGTGCGCATCGCGAGCTCGTCGACGTGCTTGAACTTCCAGCGTTCGTAGTACCGGTGGAGAAACTCCCGCCACGCGGTTTCTCCCATCACATCGCGCAGCGCGCCGTACATCCGCACGGCGCGCGAGTAAACCATAGAATTGTAGATCCCGAACTCGCTGAACTTGTTCGCGGACCACCCGATGGGTTGGGCGCGATGCATGAGATCCAGGCTGTCGAGCCGAATATCTTCGCGCTCCCCGGGCAACGGCGTCGCCGCGAGCGATCGGTAACCCTGCGGTCGCGGCGGATAGATGCCGTCCCGCGAGATCGGAATCTGCGGCCCCTCAGCCGGCCGGTGCCGATCCGCGCGCGTCAATCGCTCGGCCCACTGCGTCTGGTAGTCGCTCAACCCTTCGTCCATCCACGCCGACGCCCATTCATTGTTCGCGAGAATCGCGTACGTGAATTGATGTCCGGCCTCATGGAGAATCAGGCCTTGGGACGGCGAGCCGTCCATGATCATCATTGGGAACTCGGTGCCGCCGCCCTCGAGACGGTGCACGTTCGTCAGCTGCGGGTACGCGTAGGGGCCGTAGATGCTCTCGAGCCAGGCGAGCGCTTGCTTCGTCCGGCGCAGCGCGATGCCGCGGCCCCACGTGGCCTCGTCGCCGCGGCGGTACAGGATATG
The DNA here is from genome assembly GCA_035652495.1 of Gemmatimonadaceae bacterium. Lineage (GTDB taxonomy): Bacteria > Gemmatimonadota > Gemmatimonadetes > Gemmatimonadales > Gemmatimonadaceae > DASRDS01. The sequence continues at coordinate 30,094 of DASRDS010000146.1, forward strand.
GATCGCGA
>DASRDS010000147.1:0-48369 GCA_035652495.1 Gemmatimonadaceae bacterium
CCATCCGAGCCACGCCGCGGCGGGAACGACGAGGACGTACTTGAAGAACGGCAGCGTGGTGGATGCGCCGGGAAGCGTGGAAATGGGAAACTTCCAGAGATAGAAACCGAGCGCGAGACCGATCGCGATCTGGCCGACCAGCTTGTATTTCTCGACGAGCCCCTCGTTTTTCACGCCGCGACGCTTTTGTAAGAGCTTCAGGTAATCATCGAGAAATCCGATGAGCCCCATACAGGCGGTGACGATGAGGGCCAACAGCACATAGCGATTATCCAGCTTCGCCCACAGCAGCGTCGGCACGAGCGTCGCGCAGAGAATGATCAGCCCACCCATGGTGGGCGTGTTCTTTTTTTTGGCGTGGGTCTCAGGCGTGCCCTCGCGCACGACCTGGTTCACCGACATTGCCCGGAGCCGCGCGATAATGGCTGGACCAACCAGAAAGGCCACCAGCAACGATGTCACGAACGCGCCGGCGGCGCGGAACGTGATGTAGTTGAAGAGATTAAAGAGCTTGATCGAGCGCGACAGGGGCGCCAGGAAGTGATAGAGCACTACGTCGTCGCCCAGTCGGTGAGATACGGAACCAGGCGTTCGAGCTTCACGCCTCGCGATGCCTTGATCAGAATCACGGCGTCGGGTCGCAGCCGGGGTCGCAAGTCACTCCACAAATCCTCTACGTCGTTCCCTGTGATGACGCGCGGATCGGTGTCAGCGACCGCGCGCAGCGCGGCGCCAAGATCTCCGATCCCGGCGATGATGTCAAAGGGTCCAGCAAGCGCGCGGCGGGCGACATCGGAATGAAGCTGACTCGAATTGGCCCCAAGCTCGCGCATCGTTCCCAGGACGACTACCCGCTGCCGCCCGGCACCCGTCGCGGCCAGCATCTCGAACGCCGCGCGCATGGACGCCGGATTCGCGTTATAGGCGTCGTTGATCAACGTGGCGCCACGTTGGCCGAGCGCGGTCACGGCCGACCGCATCGCCGGCGCCGGCGTTCTCGCGATCCCGGCCGCGGCTTGCTCGGCGGTGAGACCGCAGGCATCGGCGGCGGCGAGCGCCAGCATCGCGTTTCGGAGATTGTGGGCGCCGTGCAAAGGAACGGTCACGGGGACACCCCGGAACCGGATCGTCGATGTCCCCACGTCATACGACTCGGCTCGGAGATCCCCATCGTCCAGCCCAACGGTGACTATGTGGTGCGCCCTACGGCGCGCCACGTTCACCAGGTCGGACTCTACGATCGGAATTATGCCGAGCCGTGTACCGTCCAAGACGGAGCTTTCCTCGGCCAATACACCGGCGAGGTCATGGAAGCCTTCCAGATGCTCTTCGCCAATCGACGTAACGATCGCCATATCCGGCTCGGCGATGTCGCGAAGGATCGGGATCTCGCCCGGGTAATTCGTGCCCATTTCGATAACGGCGACATCGGCCGAATCGGGAACCGACAGGAGCGTCAGTGGCACGCCGATCTGATTGTTCAGGTTCCCGGAGGTTGCATGAACCTCGAGAATGGCGCCCAACGCGCAGCGGACCAGGTCCTTTGTGGACGTTTTGCCATTGGAACCGGCAATGGCAATGACCGGCTTGCCCCAGGTACGCCGGCGGTATCGGGCGAGCGCGCCGAGCGCGGCCAGGGTGTTCGGAACCTCGTAGACAGGCACACCCAGACGTTCGCGGGGGAGTCGCGAGACGACGAGGGCGCCCACGCCGCGTTCAACGGCGGCGCCCAGAAAGTCGTGGGCGTCGTAGTGTTCTCCCGCGAGCGCGACGAACAGGGCGCCGGCGCCCGCCGTGCGGGTGTCCGTCGACACGCCGGAGAGTGTTTGCGGTCCTCGCGGGCCCGTGCCGAGGGCGCTCGCCACGCGGTCGAGTGACCAGAACGTCACGCGGCCGAGCTGAAGAGCGTCCGCACGATCGCGCGTTCGTCGAACGGATAGTTCGTCGTACCGCGCACCTGGTAGGTCTCGTGTCCCTTCCCCGCGAGCAGGACGACGTCGTCGTCGCCAGCGAGCGCGATCGCGCGCTCGATCGCCAGCTGGCGGTCCTCGATCCGCTCGTGCGGCCGCGTCATCCCGGTCTCGATCTCGTCCAAGATCCGCTCCGGGTCCTCGGTCCTCGGGTTGTCGCTCGTCACGATCGCGAGATCGGCGAGGCGCTCGCTGACGGCCCCCATGGCCGGTCGCTTGCCCCGGTCGCGGTCTCCGCCGGCGCCGAAGACGATAATGAGGCGACCCTTGGTGAAGGGGCGCACGGCCTCGAGCGCCCGCTCGATCGCATCCGGGGTGTGGGCGTAGTCGCGGAGCACCGTGGGATGGTCGTGCAAGATCTCGAGCCGGCCCGGAATCTGGGGCACGGTCTCGAGTCGCCGCGCGATCGTGCCGAGATCCAGGCCCAGCGCGTGTGCCGCTCCTGCCGCTCCCAGCGCGTTCTCGATGTTGAATGCGCCGATCAACGGCAGATGGACCGGCTGATCGTTGAGGCGCCACTCGCTGCCTCGGGGCGCATAGCGCACGGCGGTCGCGCGCAGATCCGCCACTTGGCCGGTGGCCGAGAAGGTCAGGCGGCGCGGGGCGAGCGGAAGGTTGCGCCACGCCGCATCGTCCGCGTTGACGACGGCGGTGCCGGTGGGCGTCAGGTAGGAGACGAGACGCGCCTTGGCCGCGAAGTACGCGTCCATCGTGCCGTGGTAATCGAGATGGTCTCGGGTCAGGTTCGTGAACACCGCGGCCTCGAATGTCACGCCATCGATGCGATGCTGATCGAGGCTGTGCGACGAGGCTTCCATCGCCAAGCTGCGGACTCCGCGATCGACGAGCAGGCGCAGCACCCGCTGCAGCTCGATCGGGCCTGGGGTCGTGAGACCGGTCTCGCCGAGCGGCGATTCGCCGATGAAGATGCCGATCGTGCCGAGTGAGGCGGCGCGGGCCGTCGGCTCGTCGAGCAGATGGCGCACGAGCGCCACGGTCGTGCTTTTGCCGTTCGTGCCTGTGACGCCCACGGCTTTGAGCTGGCGTGCTGGGAAGTCGTAGGCTGCACCCGCTACGGCCGCGACTGCCTCTCGCGTGTCTCGCACAACGAACGTGGGGAGCGTGGTCCGAGCCGGATCATCGACGACCGCCGCTGCTGCACCGGCGTTGGCGGCCGCCGACAAGAAATCATGGCCATCGCGTGCGCTACCGCGCACCGCGACGAATAGCGTGCCGGGTTTGACGGCACGACTGTCATCCGTCACGTTCGGGAATGCCTCGGGGATCGACTTCGACATCGATACGAAAACGCCAGCATCGAACAAGGCTTGCGAGAGGCGCTTGGACTCGATCATGACCGACCCAATTTTACGATCGCTCCCTCGGACGCCATGGATCCAGCGGCTGGTACGGTGAGACCTGCCGGGCCATCGATCAGCTCCACTCGAAATCCCGCGTGATGCAGCGCATGGACCGCCGCGCGGAGCGGCAAACCATGGACGTCGGGAACGGCGCGAGGGGCACCAGGCGGAGGCGTACGCACCGCACGAAGCGGAAGATCGACGGTCGCGCTGCTCACGACGTCAGCCGCCGCGGACACCGCGACGATGCCGGTGTCGGCCGGCGACGCTGGTGATTGAGAAGGCCGGTGCGCGAGCACGCCCCGATCGAGTGACGCGTCGCGCGCGGCAATCGCCGCTTCGAGCACGGTCCTCGCGACCGGGGCCGCGGCCTTCGAGGCGAAGTAACTCTCACCCTTCGCTGGAGGGTCGTTGATCTTCACGAGGATAACGTACTGTGGATTAGCCGCCGGGAAGAGTCCGACGAATGTCGCGGTATACGCGCCGGCCACATATCCTCGGTTTTTTTCCACCCGCCGCGCCGTCCCCGTCTTGCCGGCAACCGAGAATGTCGACAAGTCCGCCTTGGAACCCGTCCCGCGCGCCACGGTCTCGATCAACATGGCGCGTACGGTGTCGGCAATTGTGACGGGCATCACACGCCGGATGGCACGGCGTGCGTGGCGATAGAGTACGGTACCATCCGTGCGCTTGATCTCGCGAATGAGACCCGGCTCGAGGAGCTCGCCGCCGTTGGCGATCGCGGCATAGGCAAGGGCCAGTTGCAGCGGCGTGACCGCCAGCTCATATCCAATCGCCAGCGAAGCCGGTGACTGCTTCGACCACTCTCCCGGTCGGTGCAGCGTCCCGGGCGATTCGGCGGGATACGGGACGCCGGTCGGCATGCCGAACCCGAGATCCCGGAGCGTCTCATACTCCTCGCCAGACGACAGCCGCTCCGCGAACTCGGCGATACCAATATTGCTCGACAGCCGAATCACATCCCGGAGCGACAACCGATCGGCCTTGTGCTCGTCGGTCAGCGTCCGGCCATTGATCTCGAACGTGCCGTTGTGCGTGTCGATCGTCTCGTCCGGAGTAGCCTTCCCACGAGCGAGGAGAGACGCCGCGATAAAAGGCTTGATGGTCGAGCCGGGCTCGAACGGCTCGGTTAGCGCGGTCGCTTCGATCGATCGGGGATCCTTGCGGCTCGAGGCCATGGCGAGGACCGACCCGTCATGCGGATCGACGACGACAATATCGCCGCCGCTCGCACCCTCGGCCGCCACCTCGTTGGCCAGCGCGCGCTCGCAGATCTCCTGCAGCGCATGATTGATCGTGAGCACGACGGTATCACCAGCTCGCGGCGCGCCCTCGGCGCCCGGTGCCTCGAACTGCGTGCCGCGCGCGTCGCGCAGCAGGGTCTGCTGGGCGGCGACCCCTTGAAGGACGCTGTCCAAGGTCGATTCGAGTCCCTCGTTCGGTGGGTGGCCGATGACACGACGGAGGCCCTCGGAGGCGATCGGTACGCGATCGACGAGCATCTCCGGATGAACACCGGCGATGCCCAAGATGGGCTGCACATCCGTGGCGAGATAGTGACCCGGAATCTCCACCCACTTCTCGGCCGTATCCGTCGCGCGCCGGACCCACGCGGCGTCGACGCGCGCGCGTGTGAGCAACGTGGCCAGCAGCGTGCGATTCTTGACCTCGCGCGGCGCGACGCGGAGATGCACGACGTTTCGACTCTCCACCAGCACCGCCCCGGTGGCATCGAGGATCGGACCACGCGGCACGAGCAGCGGCGCACGCTCGAGGTGCTGCTTCGCGGCCTTCTCGGCCCACTCACGGCCTTGCCACAGTTGGACCTGCGCGGCCTTCCCGATCAGCGCGATCATGAAGGCCAGCAGCGCGACCTGCAGGATGCCGATCCGACTAACGCGGCGCATTCGGACTAGGCAACACGATGACCTGACTGTCGTCCGGCACGCGCATGCGCAGACGCTGCTCGGCGACCGCGCCGAGCTTCTCGCGACTCGAGAGTGACCGGATCGTCGACTCGAGCTTGGTGATTTCGCCGTCCAACGCCGCGCGCTGGACATCGAGACGGCGGACTTCGGCGGCTTCGCGGAGGCCTATCGAGCGGCGCCAGACCACCGCCGCCGCTACGAGGACGAACGCGACCAGGCCAATGGCTACCCATGTGCGCCCCCGAAGGCCGCTTCCCTTCTTCGCCATCAGGCCCGGACCCACACACGCAGGCGCGCGCTACGGGCGCGTGGATTGCGCTCGGTTTCCTGGTCCGACGGTCGCTCCGCTTTGCGAGTCTGCACGTGGCCGAGCGCGACGGCGCCGCAGGTGCAGCGTGGCGCGAGCGGAGGACAGGTGCAGGCCACGCTCCAGTCGCGAAACGCGTTTTTTACGATGCGGTCTTCGCCGGAATGATAGGCGATGACGACGAATCGTCCGCCCGGGTCGAGCCGGTTGCGCAACGACACCAGCGCATCTGGGAGTCGCTCCAACTCACCGTTGACGGCAATACGGACGGCTTGGAACAACCGAGCGAAATCGCCAGGCCCACTTTTGGGACCGAGGGCTCCGCGAATCGCGTTCACGAGATCGTCACTCGTGGCGAACGGGCGCGTCTGTCGACGGCGTATGATCTCGCGGGCGAGGCGCGGCGCGCGCGGCTCATCGCCATACTGACGAAAGAGAGTGACGAGCGTGTGCTCATCGCTCTCGTTCAGCAGGGCCCGGGCGTCCGTCGGCGCATCGTGGGACATGCGCATGTCCAATGATACACCGGGACGAAACGAGAATCCTCGCGCGGGATCGTCGATCTGGTGGGATGAGATGCCGAGGTCGAGGAGAATGCCATCGTAGCGTCGGCCGGCCAGCCCAGGGATCTGATCGACATCACCGTAGTTGCCCTGCACCGCGCGGAATCGGTCAAAGCCGGCGAGACGCTGTTGGGCGGCCGCGAGGGCGTCGGGATCGAGATCGATGCCATCGACTGAGGCGCCGGCGGATAGCAGGGCGGCGGCGTGGCCACCGCCGCCCAGCGTGCCGTCGAGGATCCGGGTGGCGCCCTGAAGGTGGGCAACCACGGCGTCTAACATGACGGGGGCGTGGTAGGAAGAATCCCACCGCGCCCCCTCGTCTGTCACAGCGACGCTACTTGCAGAAGGCTTTGATTTCCTTCTGGACGAATGGATTGAGTTGCTGGAGTCCAGACAGGATCTGTTGCGCGGGCTGCTTCAGGCTCTCGTCCTGCAACCCCGCCGGCGCGTAGGTCTGCGTGGCCGTGAAGTAGTCCGTCGCTCTTTTCGCTTCGGGACAGCTCTTCTCCTTCGAGGCTTGCTGCGCCACCGCATACCCGGCGATGAACGCCGACGCACCCCAGAGGAACTTGGGCCGGACATCCGGCACCAGGCTATCGGAATACGAGAGGAACTTGATCGCGATATCCATCGTGTCGGCGCACTTACACTGGTTGCCGGCCCGGTAGTACTTGTTGCCCTGACTGAGTGCGACCGGTGCTACCGTGTTCGGGGGCACCCCCGCCGAGACGGCCTGATGCAACGCCCAGAGCGTACTGTCAGGGTTCCCCGCCTGGACGTAGATGTTCATCATGAACGTCGCGGCGGTCGCATTCTTCGGGTCCTTCTGCAGCACCTGTTGCAACAAGGTCCTGGCCTGAGCGACCTGGCCGCCCGTGACCAACTCCTGAATCTGGAGCAGCATCAAGCTGGTGTTGTTCGGGAACTTCGCGAGTCCCCGCTGCGCCGTCTCGGCTGCCTTCGTGTGGTTGCTATCGCCCGCATAGGCCAGCGTCTGGCGCTGCCAGAACAGCGTGTCGGCGAACGCGGTGTCTTCCTTGATGACCTCTTCGCCGATCGGAATCGCCTCGTGGAAGTGCTTGGTCACGATCAGCAGGCGGTATTGGAGCTCGAGGAGCTTGGGATCGCCCTGGTTCGCCTTGACGACCGTGTCCATGATCGGCAGCGCCGCCTGCGCCTGACCGCTCTGCACGATCTTCGTGATGATCCCTTCGATCAGGTCGGTGTTCGACGGGTCGCCCGCGATGAGCTCCGTCCACATCTTCACGGCGTTCGTGTTGTCCTTCTTGTCGTAGTACGCCTGGGCGGCGAGCTCCGTCGCGCGACGGTTATGCGGATCCTGGTCCAACACGGGCTTCGTCGCCGAGAGGATCGAATCCGGCGGCAGATTCTGCGCCTTATAAATGTTGGCGATGCACAAGCGAGCCAGGGTCGACTGCGGGTACGCCGCGAGCGCCTGCTGCGCTCCGGCGATCGCGGCGGCCCACTGCTGCTGCTGCGCCGCCTTATAACACTTGTCTTCGCCCGGGAGCTGCTTCAACGCGGCCTCGAGCGACTTCGAGACCTGCTTCGCGACGGCGCCGGCGTCCTTGCCAACGGCCGGCGGGAGCGGCTGCGCGAACTGGGCGTCTCGCGACAGCACGAGCTTGGCGTCGAGACGAACGCCGGGTCCCGAGGCGGGCGCTGGCAGTGAAGCGACTTTGGAGATCGTGCCGTCGACGTACGCGTCAGCACGGAGCTGACTGGAGAGCTGCTTGGCGTCGGACGGTGTGATGGGATCGCACACCGGGAAACCCGACGCCTTGAGCGTCTGCTCAATATTGTCGCGGGAAACGACCCAGAGGTGACGACCATCGAGGTCATCCTCGATCCGGTCGCGAACCTCCATGGCGGCCTTGCAGGAGATCGACTTGTCGCCGTTGAATGCCGGTACGACGAGGAGCTTGAGCGCGTCTGGGTCGTGCTGCTTAGGCGGAGATTGCGCGCCGGCAATGCTAGTGCTGAACGCGAGAGCGAGCCCCAACCAAGAACGTACCGTCACGTGGCCAACCTCCAAACGTTTACACATGGGCGAAGAGGGACTCGAACCCCCGACATCCTGCGTGTAAGGCAGGCGCTCTAACCAACTGAGCTATTCGCCCGCAGGGAGTACGGTAGGACGCCGAGGTGCTGATTGGAAAAGACCGGCTACTGGAGAATGGCGATCGGGACCAACACGCAGTAGCCGATGACGAGCAGCACGGGGGCCAGCGTTTCCCCGCCCCGCGCCAGATCGGCGAAACCGAGGATGATCACGACGACTGCCAGCGCCCAAAAGAGGGCTCGGCGACGCCATAACGTCGCCGCCGCGGGAGAGTTCGCCGTGTTCGATGCCATTTTAAAAGAGTAGAACCAGTCGAAAACAGTGTCAATAGAATGGCGCGAAGCGACATCCGTCCCAGTATTCATACGCTCGGGCCCCTAGGGAGCGTTGCGAGCAGCGCGTCGATCGCTTCGCGCCGTTCCTGTGCGTCAGCCGCCGCCTCGGCGGCGCGCAATGCCGCCAAACGCTCCCGATCGCGGCGACGACGGATGACGTAAAACGGCGCCACGAGCACGAGCAAAAACAGGGACGCGGCGCTCAGGTTCGTCGCGAGCGCCAGCGCGCCGTACCGGCGGCGCACGCGAGCGCGCCAATCGCTCTCGAACCCTTCGATCGTGACGCCGTACGCACGGCGGACCGCCCGGTCGAGTGATCCGGTGTCGCGCCAATCCGTGAGCAACAGCGTCAATCCGTTTCGCGGGTCCCGTGCCGCCAGGTCCGCTACCGCACGATAGGCGAGCGCATAGCTGGCATCCGCTTGGAGCGCGGTTCCGGTCAGCCCGCTGTCGACCTGCGCCAGGCTCGGCGTCCCGCGAATCGCCAACGCGATATTGGCCGCGAGCGCGTCGTCGCGGCCCACCTCGCCGGCGGCATAACAGGCGTAGCCTTCGTCGAACCAGCGCGGAATCGCGTCGCCGGCGGTCCCGAAGTACTCATGGAGCGCCAGATGCGCGAGCTCATGGCGGAGCGTCAGCGACGGATTGCCGGCGGTCGACGGCGCCGTGTGGCCCTGCAGGACAATCTCGTGCTTCTCCGGAAACGCTAGACCGGCGCCCCACTCTGGCGCCGCCGGGCCCGCCCACGCTTTGAAGTGCGCATGATCCGGGGCGATCGCGATCAGGACGCGCTCGGCCGGGCGCGGCAGGCCTGGGAACGTGTCAAATCGCACCGCTTGTACTAGGAGGTTTCTCGCCAACACGGTATCGGCCCCGTACGCAATCGCGGTGAATCGGCCGACATCTACTCGCGAGGCATGTTTTTCTCCTCGCGCTGCGCGCTCGTCGTCGCCTTGTACGGGACGATCTGCCCGGATGAAACCCGGTTTTATGAGTTGTAGGGTTCCGAGAAGCGCTAACGCAAGACCTACGGAGCGTGGGGGGGTTCGCCGCCTGCGGCGACTGCTTCCAACACCTCCGCGCAGCGCTTCCCCCATGGATTGAACTTGTTCGCCGCGTGTCCCGCGCGCCACGCCTCGAGCGCGCCGTCAGCCATGCCGCCGAACCACCGTGCGCGGCCGAGCTCGTAGTACGCCTCAATGAGGTTGGGGCCGAGCGCGAGGGTCTTCTCGAAGAACGTCTGCGCGTCCTCGTACATCTCGCGCTCGAGGTAAACGAGGCCGAGATAAAAATGCGCGTAGAGCGTGGCTTTCTTGTCGTTGTCGAGGCGAATCGCCTTCGACAGATGCTCGATGGCCTCGCCGAAGATGCGCTTCTTGAGGCAGATGTAGCCGACGTTGATGCGCGCGAGCGCGTTTGATGGCTGACGCATCAGCACCCGCTGGAAGTTGAGCAGCGCGTCGTCGTACTTCTCTTGCAGCATCTGCGCCCAACCCAGCAGCGACTCGGATTGGGGATCGTTCGGCGACAGCTCCAGGGCTTTTGTCAGGGCGGCTTCCGCCCCTTCATAGTCGCCAAGCGAGATGCGACTCCAGCCTTTCTCGATGAAGGTCGACGCACCGATGTGGTCGGCGTGCACGGTGGGCCGCTCGCCCGTGAACTGCGGCGCGACGGACGGCGCGACCTGCTGCTGCAGCGCCTTCCACTTGTCGACCAGCTTCTTGATGTCGTCCTTGAGCGCGCTCAACTCGGTCACGCGCTGCTCGACCCGCTTGTAGAGCGCGATGATATCGCTCTTCAGCTGATCGCGCGCGCCATTCTGTGCTTCCGGCCCAGCGAGTCGCGCGTCAATGGCTACATACGCGGCCCGGAGGTCGACCATCTCATCAGGCATCGACGAGTTCCAGCGCCATGCGCTCGGTCGCGGTCAGCAATTTGGTGACATCGAGCAGCATGACCAGTTTGTTGTCGCGGCGGACGATGCCCTTGAGATACTCGCCGGCCAGCCCGCGGAAGAGCTCCGGCGGTGGCTGCACGGTCGTCTTGTCGACCGCGGCGACATCGAGCACCGCATCAACAATCCCGGCGATCCATTGCTCGCCCGCGTTGAACACGAGGACCCGCGTCTCGTTCGTCGCCTCGGCCGCCTCCATCTCGAACCGCGCCCGCAGATCGATCACCGGCACGACGCGTTTTTGATACTCGATCACGCCGACGATCCAGTCCGGGACATTGGGGACCGGTGTCGACTCCTGGCGGCGCAACACGCGCTCGACGCCGTGGATGTCGGCGGCGAAGAGGTCGCCCGCTAAACGGAACGTGACGATTTGAACGTGCCCGTTGGTGATACTCATGAGGTCTCCTCGACCCGATCAGTAGTGCAGGCGGCGACCAACGCCTCGATGTCAACGACGGCCAATAGACTCCCGCGCGGAGAGATGCCGAGCAACATCCCTTGGGCCGACGACGTGTTCAGCGTCTCGAAATCGAACACCATCACGCCTTCGGCGTCGTCGACCGCGAGGCCAACCCGACGTCCATCGCGGCCTCGCGCCACGACGATTTTCTTGCGTTCGCGGATCTCGACGCCGAGCGCGGGGCCCGGCGTATACACCGGAATCAGCGATCCACGAATCTCGGAGACGCCGAGCATCGTCCGCGGGCTCTGAGGAAATGCGGTGATGGTGCCCGTGTCGATGACCTCATCGACCGCGGCCAACCCCACCGCGAATCGTTCGCCACCGGCACGAAAAACGAGCAAATCGATGACGCCCGCGCGCCGGCGCGCCGCTTCGCGCACACCCTGCGCGTCGGCGAGCTGATACAACGCGGACGGCATCAGCGTCGTGCTCAATGCGCCCGTCCGGCTACGGCCAACAAATCGGCGACCGCGGGCGCCACCTCGACGAGTGGCGCCACGCGATCCGCACCGGCGGTCGCGAGGGCCGCCTGGGGCATACCGTAGATCGTGGAGGTCATCTGATCTTGGACGACGCCCTGCCCCCCCGCGTCTCGAATAGTACGGAGCCCCTCGGCGCCGTCCCGGCCCATGCCGGTGAGGACCACGCCGACGACCGATGACCCAAAAACCTGAGCCGCGGACCGGAAGAGCGGATCGGCTGCCGGTCTGACGCCCCAGATTGGCGCGGCCGTGTCCAGGGTGAGCGTCGGCAGCCCATCGCGGATGGCCACGCGCATGTGATACCCGCCGGGGGCAAGATATACACGGTTGTGTACGATCCGGTCTCCGTCCTTTGCCTCCGCCACCCGCAGGGGGCTCATGTCGTTGAGCCGTTGCGCCAGACTGGCCGTGAAGCCGGCGGGCATGTGCTGCACCACCAGCACGGCCGCATCAATGGACGGCGTGATATTGGGAATCACCTCAGCCAACGCTCGAGGGCCGCCCGTGGACGCCGCGATCACCACGACGCGCGTCGCCCCTCCCGTCCGCTCCGGAACCCGCCACGTGCCCGACTGTCTGGGCCTGGCCAGCACGTCCACGCCGCCGAGATTCATGCACGCCGCGGCGCGCAGGGCCACGAGAAGCTGCTCGCGGACGCTGGGCAGATCCAGGCTCACCGGCCCGGATGGCTTTCGAACGAATTCCACAGCGCCGAGCTCCAACGCCCGAATCGTATGCTCTCGCGAGTCATCAGTTTCGGCGCCGCTCAGCATCACGACGGGCCGCGGCGTCTCCGACATGATGTAGCCGAGCGCCTGGATGCCATCGAGCTCCGGCATCTCGATGTCCATGGTGACGATGTCCGGCTCGAGCGTATGGATTTGCTTCAGGGCATCAAATCCGTTACGCGCCGTGCCGATGACACGGAACTCGTTCGATCCCGCGATGAGCTCACTGACGACTTTGCGCATGAAAGCGCTATCGTCAACGACAAGAACACTTTTCACAAAACCTTTTCGCCGTGCGCTAACGAACGGACGATGACTTTGCCGTCGCGGATGTGGAGAAAGACGCTGCGTCCGTAGGTGCCGCCCGTGTCCTGCGCGATCAGCGAGATCTGCGCCTGCCCCAACGCACGGCGGCAGGCTTCGACGTTCCGGTCCCCCATGTTCACGCCGCCTTGCGGCAGCAGCGACGCGAACATGCTCGAACCGCCGACGAGCTTGGCCTGGAACGGTCCCTTGGCACCGAGCTTTCGCATCTCCTCGAGCAGCAGCGGGACCGCCGAGCCGGGGAACTTCGCGCGATTGTGCGTGTCGCGCGACATGCCCTCGGTGGGCAACAGGATGTGCGCCAGCCCGCCGACTTTCGCGATGTTGTCGTAGACGGTGATGGCGACACACGAGCCGAGCCCGATGGTCGCGATGATCGCATCGCCGCGGGCGACGGCGTAGTCGGCGACTTTAACCCGAATGTTGTCGATCACCGGCGGCGGAAGATGCGCTCGCGCGCGTCCACGGGCTCGAACAGCGAGCGGGTGGCGCCGAGCAAGGTTTCGACTTTGCCCAGCACGAGAAATCCGCCGGGCTCCAACGCATCATGGAATCGAACGAAGAGCTGTTCCTGCGTGACTCGGTCGAAGTAGATGATGACGTTGCGGCAGGAGATGAGATGTAATCCCCGTGGGGCATCACCATGGATCAGATCACGCCGCTCGAATCGCACGAGGCCTTTCACGTCGGGTTTGACCACCGATGGAACGGTCGCGCTGAAATACGCGGATCGGATCTCGGCGGGGGTGTCGGTGAACGCGTCGTCGTCGAACGTACCCCGGGTAGCGGCGGACAGGCATTCGCGGTCGATGTCCGTGCCGAGGATATCCACGCGGCTCACCCGGTGAGATTCGCGAACACTGGTCGCATGTCGATGAAACAACACCGCCAGCGAATAGGCTTCCTCGCCGGACGCACAGCCGGCGCTCCACACGTGAAGATTTTTCGGAACCTCGTCCCAAATCGTGGGAACGACGTCGCGCGCGATCGCCTCCCACGTCTCCCAGTTCCGGAAGAGCTTCGTGACGTTGATCGTGAGTGTGTCGAGCAGTTTCTCGTACTCCTTCGCGTCACCGTCGAGGAGCCGGGCGTAGTCCGAGTAGCTGTGCAGGCCGCGCGCACGAAGGCGCACGCCGATGCGCCGCCGCAAGCACTTCTCCTTATAGTGCTGGCAGTGGAACTGACGTTCGCTCGCGATCTTGGACAACAGTTGCTGAAAGTCGACTTCGTCGCTCATCCGGCCCGCCGCACCGCGTCGAGATTGCTTCGGATAATGGCGTTCGCCGGCTCCAACTCCAGCGCGCGCTCCCAACATTTCACCGCTTCGGCGGTTTCCCGCCGCCGATAGCGAATATTGCCGATCTTGAAGAACACGTCATCGCCCAGCGCCGGATTGAGTCGCGTCGCGCGCTGGTACGCGTCGAGCGCCTCATCGTACTGACCCGAACGATACGCGTAGTCGCCGGAATTTTTGTGTAGCTGGGGCAGCGCCGGATCCTCCGCCGTGCCGCGTTCGATAAACATCGCCGCATCCTTCCACCCACCTCTTCTTTCGGCCACCGCCGCCAGATTATTGAACAGCGCGGCCGCGTGCGGATGTAACGTTGTCCCTTCGGTGAGAAGCTCCGTGGCGCGGTCGAGATCGCCAGCGAGCGCCGCGGCGAGCCCCGCGTAGTGAAACCATGCGGGGGGCGGTGGGCGCTTGCCCCATAGCGGTCGCGCCGCGGACAGAACGGCATCGGCTTCGGCAATATCGCCCGAGCGCAGTGCCAAAGCGCCGTACGACGTCCGAACCTGAGGCAGGTTGCCGGCGCCGCGCTTGACGGCCTCGTCGAGCGCCGCGCGCGCTTCGTCGTACTCGCCGAGGCGTTCCAACGCGTACGCGAGATTGCAGAACACCGCCGGCTTGGCGCCTGGCGCCTGGGACGCCGCCCGATAGACGTCCGCCGCCAGTGGCCATTTGCCCTGGCGCATCAACACGAGGCCCAGATAAAACGGCGCGCCTTGGTCCACGGGCCGGCACTCGGCGACTCGCCGAAACTCGCGCACGGCCTCCTCGAACATCCCCGTCTTGTAGAAGGCGATGCCGAGGTTGCGATGTTCTTCGACCCGCGCGTCCGACACCGTCGGCTCGGTGGGCTTGCTCGTTCCCACGCGGTGCAGGAATCCAGCCGAGATCAAGGCGAAGAGCGCCTTGCCGACGTCGAACTCCCCGAGGCCGCTGGCATCGACGAGCGCGGTGACGTCGCGGTGGCCGTCGATCGACTCCAGCAGGATTTCCTGCTGGTGGGTCAGCGTGACGTCGCTCTGCGAGATTCGTTCGCGGTCGATCTCGAAGACGAGATCGAAGCTCGGGATCTTCTTGCTGATCAAGCCCCACTCATCAACTCGCCTCGCTCCCTCCAGCAGCAGCGACTCGGGGTTGATCGAGACGACGAAGTCTTGCTCTTCGGGGCGGATGTCCGCCTCGAAGTTGAACGAGCCCTGCGACCAGGTGAACAGGAAATACACCGCTTCTTGGATCTGCACGCGCACTTGCTCGTGCAATTCGTCGCGCGTGAGCAGTCCCTGTCCCACGAGGATGTCGCCGAGTCGCTTGTCCTTGAGGCCGCCGGCTTGCGATCCGATCGCCACATCCAGCTGCTCACGCGTGATGAGGCCGGACTTGATCAAGAGATCGCCAAGACGGTCGCGGCGATTGACGATGGACGCGTACGCAATGCGGCCTTTCTCGAAATAGATATAGCCGAAATTGTTTCTATGCGTGACGCTCAAGCAGCCCGTCTTTTTGCCCATGGCGAGCAACTGCAGCACATCGGGCAAGCTGGCTTCTTTGAGACTGCCTTTGATGGCCATGTTAGCGCCACTCCTCGATCACGCGGCCGCTCATCTCAGGCCAGTCCCAGATCACTTTTTCATCATCGAGGAAGAACGCATCGACCGCCATCGTCTTCGGCGCTGGCACACGCGCCGATCCGGGCCCATCGAGCTCACTCTGCGCGAGCTCGAGTGACACGCCCGTGCCCGCGACCTCGGCGGTCGCGATGAGACGTTGTATGGTTCCGGCGATCTCTCGAACGCTGGTGACCGGTTTGTCGGCCAGATACATGACCAACGCCGGCTCCGGCTCAATGTCGGCGCGTGCCAAGAATCGAGCGTAGAGTTTTTCACGCAGGCCCCGATCGGGCGATTGGATGGCGACGACGAGACCGCCTTCGAATCGCGAGCGCAGACGTTCTTCGAGATCTTCCAACTCTTTCGGCGGACGATCGCTGGACAGCACGACTTGTTTTCCCTGGTCGTACATGTCGTTGAAGACATGAAAGAGCTCTTCTTGCGTGCGCTCCTTGCCGGCCAGAAAATGGACGTCATCGATCAAGAGCGCGCCGGCGGCCCTGAAGCGTGCGCGCCAACGCTCGACGGTACCTTCTTGAAGCGCGGCGATGAGGCTGTCGACGAACTGCTGCGCGCCGAGACAGGTCGACCCTTCGATCCCGTTCCCGATGGCGTGCATCAGATGGGTTTTGCCGACGCCACTTGGCCCGTGGATGAAATACGGGTTGTAGCGGCGACCGGGGTCGGAGATGATCGCGTCCGCCGCGCGGACCGCGAGCTGATTCGCGGCGCCGACTTCGTACGCATCTCGGGTGAAGGCCGGGGATGGCCCCTCGGGCGCGACCTCGCCCGCCTGGGCCTTCGCGACGAGTGCCTCGGCCTGCGACAGACGGTCCGGATCACGAAAGACGTCGGCGCCACCGAGGGACGCGTCGACCCCGGTGGCAATCGCCTCGAGGGCGCGCAAGCGGTCGATCGAGGCCGAGTACTCGGTGAGCACACGCTCGACCTCGGGCTCGATGCGACCGTCGATCAGGCGGTCGAGTGGGCCGGTGCGGTATCCCTCGCCGCGCCAGTAGGCGATGCCCTCGCCGAGCCGGACGCGCCAGGCGTTCTCCGACACGACGCGTTGGACACCCGTGAGAAACGCAAGGTATTCGCCGCTGTTGTCCTTGTCGACGGAAGCGCGCGGTGGGGTCGTGCCGCCGAGGAGCATCGTCACGTCGGCGACCGACAGCTCGCCTTCTTCCAGCGTCTGATGGGCGATAAGGCGATTGAGCGCGCCCTGCAGCTCCCGGACGTTGCCGAACGTCATCGTCGCCAGCGCTTCGATCACACCCGCGCCGAATCGGACTTCACGCTCCTCGCACTTGCTCCGGAGAATCGCGACGCGCGTCTCGTAGTCCGGCGCGCCTATGTCGACGATGAGGCCGCCGGCGAGCCGTGTCAGCAGGCGCTCGTCGACATCGGCAATGTCCGACGGTGGGCGGTCGCTCGTCATGACGATCTGGCGGCCGCCGCCCTGCAGCGCGTTGAACAGGCGCAGCATCTCGCTCTGCGTTTCGCGCCGGCCCGTCAGAAATTGAACGTCGTCGAGCAGCAGCAAGTCAACATGCTGATAGCGTTGACGAAAACTTTCGGCTTGGCCGATCGACACCGCGGCATGCAGCTGTCGGACGAACTCATCGAGCGACAGATAATCGAGCGTCAGGGTAGGTTGTACGGCCGCGGCATGATGGGCAATCGCACCCATGAGATGGGTCTTGCCGAGTCCTGAGCCCGAGTAGATGAACAGCGGGTTATAGGCGCTACCCGGCGACTCCGCGACCGCGTGGGCGGCCGCAACGGCCAGACGATTCGCCGAGCCGACTATGAAGTTGTCGAACCGATAGCGGTTGTTCGCCATCAGCGACGAGCTCCGTTCGGCGAGCTGAGTCGCTTGAGTACGAGCTCTGAGATGCCGCGAAGCGTCTCGAAGACACCGGCGCCGTGCAGCGCATCGGCCGAGAAATGTGGCACGCCTCTGAAATTCAGCGCGTCATCGAGCGTCGCTTCGTCTAAGATGAGATCTCGCGGGAGATCTTGTTTGTTGTATTGCAGCACCAAGGGAACGGTTCGCGGATCTACGCCTTGTTCTTCGAGATTGGCATGGAGATCCTGCAAACTTTCGATGTTTTCTTCTAATTGTCTGGTCTGACTATCGGCGACAAACACCACGCCGTCTGCGCCTTGCAGCACCAGTCGGCGAGTGGTCTGATAGTAGATCTGGCCGGGAACCGTGTACAGCTGAATCTTGGTCGTAAAGCCGGAGATCGAGCCGAGGTCGAGAGGGAGGAAGTCAAAGAAGAGCGTGCGATCGGTCTGCGTCGCCAACGACACCATCTTCCCTTTCCGATCGCTCGGCACCTGCCCGTAGATGTAATGCAAATTCGACGTCTTCCCCGACCGCCCAGGGCCGTAGTAGACGATCTTGCACGTGATCTCGCGGGTGGAATAGTTAACGAGCGACATTATCGGCTGAACAAGAGCTTGAGATTGCGATCGAGCTCCGACTCGAAATTCTCGGCCAACACTTCCTGATGCTCCTCCGACCGCGGCGGGGCCGCATCGCCGAGTCGGACGGTGAACTCATCGTAGTAGAGTTGCACCAGGCCGAGCGAGCTCGCCTGGTCAAAGACCGTCAAGAACACAAATGGTCCGCGCGGGGTGTCCGCGCGCGCCAAGAATAGTTGGCGGCGCCGCCCGGAGTGGTGCAATCCGGCGAACGGCCGTCCCTGCAGCTGTCGCCCGAGCTCGGTTGACGAAGCGTGGATCGCGGCCGCGAGCGCGCAGGCCGACATCACGTCGACCGCGCGCGTGAAGCCGTGCTGCGCCAGCACCTGGCCGCTCGGCGTGAGCAGGAGCGCGAGCACGGCTTGCGCATCCTCCACGAACCGGCGGAGCGGTGCTTCGACCCAACGCTCGACAACCGCGAGACTCATATGAGGCCTTTCACTCGGGCAGCTCCGCCGCCGTCCGCAGCAGCTCGACGCGCAGGAGGCCCACACCGACGCGCGTGTCCGTGACTAGCACGACCACGAGGTCGTCGCGGCCGGCCATGCAGAGACGGCCGCCGTCGGCGACCAGCTCGAGATATTTCACGCCGCCGAGGCCTGCGGCTTGGGCAGACTGGCGGGCGCGGCGATAGAGCGACGCGGCGAGGGCCGCGACGACTGGTGATTTCACCGTTGCTTGGACCACGGCATCGATGACGATGCCATCGGTCTCGCTGACGATCAGGCTGCCGAGGACCCCGCGCTGACGGGTCAGGTGTTCGAGCGACGGGATGAACGGAGAGCTGGCGCTCATGACAGGCGCTCCATCCAGCGCTTCGCGCGCTGGGATACGCTTTCGAGTGCGCGTCGCACGAGGCCGGACGGCACCTCGGGGGCCGCCGCCACCAGCGCGAGGCCATCTCGAGGCGCCGGCGCCATGACGACTGTCGCTGCCTGCGTTTCGAAGATGATCGTGCGCCAGTCGCCGAGCGGCAAATGCCGCATCGCTCTCCGTGCTTCATCGCTGATGCCACTCAGTGCCGCGCCGACTTCTGCACCAACATCATGGCCGCCTGCGACGACGTACTGACCCGCCAGCACTAAGCCATCTTCATCCAGGAGTAACGCGGCTTGATCGGCGACTCCGATCAGATCCGCAAATAACTGACGTGGATCACTTGCGGTGTCGCCTTCGGCGACATTCGCTACGATCTCAGTGGGGGAAGCGGCCTTTTCAACGATAGGATCGGGCGCCGGGGCGGGCGCGGGCGCGAGCTCTTCGCGAACGCGGCGCAGCGCGATAGCCAGGCCTTCGTCCTCGGGAGTCGCGGCCGCCGCTTCGGAGAGATACCGCTCGGCGTCGGCCAAGCGGCCTTGGTTGAAGCAGACGAAGCCCATGCCCTTGAGCGCGCCGGCATGCTCGGGCGTGCAGCGGATGGCCGCATCCCATTCGTCCAGCGCCTTTTCGATCTCGCCGCGATCGACGTAGATCCGGGCGAGCAAGTCGTGGGCGTCCGCATCGTACGGATGCCGCTCCAGTCCTCGCATGGCGACGCGCAGCGCGACGCCGGCTTGGCCGCGCGTGCGCAGGGCCTCGCCGAGTGGCAGGAAGACCATGCTGGCGGGGTTGCGCGCCAGCTCGTCGCTCCACCGGCGGATATCGTCAGACGCCGACATAACTCTCGACAAATCGATCCAGTTGCGCGGCCGAGTCGACGGCTTGACGCACTTGGGGTGACACGGTGGCCGACGGATCGGCCTCCAGATATTGCCGCCAGATCTCGACGGCGCTTCGGAAATCGCCCTGACAGAGCGCCGCCAGGCCCAGCTCGAGCTGGATGTGCGGATGCTGCGGCTCGGCTTCCGCCGCCCGACGCAGTTCGTCGGCGGCTTCGGCGTGGCGCTTGAGTTTGCGGAGGGCACGAGCCGCCATGAGGCGCGGCGCGGCCGCGCGGGGATCGGCGGCGATCGCCGAGCGCGCCATGTTGAGTGCCTCGTCATGCAGTCCGTCGGCGAGCGCCGCCTCGGCCAACGTCAGGTAACGCGCCGGATCGGGCGCCTCGGTGGCCTGCACGGCGACCGGCGTTCCGCGGCCGCCGCGGACCTCGACGATGCCCGTCGTGAGGAGTCCGTAGACGACTTTCGCGACGTCGAACTCGGAGCGGCCGAGCGCGGCGGCAATGCCGCGCAGGTCGTTCACGCCATCGATGATCGCCAACACTTCCCACTCATTCGGCAAGAGATCCAGCTGCGTCGCGTGGCTTTCGTTGACGGCAGCGAGGACGGGGATGACGGCCAGGTGCGGCACCTTGTCGGCGATCCGGCTCCACTCGTCGATGCGGCGCGCGCCCTCCATGAGCAGCGATTCGGTCGACACGTGAACCGCGGCTTCCAACTGGGCGTTGCCCACATCGCGCTCTTCGAACGAGAAGAACCCCTCTCGCCACGACATGAGCTCGAAGACAACGGTTTCGATCTGGAGCCGCACCTGGCGCTCCAACTCACGGGACGAAATGGCGCCGATCTGGAGCAGGATTTCGCCCATTCGCTTGGTGCCACCGGTGTCTTGCTGAATTTTGCGGGCGCGTTCCAGGTCGCGTTCCGTGATGCGGCCGGCGCGGACCAACACCGCGCCGAGCGGGTTCGGGCTCGAGCGGATGCTGGCCGAGATCACGCGACCGTGATCGAACAGCACGGTGCCTTCGTTGTCGCGGAGCACTGATGTGACGCGCAGCGCTCCTGTTTTCCGGCTCAGGTCCAGCAGCTGGAAGACATCGTGTATGCTCAGCTCGCGCAGCGGTCCTTCGATAGCCATGGCTCAATGCCTCCCGTTCGCGCGCGCGCCGTTGGTGAATATTTTGGCGAGGTCCGCGGCGGTGCGGCCATCGCGTCGGGCCCGGCGTCCATAGGGACCATCGGGCTCGATCTCGACCACTTTTTCCCAGCGCTCGATCGCTTCGCGGAAACGGTGTTGCTCGGCGAACAAGGCTCCTTCGTAGTAGAGGGCCGCCGGGTGGGCGGGTTCCATGCGTCGGAGCCGCGCAAACGCCAGCGCGGCGTCTTTCCGTCGGCCCAACTCGAAGAGAATTTCGCCGAGCGTCAGGAGCGCCGGCGTCAGGGTCATGTCGCGCTCCAGCAGTTCGATGACGACGCGCATCGCGGGTTCCTTCTTGCCCGTGCGGCGCCACAGCTGGGCGAGTTCCAGCGAGGCATCGACGTACGTCGGCACGGCATCGAGCGCCGCCATCAACTCGGCTTCCGCGTCCGTTTCGTGTCCGTCGCCAATGAGCAGTTTCGCCAGCTCAAACCGTACAACCGCCAAATCGCCATCGAGCGCCAACGCTTCGTAGTACGACGCTCTGGCGCCGCTTCGATCGCCCGAGGCCCGGCGCACGTCGCCGATCTTTTGGGCGACATCAGCGCGTTGCGGCGCGGCGCGGCGGGCGAGCGCCAAGGCAGCGAGCGCCGCATCCAGGTCCCCGGTGGCGGCTCGCGCGGTCGCGGCCAACAAGAGCGTGTCGACGTCTTCCGGCGCGGCGGCCAGCAAGTCTTCGGCGACCGGTCGCGCATCCTGCGTCCGACCGAGCGCGAGCAGGGCTTTGATTTCGCCCATCATCGCGCGCAGGTGCGTCGCGTGGACCCGGCGCGCGTCGCGATATCGCTCCAATCCTTCGCCGTGCAGCCCCTGATGGACGAACACATCCCCAAGCAGCGCCATGCCGTCGGCGCGATCCCCGCCTCTCAACAGCGCGCGGCTCACCTCGGCGGCGGCGCGATCGTAGAGACCCTTTGACAGATAATCGGCCGCCATCGCGTATGGATTCGCGAGTGGAGTCTCGGCGGCTTGCGTGGTGGGCGCGGCCGGCGTGAGCTCCGTGAACAACGAATCCAGGACGTTGGCATCGAACGCGAATTCCTCGATCGGCGCCGAGGTCTGTCTGGCTCCTCCCAGGTCCGGAACGATCGACAGATCGGGATCTTCGTACTGCAGATCGATCGCCAGCTCGAACTTTTGCGGGACGTAGTATGGGTCCAGCTCGAGCGCGCGCTTGGTCTCGCGCAGCGCGCTGTCGAAATCGCCAAGGTTCGAGAGCGCGAAGCTCAGGTTGTAATGCGCTTCGGCGTAATTGGGGCGGCTTTGCGTCGCGCGAGCAAATGCATTGCGCGCATCTTCGAACTTCCGAAGCTCGGCCAGCACGAGGCCGACGCCGTTCCACGCGACGGCATTCTCGGGCGCGTGCAAGAGGACCTGGCGATAGGCTTCGAGGCTTTGTTGCAGGCGCTTCCCCTTCATGAGGAGGAGCGCGAGGTTCAGCCGCGCCTTGACGAACGTGGGGGCGATGTCGAGCGCCGTCTCGAAGGCCTTGACGGCGCCTTCGGTTTCGCCGGCGTGGAAGCGCGAGACCCCGAGGTTGTTGGCGGCCAAAGCGTAGCGCGGATCAGCGTCGAGGGCTTTCTGGTAGCACTCGCCGGCTTCCGTGTATTTGCCGTGTTGATGCAGCGCGACGCCGCGCTCGTTCCAGAGCTTCGGGCTTTCGGGCTGATGCGTCAGCAGCTCATCGTAGGTGGCGACGGCTGCCTCGACATCTTTGCGCAGCAGTTGGACCTCCGCGATGGCTTGCAGCACCAGCGCGGCATCTTCACCACGATCCAAGGCGAGTTGGTACTCGCGAAGGGCTTCGGCGTAGTACCCCTTCTGCCGGAACGCGAGGCCGAGATTGTAGTGCGCGAGTTGGCCTTCCTCGGCCACGACCATCTTGATCTGCTGCTGCTCGACGACCGCGGGGTTCGAGATGCGACGGGGCCCTGGACCGTCCAGGGTCAAATTCGCCTGGGCTCGAGAGAGCGTTGGATTGAGCCGGATCGCTCGTTTCGTCGCTTCGCGCGCCTCGTCATGCCGGCCCATGTCGCCGAGCACGAAGCCCATCAAGTAGTGGGCGTCGGGATTATCGGGATTGCGCTCGATCGCGCGATTCAGCGCGGCCAAGGCTTCGTCGTTGAGCCCGCGGTTGTATAAGACTTCGCCGACGTAGAAGTGGATGACCGAGGATGACGGGTCCAGATCGCGCGCTTTCTCGAACCACGTTTGCGCGGTCTCGAGGTCGCCCGATGCTTTCTCGGCCAGGCCGAGCTGGACGACGGCGCCGAGATCGTCCGGGTGGTAGCGCAGCAGCTCGTTGAACTCGGTGACGGCTTCGGCCGAGCGGCCCAGCAGCGCGTAGGCGCGGCCGAGCTCCCAGTGGGCCTCACGGTCGGCGGGCGTGATGCGCAGGCGCTCGCGCAGCTCGCCGACGCGCCGCTCGTAGTAGCCCGTCGAGAAGTACGCGATTTCCAGGTTGCGCTGGGCCACCTGCATCTTCGCGTCGAGCTCGAGGGCGCGGGTGAAGGCCTCGACGGCCTCCTCGTACAGCCCCTTGTGATAGTAGAGAACGCCGAGGTTGTTGTGCGCCCCGGCGTCCGATGGATCAATGCGGCGCGCGAACGAGCGCAGGACCTCGCGGTCCCGCTCGGACATCAGGGGGGGCGCCGCCACGGCGGTCATACCCGCGCCTACGCGACCTTAACGGCGCGCAGAATGGCATGCAGCGAGGCCACGTCCGGCAGGAGCAGGAAGAACCCGCGCAGCCGCTCGTTGAAGTCCTGCATGTGAAATTCGCTCTCGACGCAGAACACGTAGTCGCGATCGGTGCCGAACTGGAGATACGCCGTCGTCAGCACCGCGCTCGACATATCCACGGCCAAGCTCGGAGGACTCGGGAGTAGCATGAGTCCCATGAAGTCGCTGAGCGCGTTCATGTAGGCCCCGCTCAGGATGTTGCCGCACTCTTTGATCGCCGACTGTTCCAGCTCGCCGAGATCGCCCTGGCCGTTGGTGCCCGGCCGATTGAGCATCAGGTCGGACAGCCGGAGGGCGGTCGGCCTGGGGAACACCAGCAGCGTGCGGCCGGTCAGGTCGCCGAGCATGTTCATGAGCACGGCGGCGACCGGCTCTTCGGGGCCGGAGATTTGCGGCGGCACGTCTTCCAGGCGCGCGATGTTGATCGTCGGCACGCTGATCATGATCGTGTTGCCGGTCATCTGCGAGAGCGCCGTGGCCGCGTGGCCGGCGCCAATGTTCGCGACCTCGCGCAACGCATCGAGCTGGATCGCCTTCAACGAGCGAATGTCTTCCATTTCAGGGCCTCTAGAAAAGACTGCTCACATCGACGATCAAGGCAGGCGCGCCGTCGCCAAGAATCGTGGCGCCGGTGAACAAGTTGAGCCCGCCGCGCACTCCGTCGAACTGCTTCACCACGATTTCCTGCTGACCGGGGAGTTGGTCGACCACCACGGCCACCTCTTTATCCCCCAGCTCGACCACGATCGCCTGCTCGGCGTCCTCGTCACCGACCGTCCCGCGAATCCCTGGCAGGCCGACGACGTCGCGGAGCCGCACCAATGGCATGACGATTTCGCGGAGGACGAGCACCGGTTTGCCCTGCAGCGTCGAGACGTTCGCACCATCCAGCGAGATCGTCTCGCGCACGTGGGCCATGGGAATCGCATATACTTCGTTTTCGACGCGGGCGAGCAGCGCCCGCATGATCGCGAGCGTCAGGGGCAGGCGAGCCGTAACGGTCGTCCCACGGCCTGGCGCGGTGCGAATGTCGACCGACCCGCCCAGCGCCCGCACGCGGTTCTGCACCGCATCGATCCCCACGCCACGGCCCGAGATCTCGGTGACCGCTTCGGCGGTGCTGAAGCCGGGCTTGGAGATGAGCCGCATCAGCTCTTCGTCGGTCAGCTCGAGGGTCGCGGGATCGATGAGGCCCGTGTCGCGCGCCTTGCGCAGCACCTTCGAGCGATCGATGCCCCGGCCATCGTCCGAGACTCGGATCAGCACGTTCGACCGATCGCGGGCGGCGCTGAGCGTCAGGCGGCCTACGGCGGGCTTGCCCTGTTTGGTGCGCTCGTCCGGCGTCTCGATGCCATGGTCGACCGCGTTGCGCAGCAGGTGCACGATCGGATCGCCGATCTCATCGAGCATGGAGCGATCGAGCTCGATCTCTTTGCCTTCGACTTCGAGGGTAACGTCCTTTCCCAATGTCCTCGCGGCATCCCGAACCAATCGAGGAAAGCGATCAAAGACCTGCCACACGGGAACCATGCGGCACGTCATAATTTCATCTTGGAGATCGCCGATCAACCGCGATGCCTGCGCCAGCGCATCATCGAGCGCCGGGTTGGCGAGACCGCGAGCGATCTCGAACAACCGGCCGCGCGTGATGACCAGCTCGCCGATCAGATTCATGAGCGAGTCGAGGCGGCGCAGGTCGATGCGGACGTGGCGCTGCTGCTTGACTCCTGTCTCTTCGTTGTTGCCGACGGCTTGCAGGACGGTCGTGCCGCGTCGGGCTCCCGTCACATGGACCGCGTCGATATCGCCCACGGAGCGGATCGCGGTCTCGATCTCGGTTTGCGTGGCCGGGCCAATGAACGTGAAGGAGAACGATCCGTTGAATCCTTCCTGCCCGAAGTCGGCTTCCGGGGGATCGATCGTGATGACCTTGCCGAGCGCGCGGAGCTTATTGAGCACCATGACGGCGCGCACCCCAGGGAGTGATGCATCGGCGGCCACGGCGACTTTGACGAACGAGCCGGCGTCAGCACTGACGGCGCCGACCGATAAGGGCGTCGCCGCTTTCTTCGCCGCTTTTTGACGCGCGGCCTTGCCGGAATTTCGGCGCGGCGCTGCGCCGCCGTTGCCGTTGGCCGGCTCGGTGCCCGCGGCCTTCAGGCGCTCGACGATCTTGGCGATTTTGACGGGAGGCCCATCGGCGACGGCGTTCTCGATGGCCGACTCGAGGGTATCGGCCGCCTTGAACAGCACATCCATCAGTGGGGATGTTACCGCGAGCTCGCCCCGTCGGACGCGCTCGAGCAGCGTTTCCAGCTCGTGCGAGAGATCGGCGACGTCGTGGTACCCCATCGTCGCGCTCATTCCCTTGACCGTGTGCATGGCGCGGAACAATGCGCCTACGGTATCGGCCGTCCCCCCGTTCTGCTCCATCTCGAGCAGGGCGTGGTTGATGGCCGACAGGTGCTCACGGCTCTCGGTGAGAAAGAGCTCGGCGTACCGCGACGTGTCCACTTTTCTATCAGCCGAGGACTCGTTGCACGGCTTCCAACACGCGACTCGGCTGGAAGGGTTTCACGACAAAATCTTTGGCACCGGCCTGGATCGCCTCGACGACGAGGGCTTGTTGCCCCATCGCGCTGCACATCAGGATCTTGGCGTTGGCGTCGAACTTCGTGATCTCGCGGACCGCGTCGATGCCGCCCATGTCCGGCATGACGATATCCATCGTGACCAGGTCGGGCCGTAGCTGCTTGTACTTCTCGACCGCCTGGAGGCCCGTCTCGGCCTCGCCGACGACCTCGAAGCCGGCTTGCGTCAGGATGTCGCCGACCATCGTCCGCATGAAGATCGCGTCATCGCAGATGAGCACTGAGTGACTCACAGATTTCCCCCGAAGATTTGCTTGATGATCGCCCGCACGTCGAGCAACATCGCGACGTCCTCCCCCACTTGGAGGACGCCGCTTACCAACCCCGAGCCGATCTCACCCTCGGCCGGTTCGATCTGCGTTTTCGGCACGCGTTGCACGTCGCGCAATTCATCGACGCCGAGGCCGATGACGCGGGTGCCGCTTTCCGCGAGGACGATCGACCCTTTGATCGGATCGATAGGGGAGGCGCCGAGCCTCAGCCCCATATCCATCACGGTTAGGATCGTCCCACGGAGATTGATCAGGCCCGTGACGAACGGCGGCGCGCCAGGCAGCCGCGTGGCTTGTCGATACGGGACGATTTCACGAATGGCATCCAACTCACACGCGCAGAGACGGCCACCCACGCCAAAGATCAACAGTCGTGGCGCGGTCTCATCCGTCGTCGTCGGAGTTTCTTCTAAAGAAGCCAACATCGAGCAGCCCAGTGTCCTCGTGCGAAACGGCGGCCAGCGATCGGCGAAGGTCGTCTGGCAATGGCGATCTCAGATCCATCTCGGCGCCCGTGATCGGGTGACGGAAGCGAAGCCACGCCGCGTGCAGGAAGTGTCGATGCGAAGGGAGCGCCACCACGCGCCGTCCGCCACCACCGCCGTACGTGTCATCGCCCACCACCGGGTGCCCGACCGACGCGAGGTGCACGCGAATTTGATGCGTGCGTCCCGTATGAAGCCGGGCTCGGAGGAGGTCCACCGAGTCGTAGCGCGCCAACCGTGCGAAGTCCGTCCGCGCCGGTCGACCTGTAGTGACGATCGCCATCCGCTTTCGGTCTCGCGGATCGCGGCCAATTGGCTTGTCGACCGTTACTTGGTCGGTGGCGAGATGTCCCCAGCTCATCGCCGCATACAAACGTTTCAGGCGCCTCGCCGCCAACGCTCCCTGTAGGAGACGCTGCACTTTTTCGCTTTTGGCGACGGCGAGCAACCCGGACGTCTCCTTATCGAGCCGGTGGACGAGATGCGCCGCGCCCCGACTGAGCAGCGCGTTGACGAGGGTCCCGCTCCAATTGCCTGGGGCTGGGTGGACGACCATCCCGGCTGGCTTATCGACGACGAGGAGATGCTCATCCTCATACGCGATCGAGAGTGGAATGTCCTCGGCGAGGAGTGGGTGCTCGGGTGCCGGCGGGATCCGCACGACCACTCGAGCCCCGGGCGGCGGACGAAAGCTGGCCCGCAGCACCTGGCCGTCGACGGTGACGCGACCGGTGGCGATCAGCGTCGCCGCTTGGTTGCGCGAGAGCCCGGTGGCGCTGACGATCGCGACATCGAGGCGGGCCGTCGACTCGGACGGCACCGTGAACTCATGCTGAACGCCGGCCTCGCCGGCTTCGCTCACGAGACTTCGCGAGTCTCGCTGGGCGCGCTCACCGCGGCGCTATGATGCCGATCCTCGCTCCAGAGCACCCAGGCCAGGAGAATCGCGCCGGTGCTGACGGCCATATCGGCGACATTGAACGTCGGCCACCGATGATCGCGGAATCCGACGTCAATGAAGTCGACGACTCCCAGCGGATTTTTAATGCGATCGATGAGGTTGCCGACCGCGCCACCGCACACGAGGCCGAGCGCCAGCGTCCGCGGCAGGTCGCCCGCCTTGGTCGCGCGATAGAGTCGGCCGAGGATGAACAGCGCGACGATCGTCGCGGCGAGGAAGATCCATCGCGAGTATGGGCCGAACCTGAGGCCGAAGGCCGCGCCTTCGTTGAACACGAGCGTGAAGCGGATCGCATCCCCGAGGACCTCGTGGGGCAGCTGCCGGGGCACGAGCTGGGCCACCGCCATCGCCTTGGTCACGACGTCGAGTATGACGACCGTGACCAAGGTCCCCCAGAAGACTCGCGGATTCGAGTTATTTCTTTCCATCTTCCTCACGCTGTTTGCAAGAGATGCAGAACCGAGCGTGCGGTAGCGCATCCAGCCGCTCGAAGGCGATCTCTTCCCCGCACTGGTGGCATTTGCCGAACGTCTCTGGACTACGATAGAGCCGTCTCAGGGCCTCATCAATATGCCACAAGAACCGCCCTTCCTGGCTCGCGAATAAGAACGCCTTCTCCCGCTCCATGGCGTCCGTACCCTGATCGGCCATGTGAAACGAGTAGGAGCTCAGGTCACCATCCGAATTTTGCATGGTCGCGCCGAATGCTTCGCTATAATTGCCGAGCTCTTTGAGAACGCGTTTACGTTCCTCCAACAGCCGCTTCTCGAAGTGGCCGAGCTGCTTCTTCCCCATCGGCTTGGCTTTCTTCACGGTTGGCGATGTCATCGTTCTACTTCCCTGGTCAAGGCGAGGTGCACCGTGCGTCCGTCCAACGGCACGACGCGCTCCGCGTCAAATTGGCCACTCGTAAACCCGGTGATCAGCTCCCGGGCGAGCACCTCACCAGCGATCCAGTCACGGTGAACGCCAACAGCCTCCTCGATGCGTGGGTCGCCCCACACCCCAAGTCGAATGCGGTCACTGACTGCCAGTCCTGACTCCTTTCGCAGAATCTGGACCTGACGGATCACCTCGCGTGCGAGTCCCTCCTGTTCCAATTCCGGCGTTACCGCCGGATCAATGGCCGCCACGTATCCACCCCGCTCGCCTACGACGAGGTGACCGGCGGTCCCATGCGTGATCACCAGATCTTCGGGATCCAGGCTTCGCGTCTGCCCATGCACCGTCACGTGGATCGGCGCTTCGCCTCGTTGGAACGCCGCCAGCTCCGCGCTGGTCAACTTGGCTATCGCCTCCGCGGCTAACGGCGTCCCCTTCCCGAACTTCTTACCCAGCGTCCGAAAGTTCGCCTTGGCTGTCAGGGTCACGAGCGAATCAGCCGCGTCGAGAAATTCCACGCTTTTGACGTTGAGCTCGCTGGCCAGCAACGGTGTCAAAGCTTCGACGCCCTTCCGGGACTTGCCGTGAGGCAGCACACAAACGACCCGGGACAGTGCTTGGCGGACCTTGACCCCCGCGGTCTCCCGCGCCGTGCGGCCAACGCCGACGAGCTCCCGCACATCGTCCATGGCCTGCTCCAGGTCGTCGTCGATCCCGTCCGGATATTGGCGCACGAACGATGACAGGTGGACGGACGATCCGGTGAGCTCGCGGTGTATCCAGTCGGTCACGAACGGCGCGATCGGGGCGATCAGCCGGCAGGCCACCGCCAGTGCCTCTCGCAGCGTGTCAAACGCGGCTTGCTCACCGGACCAGAAACGATTGCGCGACAGTCTGATGTACCAGCGAGAGACGTCGTTCTCGACAAAGTCCATCACGAGCCGGGCGGCATCGGTCGCCTCGAACCGCAGGTAGCAGGCGTTGGCTTCGCGTTCCACCCGAGCGAGCCGCGAGCGCAGCCAGTGGTCGAGCACCGTCAACTCGCCTTCCGTCGGCTCCGGCGTCAGGTTCGCCAGCTCGGCGAAGAACTTGTACGAATTGAGAAGGCTGTTAAAAAATCCACCAACCACATCTTGAATCGCCGCCTCGTCGAACCGGCGC
Source organism: Gemmatimonadaceae bacterium (assembly GCA_035652495.1). Classification (GTDB taxonomy): domain Bacteria; phylum Gemmatimonadota; class Gemmatimonadetes; order Gemmatimonadales; family Gemmatimonadaceae; genus DASRDS01. Next base: position 29,921 of record DASRDS010000147.1, read on the forward strand.
GGCAGCCAGACTTGGGCCGAGCGTACCAAGAAAAGTCGGAGCTTGTCGGCGCCATGGCGCTCGATCACGCCCCACGGGTCAACGGTATTGCCCCGCGACTTCGACATCTTTTGTCCATTCGCGTCGAGCACGAGATCGTTGACGACGATACTGCGATAGGGCGACGCCTGACCGTTGGCATTATTCGGCAGCGCATCACCGAGCGTCGTCGCGATCGCGAGCATCGAGTAGAACCACCCGCGCGTCTGGTCCACGCCCTCGGCGATGAAGTCGGCCGGAAATTGGCGCTCAACGACATGCCGGTGCTCGAAGGGATAGTGCCATTGCGCGAACGGCATCGATCCCGAGTCGAACCAGGCATCGATGACTTCATTCACGCGGCGCATCGTCCCGCCGCACTGGGCGCACGTCCATGTATAGCGATCGATCTCGGGCTTGTGCGGATCGAACGCTTCCGGTAGCGGCTGCCCGATCTTCTGCGCCAGCTCGGTGTAACTGCCGATCGCCTCCGTATGCGCGCGCTCGTTCGAGCACACCCAGAGCGGCAGCGGCGTACCCCAGTATCGATCGCGCGAGATCGCCCAGTCGATGTTGCCCGCGAGCCACTCGCCGAACCGACCCGTACGGACCTCGACCGGATGCCAGTCCATCTTCGCGTTGCGCGCGAGCATGTCTTCTTTGACCGCGGTCGTGCGGACGAAGTAGGACGCGCGGGCGTAGTACAGGAGCGGCGTCGTGCAGCGCCAGCAGTGCGGGTACGAGTGCGTGAAGGCTTCCGCCTTGAACAGCGAGCCTCGCTGCTTTAACTCGGCGATGATCTGGTCATTCGCATGGCGTACGCCGATGCCTCCCACCACGGGAACATTGGCGTCGAATTCACCGTGGACGTTGACCGGCTGCAAGAACGCGAGCCCATGCCGGTTCATCATCGCGAAGTCATCCGCGCCGAAGGCCGGCGCCATGTGCACCACGCCGCTCCCATCGTCGGCGGTCACGAAATCACCCATCACGATGATTTCATGTTGCCCTTCGGGCTTGAACGCGACCCAGTCGAGCGGCCGTTGATATGCCTGTCCGGCAAGGGTGGCGCCCTTGAAGCGCCCGATCTCAGTCCACGTCTCGTCGAGGAGCGCTTCAACTCGCGCCGCGGCGAGAATCAACGACTCGTTGCCACGCCGCATCTCGACGTACTCGAGATCGGGATTGACCGCCAGCGCGACATTGGAGACGAGGGTCCACGGAGTGGTCGTCCAGACCAGAATGCGTCGACGCAGGTCGGCACGCCCGTCGCGGAGGTCCATCGCGACGTAGACGCTGGGATCCGTCTCATCGTCGTACCCGAGGGCGACTTCGTGACTCGACAGCGCGGTTTCGCAGCGCGGGCAGTACGGGAGAACTTTGAAGCCCTGGTACAGGAGACCGCGGCGGAACAGCTCGGCGAGCGCCCACCACACGCTCTCGACGTAGTCGTTCGAGTACGTGACGTAGGGATGCTCGTAGTCGAGCCAGTAGCCGAACCGGGCACTCAGCTTTTCCCAATCGGCCCGATACTGCCAGACGCTCTCGCGACTGAGCCGGTTGAACTCGGCGACCCCGAACGTCTCGATGTCGGGCTTGCCCTTGAGCCCCAGCTTCTTCTCGATCTCGATCTCGACCGGGAGCCCGTGCGTGTCCCAGCCGGCCTTGCGCGGCACATGATAGCCGCTCATCGCGCGGTGCCGGCAGAAAAGATCCTTGATCGTGCGCGCGAAGACGTGATGGATGCCCGGCCGCCCGTTCGCCGTCGGCGGCCCTTCGTAGAACACCCAGAACGGCCGGCCTTCGCTGGCCGCGAGCGTCTGATCGAAGAGCCGCTCGTCGGTCCAACGCGCCAGGGTTTCCTTCTCCGCTTCCAGGGAAGACGGAGGCAGCCGATACATCGAACGCGGAGAATCCACAGCAGTCACAGCTTGGCCACCACCCCGGCGACGAGTGACGTCAAGAACGGCTCACTACGCCCCGCGACCGTGAGAATCTGTTCAAGCGAAACTGGCTCCAACGTATCCGGCAGACAGAGATCGGTGATGATCGAGCAACCCATGACGCGCATGCCGCCGTGCACGGCGACGATGACCTCGGGCACGGTCGACATGCCCACGACATCGGCGCCGAGCGTGCGTAGTGCTCGGTACTCGGCCCGCGTCTCGAGGCTCGGGCCCGTGACCGCCGCGTACACACCCTCACGCAGCGCGATGCCCTTCTCGGCCGCCACGGAGCGAGCGAGCGTACGGAGACCCTTGTGATATGGGTCTGACATGTCGGGGAATCTCGGACCGAGCGCCGGATCATTTGGGCCGATGAGCGGGTTGTCGCCGAGCAAATTGAGGTGATCGGAGATGAGCATCAGATCACCCGTCTGCCAATCCGGACGCAGACCGCCACATGCATTGGAAACGATCAACGTGTCGGCACCCAACGCGCGCAGCACACGCACCGGGAACGTGACTTGTTGAAGCGAGTAGCCCTCGTACCGATGGAACCGCCCCTGCATGGCGATCACGGTCTTGCCCGCGAGGTTGCCGCAGAGCAGCCGGCCGACGTGCGACTCGACGGTCGACAGCGGGAAATACGGGATGTCGCCGTACTCGATGGTGACCGCGACGTCGATCTCGCGCGCGAGGCCACCGAGACCGGTGCCGAGAATCAGCGCGGCCTGGGGGCGCAGGCCGAACTGCGAGCGAACGACCGAGGCCGCGGCGTTAATCCGCTCCGAGACGTGGAGATACGGAGGGATGCCGTCAGGCATTACCGCGGCATGCTCCTGCGTCACCTCGGACGCGGGAGGCGTGGTGCGGAACGTCATTTGTCGCTCGGCACCGCTTTGAGCCAACCGGGCGTTTGAACGGCCTGGCGCGGGGTCTCCTCAGACTCCGCCGGCGCCGCACCGTTGCTAGGAACGGCGGGCAGCGGAACCGTCGTGGTTTTCGGCGAAACCTCCGGAGGAGGAGGTGGCGGCGCCGACTGCGCGGCCCCCGTCGTCGCGGGCACCGGCGCCTTGCTTTTCTCCTCGGCCGGAATCGCGTCGATCTCGGCAAGCTGACGCGCCACCAGCGCGCGCAGCTGAGCGAGATACGCGCGACGCGCGCGTTCGAGCCCCTCGATCTCCCCAGCGAGTCGGCGCACCTCCGCCTTGGCCGCATCGATCAGGCGATCGCCCTCGGCCTTCGCCTCGCGCAACGAGAGCTGAGCCTCTCGCTCGGCTTGGTCGCGGGTCTCTTGACGCAGTTGCTGCGCCGAGACCAATGCATCGTTCAGCGCCTTGTCCCGTTCGCGGAAGGCCCGCAGCTGTTCGTGAAACCCCTTGGCCTTGTTGTCCAACTCATGGTTGAGCCGGGTGAGCCGTTCGAGCTCGTTCGCGACCCGATCGCGAAACTCGTCGACCCGCGCGCGATCGTAACCACGGAGCGCGGCGGGAAACTCCGTACGCCGAACGTCCAGCGGGGTGAGATGAAATGACTCATCGATCACTGTGCGCGCGCTCCAAAGAGAATCGTTCCCAATCGCACCATCGTGGCGCCTTCCTCGACCGCGACCTCGAAGTCGTTGGACATGCCCATCGATAGTTCCGTTGCCGGATGCCCGGCGTCGCGCACGGCCGCCAACGCCTCTCGCGCGCCACGAAAGGTCGCGCGCAACACGTCGACGGGCGCGTCGAGCGGCGCCATCGTCATGATACCCCGCACCCGTACGCCAGGACGTTCCACCAATCGCTCGGCTTCCGCCCGGAGATCCTCGGGTGCCCAGCCGTACTTCGACACCTCGCCCGAGGTATTCACCTGCAACAGCGCGTCGACCGCCCGTCCCCGCGCCACGCCGAAGTCGTTCAGCGCGTCCGCCAGCCGCGCACTATCGACCGAGTGCACGAGCGCGAAGCCGTCGACCGCTTTCACCTTGTTCGTTTGCACGTGCCCGATCAGGTGCCAGCGCACGGGTACCTGGGTTGCCGCCATCTTCGCGACTGCTTCCTGCACCCGATTCTCTCCAACGTCCTTCAACCCCGAACGCCACGCCGCCTCGACGGCGTCGGGACCATACGTCTTCGTTACCGCGATGATCGTGACGTCTTGACCCACACGTCGCCGGACTTGGGCGATGCGGTCCTCCAAGTCTGGAAACGGCATAACATGTGAAAATATCACGGGTTACACCGCCTCGCAAGCTAGGGCAAGGCCGGTGTTTCAGCGCTGGCCCGAGTTCTGCGCCCGGCGAGCTGGTCCCGTGCCTGAGCGGGCGTCAGCGAGCGCGTCAGGCGGCCGTCCCAGGCCATCGAAATGATCGCCGTCTCCTCCGACACCACGAAGACGAACGCGTCCGTCTCCTCGGCGAGACCGAGCGCCGCGCGGTGGCGGGTGCCGAGCGACCGGTCGGAAATGGGCGCCTGGGAAAGCGGGAGGATGCAGCCCGCGCCGATGATCGTGTCGCCGCGAATGATGACCGCACCGTCGTGGAGCGGCGAATACGGCGTGAAGATCGTGGTCAACAGGTCCGACGATACTTTCGCGTTGAGCTCCGTCCCGGACTGGATGTACTCGCCCAGCGGACTTTCGCGCTCGACCGCGATGATCGCGCCGATGCCCGACTGGCTGAGTCGCTCCAACGCGTCGCTTATCGCATCCGCGACCTCGGACTCGGCCATCCCACGAAGCAACCGAGTAATACGTGACGTGCCGAGGTGGGCGAGCGCTTGCCGCACCTCAGGCTGGAAGATCACAATGCCCGCGAAGACCCCGTACGTGAAGAGGAGGCCAAGCAGGTACGTGATCATCGAAAGCTTGAGCACGACCGCGACGGCGTACACGACGACCAGTACGACGATACCGCTCAGGATCTGCACGGCTCTCGTGCCGCGCACCAACAGGAGGCCGCGGTACAGGATGTACGCGACGAACGCGATCTCGAGTGCGTCGCGCCAACCGAACGTTAGGCCGCGAAATTGATCCAGGAGCTCCATGTCAGCGGCGGCGGAGAATTTCCCACGCGACGTCGAGTGAGCGTCTCGCTCCCCGGACGTCGTGTACACGAAACAACCTCGCGCCCAGCGTCAATGCGACGACGTTGGCGGCTTGCGTGCCCTCTTCGCGATCGGCGGCCGTTGTCACGCCGGTAATCTCTCCGATAAATCGCTTTCGCGATACGCCTATCAGAATTGGCAGGCCTAGCTTGACGATTTCGGGTAGGTCCGCCAGTAACCGAATGGAGTGCTCGGTTCGCTTTGAGAAACCGATTCCTGGGTCGAGTGCTATTGATCCCTCGTCTATTCCCGCCTGACGTGCTTCATTCACCCGCGAGAGTAGCTCGACCCTGACTTCAGTCACCACATCACGATATTCAGCGTGCTGATAGGTGGCCATGTCGCCAACCTTGCCCCGTGAGTGCATCAGCACAACACCGACGCCGGACTTGGCACACAGGGGGCCCATGTCGGGGTCCAGCCGGAGAGCCGACACATCGTTCACGATGGAGGCGCCGACGGCAATGGCGGCTTCGGCGACGGGGGCTTTGACGGTGTCGATTGACAGTGGGATGTCGGGGAGGGACGAACGGAGAGCCCGAAAAACCGGAGTGATGCGTCGAATCTCTTCGGAGACCAACACCGGCGTAGCGTTGGGACGAGTCGACTCGCCGCCGATGTCGAGGATATCGGCGCCGTCGGCGACGAGCTGACGGCCGTGCGCGACGGCGGTGTCGGGCGAAAAAAAGTCACCCCCGTCGCTGAAGCTGTCGGGGGTGACGTTCACTATGCCGACCACGATCGGTCGGCCGAGGGCGATATCGCCGCCGCGTATGCGCCAGATCAGGCGGGCGCGACCTCCGGGCCCCCGAGGAGCGGGGGCGCGGACCGCCGCGGTTCGCCGACCGGAATCGGCGTGACCGGGGCCGGCGGCGCGGGCGGGACGGCTGGCGGACGAGGCGGCAGCTCTTCGCCGCGCATGAGGATCGCGATGTCCTCGCGCGTCAGCGTCTCACGCTCGAGCAACGCCGCCGCCACCTTGTGCAGGAGCGCGATGTGCGTCGTCAGCGTTTCCTTTGCCGTGTTGTACGCCTTCGTGATGACCCGCGAGACCTCGGCGTCGACCAGCTGGGCCGTCTTTTCCGAGACCTCCCGGCGATGCTGCAGCTCGCGACCCAAGAACAGCTCCTGCTCGTTGTCGCCAACGAGGATCGGTCCGATGGCGTCGGAGAGACCCCACTGGGAGACATAGCGCCGCGCGATACCCGTGGCCTGCTGAATGTCGCTCGCCGCGCCAGTCGTCACGCGGTCGCGGCCAAAGATCAGCTCTTCAGCCGTCCGACCGCCGTAGGCCATTGCGAGGCGCGCCTCGAGCTGCTGGCGCGTCACCGACACGCGGTCATCCTCGGGCAGCGTGAACGCGACGCCGAGCGCGCGTCCGCGCGGGACGATCGTGACTTTGTGCAATGGGTCGTTGCCCGCGACCATGATCGCGCAGACGGCATGGCCGGCTTCGTGATAGGCCGTGAGGCGCTTTTCGTCGTCCTTCATGACCATGCTCTTGCGCTCGGCGCCGAGCATGACCTTATCCTTGGCCTCTTCGAGATCGGCCATGTACACCTTTTCGTGATTGCGACGGGCCGCGAGCAGGGCGCCCTCGTTCACGAGGTTGGCCAGGTCGGCACCCGCCATCCCGGGCGTTCCGCGGGCGAGCGTCGTCACGTTCACATCCTCGGCGACCGGCTTGTTCCGCAGGTGGACGCGGAGAATGCCTTCGCGGCCGCGAAGATCCGGCGCATCGACGACGATCTGGCGATCGAAGCGACCCGGGCGGAGGAGCGCCGGGTCGAGTACGTCAGGACGGTTCGTGGCGGCGATCAGAATAACGCCGTCGTTTGATTCGAACCCGTCCATCTCGACGAGGAGCTGGTTCAACGTCTGCTCGCGCTCATCATGCCCACCGCCAAGTCCAGCTCCGCGATGTCTCCCCACCGCATCGATTTCATCAATAAAAATGATGCATGGCGCGTGAGCCTTACCCTGTTCGAACAAGTCTCTCACGCGACTCGCGCCGACGCCCACGAACATCTCGACGAAGTCCGAACCGGACATCGAGAAGAACGGTCGGCCAGCTTCGCCTGCGACGGCTTTCGCCAGCAGGGTTTTGCCGGTGCCTGGAGGACCAACCAATAGAGCGCCCTTCGGCAGGCGGCCACCGAGCTTCGTGAACTTTTGCGGGTCCTTCAGGAACTCAATGATCTCCTGAAGCTCGACCTTGGCCTCGTCGGCGCCGGCGACGTCGGCGAACGTGACTTTGGGCGTGTCGCCGGTCAAAAGCTTCGCTTTCGATTTGCCGAACGAGAACGCTTTGGCCCCACCCGCCTGCATCTGGCGGAACAGGAAGACCCACAAACCAATGATGAAGAGATAGGGCAGCAGGTTCATGACGTACATGCCGATGCCAGGGTTATCACCCTTGGCCTCGATCTGCACGTTGTGATACCTCAGGCGATCCAATTCTTCATCTGAATTTTCGACCGGAAGCTTGACCGTGAACTTCGAGCGTTCCTGGCCCTGGTACTCGACTTTGTTCTTGAACTCGCCGGTGATCCGACCAGCCTGGATGACGACGGACTTGATGTTGTCCGCTTGCAGCTGGGCGTCGTACTGCGAGTAGATGATCTGCGGCGCGGGGTCGTTTCGCGCGCTGGAAAACTGAATGAAGACGATCGGGATCAGGATGATCAGGATCCAAAAAGACAGTGTCTTGGAAATGCTGCCCCAGCTCACTTTCTTTTTGTTATTGTTGCCGTTGTTCGGCGGAGTCGGCAGTACTGGCATGCTTATAAGCTCGCGATATAGGGCAGGTGGCGGAAATCCTCCGCATGATCCAGCCCGTAGCCAACAAGGAATTCGTGTGGAGCGTCAAAACCGACGAATTTGACCCGTTCCTGCAACGCCGAAGCAATGTGCTTATGTAGCAAGGCGCATACCTCAAGCGAACTGGGCCGCCGCTCGCGCAGCACGCCCATCAGCCGGTTCAGGGTTCGTCCAGAGTCGACTATATCCTCTACTAATAATATGTGCTTCCCCTCAAACCTGGTCTCGGGGGCATACACTAAGTGAACCGCCCCACTCGATTCGGTCCCACTTCCGTAGCTGGAAGCGATCACGAAGTCGACTTGGAGCGGGCGTTCGATACGACGGACGAGATCGCTGAAGAAGATTATGCTCCCCTTAAGAGCGCCTAGGAGCAGGAGATCCCCTTCGCGATAGTAATCCGTGATCTCGTCCCCGAGTTCGCCAACTCGCCGTGCGATTGTCGACTCGTCGAACACGATTCGGCTGAGCGAACGCCCGCCGAGCCGCGGATCAGGGCCGGATGACAAACTGCGCTCGCGTGCGCACGACCTCGACGCCGCCGGACAACTGTATTGACGAGCCCACCCGTCCCCCAGTCGTAAACGCGACCACGCGCGAGGTTCCCCGCCAGTCGAGCGTGACGCCCGCCCGCGCGGCGATGGCGGGCCAAATGATGGCGAGCGATGCGGGATCATACCCCGCCAGATCGGCGGCCGCAACGGCGAAGCGGTCGCCCATTCGGTCGACTGGACAGAACCGTTTGACGAGCTGCTCGACTTCAAATCGCCAGGCCGCGGCCCGGCGCGCCAATTCGAGCACATCCCGCTCAAACTCCGGATTTTCTCGCCTGATCGCGGGCAAGAGATCGAGCCGAATTCTGTTTCTCAGGTGACGGCGGGATGCGTTCGTCGGATCGTCTATTACCGGGATATTTCGGTCTCGTACATAGGCCGCGATTTCGCTTCTCGATACGTCGATCAGCGGACGTATGACATCCGAATCGGCATAGAGACCCGCCAGCCCTCTTGCCCCAGCCGACCTCATGATCCGCATCACGACCGTCTCGACTTGATCGTCTCTCGTATGGGCCGTGACAATTGCCGCGCGCGCTTCGCGCGCCACACCGCGCAGAAACGTCCAGCGACCTGCTCTCCACTCGGCCTCCGTTCGCCCGACCGACCTGGCGCTGCCTACGACGACGCGAATTCCGCGGGCCATGGCTTGCTCGGTGACGAACGCCGCCGCCTCTCGGGCGAACGTGCCCGTCCCATGATCGAATGTGGCAACGGCAGCGATGCGTGACGGAGCGACTTCGGCGGCCGCCCGCAACAGTGCCATGGAATCGGTGCCGCCCGAGACGGCGAGGACGACCCGGGGCTTTCCGGCGAGAGCTTTCGCGACGGCGTCGTGAACCATAGACTTTTAAGCTATGGAGAATCATGGTCCGCTGGGAACGCTGTGGGTCGGTGTTGGCATCGGCTGCTACTTCATCGCCCTCACGTGGGTCAACGTCGTACTGGGCGGCCTTTTGACGCCCTTGTTCATCATGCCCATCACGAAGGTCCTCGATAAGCTGACGAAAAAGGGGACCTGACACTCCAGGAGCTTTTCGATGCTGCCCGTGATCGTGCTCGTGGTCGTGGTCGCCGCGCTGGCGTTCTGGGTCATCGGCGCGTACAACGGACTGGTCGCCCTCAAGAACCAGGTGGCCAACGCCTGGAAGCAGATCGATGTGCAGCTCAAGCGCCGGCATGACCTGATTCCGAATCTGGTCAACACGGTCAAAGGCGCGATGCAGTTCGAGAAGGACACGCTGGAGGCCGTGATCAGCGCCCGGAATAAGGCGATCGCCGTCCAGAGTGCCGGTGGTCCGAACGGACCGAGCGTTGCACAGACGGCGGCGGCGGAGTCGCAGCTGACGGGCGCCCTGGGTAAGCTGTTCGCGGTCGTCGAGGCGTATCCCGACCTCAAGGCCACGGGCAACGTGGCGCAGCTGCAGGAAGAGCTGACGTCGACTGAGAACAAGATCGCGTTTGCCCGTCAGCTCTATAACGACACGGCCACCGAGTACAACACCAAGCAGCAGCAGTTTCCGACGTCGCTGGTCGCCGGCATGGCGGGCGCGAAGAACGCCGAGCTGTGGGAAATTACCGACGTGACCGAGCGCGAGAATGTGAAAGTTGATTTGTCCATGGGGAAATAGGGAAAGGGGAAACGGGATCCCCTCGTGGCCGAATCCGCGAACCTTTTCGCACAACAAGAGGCCAACCGACGCAAGTCGCGTCGGGTGGTCTTTTTGTTTGTGCTCTTCTTCGCCTGGCTCGGATTCGGTGGCGATTTCATCTGGTATCTCGCCACGAAGAACGCGCCGCCGGCTCATCACCACATCTTCCCGTTCGTCGGGCTGGCCATGATAGCCTTGGCGATCGGCATGACGGGCTGGTCGTGGTTCATAGGCCCGTCGGCGATCCTCTGGTCAACGGGCGCCAGGAAGCTCGAAGATCCGCGCACGGATCAAGAAAAGCAGCTCATGAACGTCGTCGAAGAGATGTCGATCGCGTCGGGATTGCCGAAGCCCGCCGTCTATGTCATCGATGACGCCGACCCGAACGCGTTCGCGACCGGGCATGATGCGAACAGCGCAAGTCTGGCGGTGACGACTGGGCTCTTGGCACTCGTGAGCCGGGACGAGCTCCAGGGCGTGGTGGCGCACGAGATGGGGCACGTGAAGAACCTCGATGTGCGACTCATGACGACGCTGGCCGCGCTCGTGGGCGTCGTGGCGCTGGTCGCGAATGGGGCCTGGCGGTTCATGCCCTGGGGCTCGAGCGGGCGCGATCGCGATGAGGAAGGCGGGTCAAACGGCGCACTCGTCGCCGTGCTGTTCGTCATCTGGATCATCAGCTGGATGCTGGCGCCGTTGGTCACACGGCTGCTCGCGTTAGCCGTGAGCCGCGATCGGGAGTATCTGGCCGACGCGTCCGGCGCGCAGTTCACGCGCAATCCCGCCGCGCTGGCGTCGGCGCTCGAGAAGATCGAGCACACCGATATTCCCTCGAGCGTCATCAAGGGCGGCGCCGCCCACCTGTGCATCGCCGATCCCCTCGGCCGCGCCGTGTCCAATCGCGAGGGGAAGCTAGCCGACCTGCTCGCTACGCATCCCCCGATGGCTATCCGCATCGCCCGGCTCAAGGCCATGGCTTATCGCGCCGCAAATAACAACGACGTCAGCGTACCCGCGTTGGGGTAAGATGTAGCGCTCGACATCGCTCTCGCGACGTTCGATCTCCTTCATCACCTGCTCGACCGTATACCCGCGCTTCGCGGTGTCGCGGGCAATCTTCCATTGCACGCGGAGCGCCGGCTCAGGATCGAGAAAGACGGTGAGCCCAAACGCGGCGCGGAGGTCTTCGGTATGGAGCGCCAGCAGACCGCGAGCGATGACGAATTCGTTTGGAACGAGTTGCTCATCCGGATCAAACGTCCCCTTCGCGTGATTGTAGACGGGCTTGACGATCGGCTGGCCGGCACGAAGCGCATGAAGATGCCGCGCCATGAGATCGAGTCGGTTGCAGTCCGGCGATAACGCCGTGATCCCCAGACGGGCACGCTCGGCGCGATCGTATCGGTGATAATCGTCGAGGCAGATCGACGTCACGCGCGAGGGGCCAATCTTGTGCGCGAGCGCGGCTGAGAACGTGGTCTTCCCCGAGCCGGAGTCCCCGGCAACGCCGATCAGTATCGCCATACACCGACTATCTTGTCCCGATGCCGCATCTGGCTCTCGCCGCGTTGTCGCTCGTGGTGCAAACGGTTTTGCGTCCCGCTCAGCATTGGGAAACGGTTCGGACGACCCACTTCACGGTTCACTATCCGGCATCGGCACGCGCGTGGTCGCTAGATATAGCCCGACGGCTCGAATCGGTTCGATTGTCAGTCGACTCGGTCGTGGGTGGTGGGCCGAGGCGTCGGGTTACTGTCCTGATTGACGACCCCTATAGCAGCGCGAATGGATTCGCGCTCCCGTTTCTCGACGCACCCACCATCGTGCTGTTCGATGCGCCCCCCGAGCCGTCCGAGGACATCGGCAACTATCGCGACTGGGGCCAGACGCTGATCACGCACGAGTACACGCACATCGCGCACCTGACGATGCCGTCGCGCAACCCCTGGGAACAACTGCTGACGCGACTGTCGCCCGCCCAGATCAGCCCCATCGCGGCGGAATCTCCGCGTTGGGTGATCGAGGGCTATGCGACGTATGTCGAAGGGCGCGTCACTGGCGACGGCCGACCGCACAGTGCCGCGCGCGCCGCGATTCTGCGCATCATGGCGCTCGAGGGCCGACTGCCGACGTACGGCCAGCTCGACGGCTCGCCGCGATTCGAGGGCGGCGAGCTCGCGTATCTCGCCGGCTCGGCGTACCTGGAATGGCTCGCCTCGACGCACGGCGATTCTACGCTGCCCCACGTCTGGCGCCGCATGACCGCTCGTCGCGAGCGGACGTTCGGCGAGGCGTTCATGGGTGTCTATGGAGAGTCGCCGGATGAGCTGTACGGACGATTTACCGTCGAGCTCACGCGCAAGGCCCTCGAAGCTCAGGCCGCGCTCGCCGCATCCGGGATTGATACCGGCGAGACGTTCCAACGCACGACGTGGTACACTGGGGCGCCGACGGTCTCGGCGAATGGGCGTCTCATCGCGATCCCGCTGCGAGCACGCGGGAAATCCACGCGCATCGTGGTGTCGACGACCGCGGCGTGGGCCGGCGCCGATACGACGATCGCGCGACAGCGGCGGGAACTGCTGGAGAAAGATCCGCGGGATGTGCCGGCGATCGACTTTGGACCGCCCCGACGCCACGTCATCGCACAGCTCACATCGGCACACAATCGCGGCTTCGATGAGCCGCGTTTTATTGGGCGCGACTCCGTGCCGTCGATCCTCGTCTCGCGTCTCGAACGCCGCGCCGACGGGGCGTTTCGGCGCGATCTCTTTCTCTGGTCGCTTCGTCAGGGCACCGTGCGACGCGTGACGTACGGGGCGGGTGTGCATGCCGCTGATCCATCGCGTGACGGTCGGACGGCGGCGGCCGTGCGGTGTCATGATGGAGTGTGTGATCTGGTGTCGGTCAGTCTCGTCGATGGATCGGTGCATCTCCTGCGCGCCGGGTCGCCGGACACGACGTACGACGGGCCCCGACTGGGCGCGGACGGGCATACGATCGCGGTCGCTATGCACGATGGGCACAGCTGGTCGATCATTTTGGTCGACAGCACCGTTCATCGCATCGGACCTGACGATCGCGCGAATCGCTACGATCCGGTGTTCACGCCTGATGGGCGATCTGTGATCGCGGTCTCCGAGGCTGGCGGGGTCGAGCATCTGGAGATCATCGATCTCGCGACGAATACGACTCGCATTGTCGCCGCCGGTCTTGGCGTTATTTCATCGCCGGCCGCCAGCGATTCTACGGTTTATTTTTTGACGACACACTCAACCGGCCGCGTGGTTCAGAAGGCCGTGCTTTCGACGGCTCGCGAAGGGACAGCGCTGGCGGTGCCCGACACGCTTGCGCCTGTCGCGGTCCCCGCGCCTGTAACGCCGGTGACCATCAGTCAGGAACCAGTCCAGGGACCGTACGCGTACGGTATCCAACCGCGGGGTTATCGACTGGTCGGAGGCGGCGCGTTCGCGGCGCGAGACCGGTTTGTGACCGTGGGTGTGGCGAGCAGCGATCCCGCGGGCCGGCTCGGATGGGTTTTGCAAGGCTCGTTGGGCGATCGACCAACCTGGCGCGGCGTGTCGCTCGGAGCCGCGTGGCGCGGATGGCCCGTGGAGATCGATGGACAGATCTTTGGTACCTGGGACAACACCGTGGAATATCACGGGCTCGCGTTCGCCGCCAGCCTGCCCGCCGCGGGAAGCTGGCACGTGGACGAGTACCGTCTCGGGTTCTCGGCCGGCAAGCAAGGCGCGGCCGGCCGCACCTTCGCGTTCGCCTCAGCCGCGACGAATGCCGACGCCACCACTGACGATCGCATCCTGGGCTGGGGCGGGACACTCTCGGGGGCAACCGGGCGCACCGACGGCGGAAATTGGGCTCGCCTGCTGGGTACGGTGAGAGCCCACATCGGCACGCGCGATGTCGCCGCGCTTGGAACGTTCGCGGCCGGGATCGTGAATCATGCAGCGCCCGCGTATGAGCAGTTCGTACTGGGTGGGGTTCAGGCGCCGCTCACCGATTCGGCCCTGCTCACCCAACGCATCGTGGATCCGGCCTTGCCATTTGGGATCACGGGCGGACGCTATCTCCTGCACTATCGCTTCGCGACCGCTGGCATCGTACCCGTGTCATTCTACTTCGAGGGCACACAACTCGACCGATGGCATCGCGTGTACGGGGCCGAATTGCGATATGTCGTGCCGCCACTCGGATTCGTCCGAGTACCCGGCGTGGACGCGACTGCCGGCGCCGGGTACTCGATCGACGATCCGTACAAGTACAAACTGCGGGGCTATCTGGTCGTTCGCTACACGCCCTAAACGAGCGCCCCATTCCGGCGCTTGGGCGTCTCGTCGTGAAATTGCTCGCGCTCGGTCGAGCCCGCGAGTGCGCCGGTCGACGCCTTGCCACCCGTAACGGTGTTCAGCAGCAGATCGAAGTAGCCCGTGCCAGCCTCACGCTGGTGCTTGGTCGCCGTGTACCCATCGCGCTCACGACCGAACTCGCGCTCCTGCACCTCGACGTAGGCCTTCATGCCATCGGTCTTGTACGCGGACGCCAGCTCGAACGTCTCGAGGTTGATCAGGTGCCAGCCGGCGAGCGTGATGAACTGGAACTTGTAGCCCATGGCGGCGAGCTCGCGCTGGAATGTGGCGATGGTCTTCTCATCGAGATGCCGCTTCCAGTTGAACGATGGCGAGCAGTTGTAGGCGAGGAGCTTGCCGGGGTGAGCCTTGTGCACCGCCTCGGCGAACTCGCGCGCCTCGTCCAGATCGGGCGTCGAGGTTTCGCACCAGAGCATGTCCACGTACGGCGCGTAGGCGATCGCCCGCGCAATCGCGCTTTCGATGCATCCCTTCACGGCATAGTAGCCTTCGGCCGTGCGCTCACCCGTCATGAACGGCGTGTCGCGCTCATCGACATCACTCGTCAGCAGCGTCGCCGCGAGCGCATCCGTGCGGGCGACGATCACCGTGGGGATACCCAGCACGTCGGCGGCCAGGCGCGCCGCGGAGAGCGTGCGAATGAACTGCGAGACGGGCACCAGGACCTTGCCTCCCATGTGTCCGCACTTCTTCTCAGACGCGAGTTGATCCTCGAAGTGAACACCGGCGGCACCCGCCTCGATCATCGATTTCGTGAGCTCGAAGGCGTGGAGTGGGCCACCGAAGCCCGCTTCGGCATCGGCGACGATCGGCACGAGCCAATCGCGCTTCGTTCCGTCGGTCTCGCTCCACTCGATTTGATCCGCGCGCAGCAACGCGTTGTTGAGACGGCGGACGAGATTGGGCACACTGTTCGACGGATAGAGCGACTGATCGGGGTACGTCTGCCCCGAGAGATTCGCATCGGCGGCTACCTGCCAACCGCTCAGATAAATGGCGTCGAGACCGGCTTTGACCATCTGCACCGCCTGCGTACCGGTCAGCGCGCCAAACGTATGGACGTAGTCCTTGGAGTTGAGGAGACTCCAGAGGCGTTCGGCGCCATGGCGCGCCAACGTCTCTTCGACCTGAATCGATCCACGGAGCCGAACCACGTCCTCGGCCGTGTAGTCACGGCGGATCCCCTGCCAGCGACTATCTGTATCCCACAGGCGCTTGAGCGCCGTTACCTGTGCGTCGAACTGGGTGCGGCTCATTTAGTCTCCTGGTTTCAGTTGTTGATACCAGGCAACGTGTGCAATGGCCGTGCCTTCTATTCGGGCATGAACGACAACACGTTGTCAGGAAATGTGTGGCATGTGCACGACTACTTGTCGCAAACTGGGACGGCTTCCGGGCCAGTTAGGCCTTGCGCCTGGGTCTTTGGCGGCGGAACCTGGCCGACGTAGATCACGCAACTCTTTCCGGACGCATTCGCCGACGTTGCCGATCCCGACCAGCCATTCGCGGTCGCCGCGCCAAGGGTAACGGTTACACCGGCCGAAGGCTTGAACGACGACAGGTCTGACACGTTGCTTGCGTACTTCTTGTTCTTCGCGTGGTACACCTCGTTCAGACTGACAAGCCGTCGGAGATCAGCCTTCGCACCCGCGAGCGCATCCTGTGCTCGGGCCGCCATCGGCACGAGCGATGTGATGCCGATCACAATGCCAGCTACGAGTGCCTTGTTGCCCGTTCGCATTCACGCCTCCTGAGCACGATACTTGTGTCCTGTTAAAAGATAACCGAACCAAGCTCTAGCCGCGCCGCATGCCCCCTCGTTATTCGACAGCTGAAGTACCGGTCTACGGTTCTCCCTCTCCCAGTAGTGGGACCACGCCTGCGGCGAAAAAGACCCTGCGGGAGCGTATTCAGTCCCTCCGGTACTTCCCGCAGTTGATAAAGCTGATCTGGAGCACCAGTCCGGTGCTCTCGGTCCTCATGATCATCCTGCGGTTGGCGCGCTCGCTGACGCCCCTCTTCGAGCTCTACATCGCGCGGTTGATCGTCGACACGGTCGTCGGCTCCCGGCTGCATGGCGCCGACTGGCCGCTCCTCGTCCACCTCTTCCTCTCGGCGATCGCGATCGCCATCGCCAGCGACCTTTTGGCGCGCGGGTCGATTCTCGTCGAGAGTTTGATGGGCGATCTCTTCGCCAACAAGACCAGCGTGCGGATCATGGAGCACGCGGCGACGCTCGATCTGGCGCAATTCGAGAATCCCGAGTTCTACGACTTGCTCGAGCGCGCGCGCCGCGAGTCGACCGGGCGCATCACGCTCTTTTCGCAGGCGCTGGCGATGGCGCAGGACGTGGTGACGCTCATCACGCTGAGCTCGGCGATGATCGTGTTCAACCCGTGGCTGTTGTTGCTGCTCGCGGGCACGGTGTTGCCCAGCTTCATCGGGGAGACGCATTTCGCGGGACTCGGGTATTCCCTGCTCTTCCGATGGACGCCGCAGCGTCGCCTCCTCGAGTATCTCCGATTCGTCGGCGCGAGCGACCGGACCGCGAAAGAGGTCCAGATGTTCGGGCTCGCACCGTGGCTGACCGAACGGTATCGCGCGCTCGCGCAGCAGTTCTACGAGGAGAACCGATCGCTGTCCCAGAAGCGCGCCGCCGTCAGCGCCGCCCTATCGCTCCTCGGTACGTTCGGCTACTACTCGGCGTACGGGTTGATCATCTACGACACCGTCCGCGGGCTCGTGACGATCGGAACGATGACCTTCTTGGCGGCGTCGTTCTCGCAGAGTCGGGATATCATTCAGCGACTCTTGTTGACCGCGACCGAGGTGTATCAGCAGGTCCTCTATCTCCGCGACCTGTTCCTCTTCCTCGAGATCAAGCCGACCATTATCAACCAACAGGACGCCCGGCCCGTCCCGCGTCCCATCCGCGAAGGATTCGTGTTCGAGGATGTGGGATTCCAGTATCCGGGCACCGAGCGGTGGTCCCTTCGGCACGTGAGCTTCACCCTGCGACCGGGCGAGCGGCTCGCGCTCGTCGGCGAGAACGGCGCGGGGAAGACGACGCTGACCAAGCTGATTGCGCGCTTGTACGATCCGACCGAAGGGCGCGTCTGGCTCGACGGGGTCGATCTGCGCGAGTACGACGTCGCCGAGTTGCGGCAGGCCATCGGCGTCATCTTCCAGGACTTCGTCCGATACGATATGCGGTTCGACGAGAACATCGGCGTCGGTCGCATCGATCAGACCGAGGACTATCTCAAGCACGCCGTGGCGAGTGAGAACGGCGCCGCGCCGCCGGTGCCGCCCAAGATCGAATCGGCCGCGCACGATTCCTTGGCGGATACGCTGCTGCCGCGGCTGCCGAAGGGCTACGCCCAGATGCTCGGGCGGCGCTTCGAGGACGGCGTCGACCTCTCTGGCGGCGAGTGGCAAAAGGTCGCGCTGGCGCGGGCGTACCTGCGTGACGCGCAGCTATTGATTCTCGACGAGCCAACCGCGGCGCTGGACGCCAGGGCCGAGTACGAGGTGTTCGAGCGGTTCTCCGAGCTGACGCGAGGGCGCATGGCGATTCTCATCTCGCACCGGTTCTCGACCGTGCGGATGGCGGATCGCATTCTCGTACTCAGTAAAGCGCATCTCGTCGAGCAGGGTACGCACGAGGAGCTGGTCGCGAAGGGCGGCCTCTACTCCGAGCTCTTCACGATGCAGGCGGCAGGATACCGCTGACCTCGCGCCACCGATCCGCGATCAGCGCATGACCCGACGGCGTCGGGTGAACACCATCCGATAGCCAATACGCCGGCCCACCCTTCGCCGCCGCCTGCTCGAACGCCTGCTGCAGCGGCACGAACGTCGCTCCCGCCCGCTGAGCCACGCGAGCCGCGGCCGCGCGACGCACGTCGAACTCGGGCCACCAGGACGCATCCACCGCGCCCGTCTTGAGGACGAACGGCTCGAGCACCACGACTCTCGACGCCTT
>DASRDS010000148.1:0-35944 GCA_035652495.1 Gemmatimonadaceae bacterium
AAGACGAACCCCGCCGATCGGGATGACCTGTTCCGCGAAGCCGCCGCGGCTTGCATCCAGAACCAACAGGGCTCGACCTCGCTGCTGCAGCGCCGGCTCGAGATCGGCTACGGCCGCGCCGCTCGCATCATCGACCAACTCGAGGATGCCGGCATACTAGGCCCTCGCGACGCCGCCAAGCCGTCCAAGCCTCGCGAAGTCCTCGCTGGCCTCGAGGACCTCGATCGCATCTGCGGCCCTAAGAGTTGAAGCAGGGATGATAGGGAAGCCTGCCGCCGGTTTTATCGTGCGGCGTGCTCACCGAAGCCCAAATCTTAGGCCTCCTCGGCGAACGCATCGCCGCCCGCTGGCTGGTACAGCGCGGCTGGCGCGTGCTGGCGCACCGGTTCCAGAACGGCCATAGGGACTTGGACCTGGTGGTCCAGAGGGGGAGGACGGTCGCGTTTGTGGAGGTAAAGACGCGAACCGACCTCAGCTTTGGTGGGCCAGCGAGCGCCGTGGATTTCTATAAACTCCAGCAGCTGAGGCGCTCAGCGCTGGTCTGGATGGCGCGATTCGGGCGGTCCGGTATGGAGTACCGGATAGACGTGATCGCGGTGTTGATAACTCCAGAATGCGTGAAAATTTTCCATGTGGAAAATGCACATGTTTTCCACCATGACGGTTGATTTTCGCCTCTGGAGTTCGCATTTTGTTCGGGGTATTCTGGCGGCCGCCTACGGGGGGTAGATTTAGCCCTCACACGCGGCCAGGCGTGGGCTCCCACCAAACTCTTGGGGCGTTGAACAATGGCGGTGCCGACTGTGCACGATGATCGCAAAAAAGCTCTGAACCTGGCCATCGCGCAGATCGAAAAGAATTGTGGAAAGGGCTCCATCATGCGGATGGGTCCCGATGCGCCGCGCGTTCGCGTCGAGTCGGTATCGACGGGAGCGATCAATCTCGACGCGGCGATCGGCGTCGGCGGGATTCCGCGCGGGCGCATCACCGAGATCTATGGTCCCGAGTCGAGTGGTAAGACGACATTGTGTTTGCACGTCGTCGCGAACTCGCAGCGTGGTGGCGGCGTCGCCGCGTACATCGACGCTGAGCATGCGCTCGATACCGAGTACGCCAAGAAGCTCGGCGTCGATATCGAGAATCTGTTGATCTCGCAGCCGGATACGGGCGAGCAGGCGCTCGAGATCTGCGAGATTCTGGTGCGCTCGGGCGCGGTGGACGTCATCGTGATCGACTCGGTGGCGGCCCTTGTGCCGAAGGCCGAGATCGAAGGGGACATGGGCGACTCGCACGTGGGTCTGCAGGCGCGCCTCATGAGTCAGGCGCTGCGCAAGCTCACCGGTGCGATCGCGCGGTCCAAGTGCGCCGTGATCTTCATCAATCAGTTGCGCGAGAAGATCGGCGTCATGTTCGGGAATCCGGAGACGACGACCGGTGGCAAGGCGCTCAAGTTCTATGCGTCGGTTCGGTTGGATATCCGGCGCATTGGGCCGGTCAAAGAGAAAGAGGACGTCATCGGGTCTCACGTTCGTGTGAAGGTCGTGAAGAACAAAGTCGCGCCGCCGTTCAAGCAGGCCGAGTTCGACATCATGTACGCCGAGGGGATCAGCCATACGTCGTTGCTGGTCGATATCGGCGCCGAGAGCGGCATCATCGAGAAGTCGGGGGCCTGGTACAGCTACGGCAACCAGCGGATCGGGCAGGGGCGCGAGAACGCGAAGATGTTCTTGAAGGACAACCCGACCCTCATGGCCGAGGTCGAGGAAAAGGTGAAGGTGGTGCTCGGCATGCGGGCGGACATGGTCGGCGCCGGCGATTCCGGCGAGGCGGCGACGGACGACTGACCGCCAACGGTATGCTAGGCCATTGGGGCCGAGGAGCGCTAACGTTTTGTGAACTACAGGGCCCGGATCCCTGTAGTGTGCAAAGCCCACCGTCTCCTCGGCCTTTTTGCATGTGCGGCTTCGCCGCACATCCAAAAAGACCGGCGCTACGCGCTACGCATTTTCGGCTGTCGCCGCAAATGCACATCGGTTCGCCTCCGGGGGGCATACCCCAACTACGCCCCCCGGACCCCCCAAGAGCACCTTGCGACCGATGATCACCGCGATTGTTCCTGAGACCCGACGCGAGGGTCGGCTAGCCATCCTCGTTGATGGCCAGCCGGCGGCGATCGTGGCGCTAGACGATGTCGAACGCCTCGGGCTTCGTGTCGGCGCGACGATCGATCCCACCATCCTCTCCGAGGCCGACGCGGACTGCGCGCTCTATGATCGCGCCGTCCGTCTCCTCGCCGCCCGGTCTCGGTCGGCCACCGAGCTGCGTCGCCGTCTGCGGCGTGATGGTGCCGCGCCTGACCGCGTCGAACGGATTCTCGCCGCGCTGACCGCGCGTGGGTTCGTCGACGATGCCGCGCACGCGCGGACCGTCACGCGCTCGCGCGTGCGTTCCCGCGGCACCTCGGCCCGGCGCATCGAGCAGGAACTAAGGCGTCAGGGGGTCGCGGCCGATATCGCGACCGAGGCTGTCGATGAGGTTTTCGCCGATGAGGCGATCGATGAGGCGGCGGTCGCCATGGAGGTTGCACGCAAGCGCGCGTCGCAACTGACCGATTTGCCTGCGCCAGTCCAGCGCCGAAGACTGTACGGCTACCTCGCGCGCCGTGGGTACAGTCCCGACATCGTTCGCAGGACGGTGGATGCGGTGCTGAAATAGCAGGTATATTCGTTCGTAAGCCGCTCCGCGGCTCGTCGATGCACCGCTTCGCGTTGCTCGACTGGTCGGTTCTCCTCCGGGGGGCAAACTGCAACTACGCCCCCCGGACCCCCCAACTGCTGTTGTTCTTGAAATGCCGATGCTGACTGCGAAGGAAATTCGTAAGCGCTTCCTGGAATACTTCCAGAAGCACGGTCACGCGCTGCTCCCGAGCTCGTCGCTGGTACCAAGCGACGACCCGACGTTGCTGTTCACGAACGCAGGGATGGTGCAGTTCAAGCGCGTGTTCCTGGGCCTGCAACAACCCCCAGCCGAGCGTCGCGCGACGACGTCGCAGAAGGTGGTGCGAGCCGGCGGTAAGCATAATGATCTCGAGCAGGTGGGCCGGACGTATCGGCACCACACGTTCTTCGAGATGCTCGGGAACTTCAGCTTCGGTGACTATTTCAAGCGCGACGCCATCGCGTTCGCGTGGGAGCTGGTCACGCGGGATCTCGGGTTCGCGCCCGAGCACCTGCGCGTCAGCGTGTATCGCCCGGACGACGAGGCGCGCGCGCTGTGGCGCGAGATCGCGGGGCTGCCGGATTCGCGGATCTATGGGCTCGGTGAGGCGGACAATTTCTGGCAGATGGGCGACACCGGGCCATGCGGGCCGTGCTCGGAGATCTATGTCGACCTCGTCGCGTACGCGAAGGATTGGCGGTTCCCCGAGGGCTCGACTGGTGAGTGGACCGAGACGGATCGCGAGACGTTCTCGGAAGAGGCGTTCGTTCAGGGCGCGGAAGAGGGGCGCTTCCTGGAGTTCTGGAACCTCGTGTTCATGCAGTACGACCGCCAGCCAAACGGCGAGCTCGTACCGCTGCCGAAGCCATCGGTCGACACCGGCGCGGGCCTCGAGCGCATCGCGGCGGCGCTGCAGGGCGTCACCAGCAATTATCACACGGATTTATTTGCACCGCTGATTGCGGCTGTTGAACAGGCGGTGGGCCGGCCTTACCGTGGGCGCGACCCAAACGCGCCTATCGTGCGTATCGGTCGCGCGATCGACGATCCCGCCTCGTATCGCGTGATCGCCGACCACGCGCGGGCGGTCGCGTTCTTGTTGGCGGATGGCGTGACGCCCTCCAACGAAGGCCGCGGGTACGTCCTGCGCCGCATTCTGCGGCGCGCGGTTCGTCACGCGTGGTTGCTGGGCCGGAACGAGCCGACATTGGTGAACGTTGTGCAGGCCGTGATCGATACCATGCACGACGTCTACCCCGAGCTCAAGCACCGCCAGCGCTATTTGTTGGATCAAACGCGCGGGGAAGAGGAGCGGTTCTTGGCGACCATCGCGGGCGGCATGACGCGCTTCGACGAGATCGCGCCACTCGACAGCGCGCATGGTCCGAACACGATCAGCGGCGACGATGCGTTCCGGCTTTACGATACCTTCGGGTTCCCGTTCGATCTGACGGAGCTCATGGCGCGCGAGCGCGGTTACACCGTGGACGTCGCGGGATTCGAGGCGGCGCTCGAAGCGCAGCGCACGATGTCGCAGGAAGAGCGCCGCGCGCGCAAGCTGACGGTCGAGGGCGACGAGCTGACCGGCGGCTGGACTGGCGATGCTGTCGCGAAGGACACGTTTGTCGGATACGATGAGCTGGACGTTCAAACCCGCGTCGTTTCCAAAAAAGAACTGAGAGACGGCCGCGTCGCGGTGGTGCTCGAGAAGCGGCCGTTTTATCTCGAGTCCGGCGGGCAGATCTCCGACAAGGGTGAAATTGTCGGGGACGGCTGGCGCATGGACGTCGATGACGTTCGTAAGGCGGACGAGCGGGTTGCTGTCATCGGTCGAGTACAGGGTCAGGTCTCGCTTGGCTCGGTGACCGCGCGGGTGCCACGAGACACGAGACTGGATACCGAGCGCAATCACACGGCGACGCACTTGTTGCATGCCGCGTTGCGGACGGTATTGGGCGAGCATGTGCATCAGCGCGGCTCACTGGTCGCGCCGGATCGCCTGCGCTTCGACTTCAGTCACAACACGCCGATGCGGCCCCAGGAGATCGACGAGGTCGAGCGTCTGGTGAACCGCGAGATCTGGAAGGCGATTCCGGTCACGCGCGAGCAACGGCCGCTCGCCGAAGCGCGCGCGGCGGGCGCGATGGCGTTGTTCGGCGAGAAGTACGGCGACATCGTCCGGGTGATCAGCATTCCCGGATTCTCAATGGAGCTGTGCGGCGGCACGCATTTGCGAAACACGAGCGAGGTCGGGCTTTTCAAGATCGTATCCGAGACGGGTGTCGGCAGCGGCACGCGTCGTATCGAAGCGCTCACCGGGCCAGGCGCGTTTCAGCACTTGGAGCAGTATGAGCACGCGATCGAGCGCATCAGCGAGGTGATGAAGGCGCCCGCGGAGCCGACTGGAATCGTGACTCGCGTCGAGCAGGCGCTCGCTGACCGCCGTGCGCTCGAAAAACGGTTGGCGGATGCGCTGCGAGGTGGGGGATCCGAAGGTCTGCGTGGATTACTGGATCAGGCCGTCGCGGTCGATGGCGCTCGTGTCGTCGCGGCAAGGCTCGATCCGCCGCCGGAGGATGTCAGGGCGTTGCAGAGTCTTGGCGACGCGCTCCGTGAGCAGCTGCACACCGGCGTGGGAGCGCTGGCGGCGTCGTTCCCCGATGGGAAGAACACGCTGCTGGTCGTTGTCACCGACGACTTGCGCGATCGCGGACTCCGCGCTGATTCGCTGATCGGCGAGATCGCGGCTGTCGCGGGTGGCAAGGGTGGCGGCAAGCCGCACATGGCGCAGGCCGGCATCCCGGACGCGTCGCGGATTGGCGCGGCCCTCGATGCCGTCGTGCCGACCGTGCGAGCGCGTCTCTCGTGACGCACCCGCGCTGGCGCGACGCCGTCACACCGCCGCCCCCGGCGGCGCTGGCGGCGGCCGTCGAGTCGCATCTGGCCTCGCCCGACGCGACGACGTCGGATGCGGTGTCGCCTGAGGCGTATCTCGAGGCAGCCGAGCGCTTGTTGGCGGCGCTGCTCAAGCAAGGGTGCGTCTCTCGCGAGAACGCCCTCGACCTGCTCGTGGCCGATGCGCTCGTCACGTACGCGTTCGAGGCCGCGAGCGACGACACGCCGGCGGCGATCATTCAGCGCGCGCACGACGCGATGGTGCGGATCGCCGCTTTCGCCGCGCCCGCATGATCGCTCCGCTGGCGCTCCTTCGGGACCGCCGCGGCTTGGCGATCCTCGTCGATCCGGCGCGCACGACGCCGGAAGACGCGGCGGAGTTGGCCGCCGATGCCGCGGCGGCGGGTGCGGCCGCGTTGCTCGTCGGCGGCAGCTACGGGATAGATGGCCGCGTATCGGCGGTCGCCCGCGCGCTCAAGGCCGGGGCACCGGCGCTTCCCGTCGTTCAGTTTCCGGGCGCCGCGTCGCAGCTCGTTCCCGATGTCGACGCGATCTTACTGCTCTCGCTGGTGTCGGGTCGCAATCCCCAGTACCTGATCGAAGAACACGTTCGCGCCGTGGGATTCTTCGCCAGGCATCCCGACATCCCATCGCTCAGCACCGGGTATCTCCTGATCGACGGTGGGACGATCACCTCCGTCGAATCCGTCAGCCAAACCCGCCCGTTGCCAGCCGACAAACCCGAACTCGTCACGGCCCACGTGTCCGCGGCGATGCTGATCGGCATGCAGGCGATTTATTTGGACACCGGCAGCGGAGCGCGACGCCCCGTCGCGCCGGATCTCGTGCTGGCCGCGCGGAAGGCAACCGGGGGGCTGCTGTTCATCGGCGGCGGCATTCGCACCCCCGATGCCGTTCGCGCCGCGCGCGGCGCGGGCGCGGACTATGTCGTGGTCGGGACGCATTTCGAGAGTCAGACGTCCGGTGACGCCGCGGTCCGCGAGTTCGTGTTGGCCGCACGCTAGTGATCGACATCCACTCGCACCTGCTGCCGGCCGTCGACGACGGCTCGCCGTCGATCGAGGTCTCGGTCGCGGTGCTGACGCGGCTCGCCGAGCAGGGTGTCGAGCGTCTCGTCTGCACGCCGCATCTCAAGGCGTCGATCGCGCACGCCGTCCCGCACGACGCGTACGCCGAGCGGTTCGCCGAGCTGGTCGCCGCGGCGCCACCCAAACCGGTGCTCGCGCGCGGTTGGGAGATCATGCTGGACATCCCCGGCGCCGACCTGCGCGCCAGCTCGCTCGCCCTCGGCGGGTCGAAGGCCGTGCTGATCGAGTTCCCGCATACGGGCGTACCGACCGGCGGGACGGAGGAGCTCTATCGCCTTCGCCAGTCGGGCATCGTGCCGGTGCTCGCGCATCCCGAGCGATACTTCGGCTGCACGGTCGATCTCGTGCGCGAATGGCGCCAGATCGGCGTCGTGATGCAGATCGACGGGCTCGCGCTTGGCGCGGGCGGGCCGATGGGGCGGCTGGCGCGCGTGCTGCTCGAGGAAGGGCTGGCGGATCTGCTGGCGAGCGACAATCACGGAGATTCGCGCTCACTGGCCGCCGCGCGGCAGTACCTGGCCGAGGAGCTGGGTGCGCGGGAGCAGGCCGAGTTGTTGACTTCCACCAATGCGCGCCGGTTGCTCGCGGATGAGGACGTGATTCCCGTGGGGCCCGTGCGTCTTCAGCAAGGTTTTATGCAACGGCTTCGCAAACTCTTCTTCTCGTGATCGCTCTCGTATTTACCGGCGGGACGATCTCGATGCGCATCGATCCCGCCGCCGGTGGGGCGGTCCCCACATTGACCGGCGCCAAACTGATCGGCCTTGCTCCGGGCATTGAAACGATCGCTGAGATCGAGATTCACGAGTGGGCGACGATGCCGGGGGCGCATATGACGGTCCAGCAGATATGGGCGCTGCGGACCTACATCGCTGACCTGGTGGCTCGGCCCGACATTGACGGCGTGGTCGTCACGCAAGGCACCGATACCATCGAGGAGACGTCGTATCTCACGCATCGGTCTCTCGTGACGTCGAAGCCCGTCGTCTTCACCGGCGCGATGCGAACGTCTGAGGATCTCGGCTGGGATGGACCATCGAATCTCACTGACTCGGTTCGCGTCGCCGCGTCTCCGGATGCGATGAACAACGGGGTCTTGGTCGTCTTCAATTCCCGGATCTACACGGCTGGCGACGTGACGAAGGTGCATACGTACATGCTCGATGCCTTCGACAGTCCCGGCCTGGGGCCGCTTGGTGTGCTCGACGAAGGACGCGTGCTGTTTCGGCGCGGACTGCCAGGGGAGCGTGAAGGACTCGTACCAAAAACTCCGGCAACACCGGTCGACATCGTGTACGCGTACGCTGGCGCGGACGGCCGGATATTGGATGCGCTCAGGGCGGACGGGAAGGGCGTGGTGATCGCCGCGCTGGGACGGGGCAACACGCCGCTTCCGATGTACGAGGCGATCAAGCGCTGGATCGCCGACGGCAAGCCGGTTGTCGTTACCAGCCGCGCGGCACGGGGCAGGGTAGGCCCGACGTACGGATTCCCGGGCGGGGGTCGCTCGCTCTACGATGCGGGGGCGATCTTCGCCGGCGCCAAGCGCCCGGCGCAGGCGCGCATTGATCTCATGCTGGCGCTAGGCGCGGGGCTTCGAGGCGATGAGCTCATCGCCATCTTCTCGCACTGAAATATCGTTCCACTCGGAGAAACACTGCCAGCCAAACTCGCGCGCGGCCCGCACCTGATCCGGCGTGCCGCGCGAGTCGACCCAGCCTTCCCGTGCCGCTCGCCACGCGCAATCCCACACGAACTCGAACGTGCGCGGCGAATCATGGGCGATCTCGGCGACCACGGTCCCGCGATAGTCGGCGCACCCCGAGACGCCTTCGAGGCGCACCCGCTCGACTTGGAGCTCTGGATGCGTGGCGAGCAGCTGGGTGATCACCCGCAGGACTTTGACCCGAGGGGCGTTCCGTACGAGCACGACGCGCTTCGCGTCGCGGTAGTCGGCGTAGGCCCGGACGTCCGCCTGAAACTCGGCCGTCGCCCGCGAGGCCGCCAGAGACGCATCGAGAGAGAGCACCGTATAATTATGCCACCGTGCTCGAGCCGCCGCGGGTAGTTCTCGACATTTTCGACAAACTCGAACGCGCCGGATACGACACGTGGTGCGTGGGCGGCGCCGTGCGGGATGCGCTGCTCGGGCTTCCCAATGCTGATTGGGACCTGGCGACCGCGGCTACGCCGCAGGAGGTCATGCGGCTCTTCAAGCATCACGTACCGCTGGGCGTCGAGCACGGGACCGTAGGCGTCCTCGACCGTCAGAGGCGCGTGCACGAGGTCACGACGTTTCGGACCGACGTGGAAACCGACGGGCGCCACGCGGTGGTGAAATTCGGCGCCTCGCTGGACGAGGATCTCGCGCGGCGCGATTTCACGATCAACGCGATCGCATATAAACCGCGCTCGGGCGAGCTACGCGACCCCTTCAACGGGCGCGCCGATCTGGATCGGCATCTCATTCGCGCCGTGGGCTCGCCGCCGGACCGCATGCGCGAGGACCGGCTGCGCGCCCTGCGCGCGATTCGCTTCGCGGCCCGATTTGAGTTCGACATCGATCCGGCGACGTGGAATGCCATCGTCGCCAGCGTTCCCGATCTGCCCCGGCTCTCCGCCGAACGGATTGCGCAGGAGCTCGAGAAGACGATGCAGCAGGTGCGGCGGCCTTCGCTTGCCCTGAGCCGCTGGAGAGACGCTGGCGCTCTCCGCGTGTTGATTCCCGCGCTGGCGGATTTGGAAGACACGACTATCGCTTCGCTTGATTGCATTCCGCGACGGCGATGGGAGTATCGGCTGGCCGCTTTGTTCTTGACGGCTCACGGCGAGATTACTCTCAGTTGGTCCAAGCAGCGGAGCAAATGGATATCGGGACTGTCCATCGCGTGGACTGGTCTGGGCTCTCAGATCGAATCCGATCTGCAAGCCGGCAAGCCTCAACCAGCGCAAATCAGAAGGTGGGTATCGCGCATAGGGCGACTCAACACTGATGCCCTCTTTCGTATCGCGGCGGCGCGATGGACAGCGACCCAGAAGTTTCCGAGAGAGACTATAAGAAGCCTCTATGGCCGAGCTGTCCGGGCGGCCTTTCGAGATCCGGTTGAGATTGGCGACCTGGCCATTGATGGCAATGACGTGATCGCGGCAGGGTTCCCACCAGGCCCGCGCATCCGACAGATTTTAGAGAGCCTGCTGGATCTCGTCCTCGAGGACCCCAAGCGCAACACGCGCGAGTATCTCTTACGTGTTCTTCCGCGGCCGACAACCTGAAACGTCGATCTGGCGCCGATTCCGGTCGGGCCTGGACGGCTTCACGTTCGTGAAGGAGGACGGCTATTGCGCCGCCCATGTCGTCGCGAACGCCGAGCGCGTCGTCGATCTGTTTTATGTGCTGGCGGAGCACTTGCCGCCCGCGGTCGATGTCGCGATCGAGGATAAGCGCAGCCAGCAGGCCTGGCGCGGCGAGCGGGCCGCGCTGCCGGATGTGCAGGATGCGATCGGCCGGCTCAAGATTCCGTTGGCGACGGCCGGTGGCATCGAGTTCTCGGTGTTCACGGCGGATGACCAGCTCACGCTGAATCCGCAGCTCGAGCTCTTCATCTATGCGCGCAGCGATCGGTGGTACTATCTGCTGACCGGCATGGGGCTCGAGGAGCGGCGGTCGGTGCCGACCAAGAGCTGGAAGGCGACGCGCCACGAGTATGAGCCGGCGCCGGATCTGAGCGAGGCCGTCGTCGCGGCGGCATCGCGGCTGGGGCTCGCCGGGGCGTGAGTCCGGCCCGTCGTCGCCCGGCTTCGCACACGGCCGCGTCGCCGGACACGCTGTTCTCCGCGCGAGTGGCCGAGCCGCTGGCGGCGCGTATGCGTCCGCGGACGCTCGACGAGTTTGCCGGGCAGCAGCGCATCATTGGGCCGGACACGCCGCTGCGCCTCGCGATCGAGCGCGGGGCCGTTGACTCGCTGCTGTTTTGGGGACCGCCTGGCTCCGGCAAAACGACGCTCGCGCGCCTCATCGCTCGATACACCGACCGGGTCTTCGTGCCATTCTCCGCCGTGGTCGACGGCGTCCCACGCATTCGTGAGGTGGTCGCCGAATCAGAGGGGCGTCGTGCTGAGGGACGCGGTACGATCTTATTCGTTGACGAGATTCATCGATTGAACCGTGCTCAACAGGACGCGTTTCTCCCTCATGTGGAGAACGGCACATTCATCCTGATTGGTGCGACGACTGAAAATCCCTCCTTCGAGATCAACGGGGCGCTGCTTTCGCGACTCCGCGTGTTCGTATTGGAGCCGCTCGGCGTTGACGATCTGGTCCGGCTCGAGCGCGATGCTCTCACGGACACCGAGCGAGGGATCGGTACGCTTGGCATCAAAGCGGAAGACGATGCCGTCCGGTTCATAGCCGAGAGCGCCGATGGCGACGCGCGTCGTGCATTGAACGCGATCGAAGCCGCGGCCACGCAAATCGGTGCTGGTGGCGTGATCACGATGGACGCCGCGGTCGCCGCGCTGCAGACGCGGATGCCGCGATATGATAAGTCGGGAGAGGAGCACTACAATCTCATCTCCGCGTATCACAAGGCGTTGCGCGGCAGCGACCCCCAAGGCGCGTTATACTGGCTGGCAAGAATGATCGAGGGCGGCGAAGACCCGATGTACATCGCCCGCCGCACGGTGCGATTCGCGGCCGAAGATGTGGGGCTGGCCGATCCCACGGCGCTCTCGCTCGCGATCGCCGCCCGCGATACGTATCACTTTCTCGGATCACCCGAAGGCGAGCTGGCGTTGGCCGAGGCGGCGGTTTATCTGGCGACAGCACCCAAGTCGAACAAGGTCTACGAGGCCTGGGGTGCGGCACTCGAGCTCGCGCGGCGCACGCCGGCGGCCGCGGTGCCGATGCACATTCGCAATGCGCCCACGCGGCTCATGAAGGAACTGGGTTATGGACGTGGGTACCAGTATGCGCATTCGGTGCCCGAGGCATACATTCCGCAGGAGTATTTGCCGGACGAAGTCGCGGGCACGGTGCTCTATGAACCTGGCGCGTTCGGGT
The DNA here is from genome assembly GCA_035652495.1 of Gemmatimonadaceae bacterium. Classification (GTDB taxonomy): domain Bacteria; phylum Gemmatimonadota; class Gemmatimonadetes; order Gemmatimonadales; family Gemmatimonadaceae; genus DASRDS01. The sequence goes on from DASRDS010000148.1 coordinate 11,782, forward strand.
TCGAGAAAGAGATCGCGAAGCGACTGGCCTGGTGGGCCGAGTTGAAGGCGAAAGGAGAAGCCCAATCGCACGATCCCTGATCTCGCTGACCCCGCCCGTCGAGCGCGCGCTCCTGATCGGCGCGCCGCTGAAACGCTCAGCGGACCGCCATCAGATCGACGAGCACCTCGAGGAGCTCGCGCGGCTGGCGGATACCGCCGGCGCCGTCGTCGTCGGCGAGTTGACGCAGCGTCTCGATCGACCGGATCCCGCGACCTATCTCGGCAAAGGCAAGATCGAAGAGCTGCGATCGCTCGTGGATGCCGAGCAGGCGACCCTCGTGATCTTCGATGACGAGCTGACGCCCGCGCAGGGTCGCAATGTCGAAGAGGTCACCGGTAAGCGCGTCATGGACCGCGCGGAACTGATCCTCGATATCTTCGCGACCCGGGCTCGAACCGCCGAGGCCAAGCTTCAGGTAGAACTAGCCCAACTCGAATACCTGCTCCCGCGCCTCACGCGGATGTGGGCCCACCTCGAAGGGCAGCGCGGTGGTATCGGCCTGCGTGGCCCAGGTGAAACGCAGCTGGAAACCGACCGGCGGTTGATCAATAACCGCATTCGGTTGCTGAAGGATCGGCTCACCGACGTTGAGCGGGCTCGCACGGTTCAACGGCACTCGCGCCGCAGTGCATTCCGTGTCTCGTTGGTCGGGTATACGAACGCTGGCAAATCCTCGATTCTGCGCGCGTTGTCGGGCGCCGACGACATTCTCGTCGAGGATCGTCTGTTTGCGACTCTCGATCCTCTAACGAGAGAAGTGGAGCTGGAGGGGAATACCCACGTTCTGCTGACGGACACCGTCGGATTCATTCGCAAGCTCCCGCATAACCTGGTTGCTTCGTTTCGAGCCACACTCGAAGAGGTGACCGAGGCTGATTTGCTGGTGCATGTGATCGATGGGAGCCACCCGGCTTGGGAGGAGCAGAAGGCGGTGGTCGAACAGGTGCTCGCCGAGATCGGAGCGGGGGAAAAGCCGGTGCTTTTCGCGTTCAACAAGATGGATATGGTCCCGCTCGCCAACCGCGCACCGTTCATGGAGCGCGTGCAGAATCTTCTCCCGGGTGCGGTTTTCCTGTCCGTCTCAGAGGGTCATCTCAACGAGCTGCGCGGCGCGCTCGTTGCATCGGTGCGAGCCTCGAGGCCGGTGTCTCAAGTCACCTTGTCGGCAACCGATGGAAAGCTCCTCGCGGAGCTCCATAGGGATGCTGAAGTGCTGGATATACGGAACGACGGTGCCAACGTGGTTGTCGAAGCGCGCTTGGATCAGGCGCTCGCGGGCCGGTTGCGGCGGGCCGGCGCGCGCGTCTCACAAAGGTGAGGCTTCGGTAACGCCCACGGTCACACCGACTTTGCCGCTGGCGTCGAGGGCGTGACTCCAGCAGAATACTGGAAACGCGTGACCAATCAGTTTTCGCCCGAATCGGTGCTTCGCTCCGCGCTGGCGCTTGTCCTCTCGGCGGCGCTATCGGTCGTCCTCACCTATCTCGTTCGACAACGCGCTCGCCGCGCGGGGCTCTTCGATCGCGCCGACGCACGGAAGCTGCACGCGACCGAGATCCCCCGCATCGGCGGCGTTGCCATTGTCGCTTCGGTCGCGCTCACACTCGCCGTTCTGGCGGGCGTCGTTGGACCCAATGCGTTTCTGGAGCACGGCTCCGGGCTCCTCGTCGTCCTTGGTGGCGCGCTCACGATTCACCTCCTCGGGCTCTACGACGATCTGTGGCAGGTGCGCGCGCGTTGGAAGTTCCTGGCGCAGATCCTGATCGCGTTGGGTGTCTGGGCCCTCGGCGTGCGCATGACGACGTTGTCGCTGCCCTTCGTCGGCATCGTGAACTTGCCCTTCGCGGTGGGGCTCGTGTTCACCGTACTGTGGTTCGTGGGCATCACGAACGCGTTCAATCTGATCGACGGGTTGGACGGCCTCGCGGCCGGCGCCGCATTGTTCGCGTTGATGACAATGTTCGTGGTGGCCTCGGCGAATTCGCGCTCTGGCGCCGCCCTCGTCACGCTGGTGTTAGCCGGGGCCACGCTCGGATTTTTGTACTACAACTTCCATCCGGCGACGATTTTCCTTGGCGATTCCGGGAGCTTATTCCTCGGGTTCATGCTTGCCGGCATTGGGCTATTGAGCGCTCAAAAATCGCCAACCGTGGTGGCGGTGGCCATTCCAGTGGTTTCGCTCGGGCTCCCCGTTCTCGATACCTCGCTCGCGATTCTGCGCCGGTTCCTGCGCCGGCAACCGATCTTTGCCGCCGACCGGGGACATATTCACCATCGCCTTCTTGGTGCTGGTCGATCCCCGCGGTCCGTCGTGTTGATGCTCTACGCGGCATGCGCCCTCTTGGCGCTCTGCGGCATGTTGCTCGTGAACGAGGGCGGGCACGTCGCGTTTGTGCTCGCGCTCATTGGTGTGGGCGTGTTGTTCACGGTGCAGCGGCTCAAGATTTATGAGTTCGAGGAAGTCGCGAGACTCCTGCGGATTGGCGCGAGACAGCGACATACGATCGCGCGCGGCGTACGCGTGCGCGAGGCGAGCGCGCGCTTGGCTGACCTGGGTGATCTCGGCGAAGTGTTCGACTCGTTGGAGCAGCTGTTCTCGCAGGATGGCTGCCCGAAAGCCGAGCTGCAGCTCAACGCGGCGTTCGTTCAGGAACCCCAGGATCTGGTGCTCTGGTCCTGGTGCCGCGATACGCACCCCGATCCCACCTGGTGGTCCGTGACCCTGCCGCTCCTCGATGCGCGCGGCCGCCGCATGGGCACGCTCCAGTTCTGGCAGGAGGGCGCGCTGACCAAGAGCGCGCTCCCACACTTCCACACGATCGCCGGCGAGCTCCGCTCGCAGATCGAGTTCAAGGTGCTGACGCTCTGGCGGACCGTGCCCCGCCCCCGTCGCCAAACGAGCGAGCGTGAACGGGTGCCGACTGGGTCAGGGCCCCGCGTCGCATAACTTTCATCAGTGACGACCCTCCCCCGAATACACGTTTACCGCCGCCGAAAGGGGTTCGTAGCCGTCAACTGGCCTGAGCTCTGGGAGTACCGCGAGCTCCTCTACTTCCTGGTCTGGCGCGACGTGAAGGTCCGCTACAAACAAGCCGCCCTTGGCGCCGGCTGGGCCGTGTTGCAGCCCACCCTGGCGATGGTGATCTTTACGGTCATCTTCGGGCGGCTGGTCAAGCTGCCGACCGACGGGTCGCCCTATCCCGTCTTCGTGTACGCGGGTCTCTTGCCATGGACGTTTTTCTCGAACGCGGTCTCCACCGCGTCGAACAGCCTGGTCAACAACGCGAATGTCATCACGAAGGTCTACTTCCCGCGCATCATGGTGCCGCTCGCCGCGGTGGGAGCGGGGCTCGTGGATTTCGCGGTCGCCTTTCTGCTGCTGATCGTCTTGCTGGTCTGGTACCACATCCCGCTCACCATCTGGTTTCTGATGGTGCCGGTCTATTTGCTCCTCGCGATCATCGCCGCCATCGGCGTGGGCATGATCTTGTCCGCCCTCACCGTGAACTATCGCGACTTTCGTTGGGTGCTGCCGTTCCTGATGCAAGTCTGGCTGTACGCGACCCCAGTGACCTATGCGTCGTCCGTCGTCCCCGAACCATGGCGCGTCGCGTTCGGCGTGAATCCGATGTCCGGCATCGTCGACGGATTCCGGGCGGCGGTCTTAGGCCGCCCGCCAATCTGGACGCTCGTCGAGACATCGGCCCTCGTGGCCGTCGTCACCCTGGTGCTGGGCCTGGTCTACTTCCAGCAGGTCGAGCGGACGTTCGTCGACGTCGTTTGACGTGACCGACGCCATCGCGGTCGCTAACGTGACGAAGGAATACGTGCTCGGCGGCGCGTTGGTGAACCGCGAGTACATGACCCTGCGCGATGCCATCAGCGGCCTGTTCCAGAAAAAGGCGAAGTCGCGGCGATTCAAGGCCCTCGATGACGTCTCCTTTTCCGTCCCCGAAGGCGCCACGATCGGGATCGTCGGTCGAAACGGGGCGGGGAAGAGCACGCTGCTCAAAGCCCTGAGCCGCATCACCGAGCCCACGTCAGGCACGATCACCATTCGCGGCCGCGTATCGAGCCTCCTCGAGGTGGGAACCGGCTTCCACCCCGAGCTCACGGGCCGAGAGAATATTTATCTCAACGGCTCGCTGCTCGGCATGCGACGCGCCGAGATCATTCAACGATTCGACGAGATCGTCGCGTTTTCCGAGGTCGAGCAATTCCTGGACACGCCGGTCAAACGCTACTCGTCCGGCATGTACGTGCGCTTGGCCTTCGCGGTGGCGGCGCACCTCGAGCCCGAGATTCTGATCGTCGACGAAGTGCTGGCGGTCGGCGACGTGGCCTTTCAGAAGAAGTGCCTCGGCAAGATGGAGGATATTGGACACAGCGGGCGAACGGTCCTGTTTGTCAGCCACAACATGGCGGCGATCACACGACTGTGTCCGCGCGTGGTGTTGCTGCGGCAGGGCAAGCTGGTCGGCGACGGGCCGGCGTTGGATGTCGTCAAGCAGTATCTCAGCGATGGCAGCAGCGGCCAGGGGCTGGTCACCGACCTGTTGAACGAAGCACGCCGCAGCGACTACTATGGCGGCGTCGCGCGTGTGTCATCCCTGGAGCTCCGGCCATCGGCGCCGGCACCGGAATTCAAGGTCGGGGAAGACCTGCGCCTGCGCATCCGATTCCGCTCGATCGCGCCGATCCACCACGCCGGGGTCGGCGTTGGCATCGACGACATGTACGGCAGCCGACTCATGACGTTCAACAGCGATGAGTCGGGCGTGACCCTTACGACCGAACGCGGCGGCGACTACATGTTCGATCTCTGCGTGCCGCGCCCCTGCCTGAATCCGGGACGATACTCACTGTCCTGCGCCGTGCTGTCGGGCGGCCAGGTCCTCGACTACATCGCGAATGCGACCGCGTTCGATGTCCTGCCGCTCGACGATGCGTCGGGTGCGCACATCGAACCCACGGAAGGCGCCGGACCGATCCGGCTGCCGTGCTCGTGGACGGTCTGATGCCAGACGTCGCCTTCGTCATCGAGCATCCGTACATCGACGCACTCGCCTGCTTTCGTGAGCCGATCAAAGCGCTGGCGGACCGTGGCTATAACGTGGATGTCTATCTCCGGTTCACGGCATGGCATCCCGTGCCGACGTTCACGAGTCCCCGTATTCGCTTCATTCCGATCGATCTCACCTACCCGGGCGCCGCGGAGCTCGTCACGCGATTGATCGTTCGGCGTCCGCGATACGCGGTGATGTTTACCGTGCCGCAGTGGAGCTTGCATTGGACCACCGTGGCGTCGCGGATCACCGGGACACCGGTCGCCTATATCTCGGACGAGTTGCGGACCGATGAGACGCGGCAAAAAGCCCGCGAGCGGCGTGAGCACCAGCGATGTGCCTTCACGGTCGCGTTGTCCGAAGACCGTGCCGCCTATATCCGTCAACTCAATCGCCTGAGCGGCGATCACGCTATCTACGTCGTACCAAACGCCTCGCCGGGCGCGTCCGCGAGGGCCGTTAGCCACTATTACCAAGACCTGTTTGGTATTGACCACGAGCGATTGGTGCTGCTCCATGCCGGCTCAATGGGATGGAGCCCGATCGCCGGACTGGCGCGAGACGCGGCGGCGTGGGGACCGGACCAACCGGCGCTCGTGTTTCAGGGGCGGCTCCCGACGGAGATGACCGCGTTCGCATCCCGTGGGTCGGTCTGGTTCAGCCAGACCAGCCTGCCGGCCGACTTGCTCAATTACGCGACCTCGTCCGCGCACATCGGGCTGGCGCTCTATGATGACAAGAAGGCCAACGACCGTCTGATGGGCGTGGCCTCGGGCAAGCTCTGTCTCTACTTGCGGAACGCGCTGCCGGTGATCACGACGCGGCTCGACTGCTTCGAGTGGGTGGAGCGCGAATGCTGCGGCGTCCGCGTCGGGTCGGTGACCGAGATTCCCGACGCGGCCCGCGCGATCGCGCGCGAGTATGAGTCGTATGTCGGGAACGTGCGCCGGTACTACGCCGAGCACCTCGACTTCCGTCGGACGTTCGAGCCGGTGGCCCTCGCGGTGGACCGGTTAGCGGCGCGCTGACCGCTTATCTTTGCTGCCATGAGCGACAGGACCATCACCGGCCGCCGCATCCTGATCACCGGCGGCACTGGGTCGTTCGGCAACCGGGTCGCGTCGTATCTCGTGCGCTTCGACCCGCAGCGGATCGTCATCTATAGCCGCGACGAAAAGAAACAGTGGGAGATGGCCCAGCGCTGGCCGGATTTCGAGTACATCATCGGCGATGTCCGCGACTCCACGCGCCTCGCCGAGGCCATGCGTGGCATCGACATCGTCTTTCATGCCGCCGCCCTCAAGCAGGTCCCCTCGTGCGAGACGTATCCGTTCGAGGCCGTGCTGACCAACACGGTCGGCTCCCAACTCGTCTGCGAAGCCGCGCTGGCGGCCGGGGTCGAGACCCTGGTGGCCTTGTCGACGGACAAAGCCGTCAAGCCCGTGAACGCGATGGGCACGTCCAAGGCGATGATGGAAAAGTTGGTCTGCGCGAAAAATCGCGTGAAGCTGGAGACGGTCTTCTGCTGCGTCCGATACGGCAACGTCATGGGCAGCCGGGGATCAGTCATTCCACTCTTCCGAAAGCAGATCGAGGCCGGCGGTCCCGTGACCGTGACCGTCCCGCAGATGACGCGCTTTCTCATGACCCTCGATGAGTCGGTCGATCTCGTCGTTCACGCCATGACGCACGCGGACGGCGGCGAGATTTTTGTCCGGAAGGCGCCGGCGGCGGCGGTCGGCGATCTCGCGAGGGCCATGATCGCCAAGTACGGCAATGGCGTCGACGTGCCCATCAAAGTCATGGGGATTCGTCCTGGCGAGAAGCTCGATGAAGTGCTCGTGAACGAGTACGAGATGCAGCGCGCCGCCGAAGGGCGGGAGTATTTCACGATCTATCCCGAGTATCGCCCGGTCAATCCGGTATCGGATGTGCCATTGGGCACCGAGTATACCTCGGCCAACACCCGCCGCCTGACGGATCCGGCGGCCATCAGCGCGCTGCTCGACCGCATGGGTCACGTCGAGTACTACGTGTGATGCGGGTGTTCGTCGTCGGTCACCGCGGCATGCTGGGCCACGTCGTCGCCCGGGCGGTGGCTGAGCGTGGCCATACGGTGGTGACGTCGTCCGCGCGCTATGGGGGATCGCCCGTCGATCCGCTCATCGAGGCCATCGGCTCGTCGGGCTGCGCCGCCATACTCAATTGTCTGGGATCGGTGAAGCGTCGCGAGAGTGACCTGACCGAGCTCACGACCTCGAACGTCATGTTCCCCGTGCATCTGGCCATGCGCCTGCGGGCCGACCAGCACCTCGTGCACGCGTCGACGGACTGCGTCTTCGACGGCCGCCGCGGCGGATACAGCGCCGAGGAGGCGACCTCCGCCATCGACCCGTACGGTTTCTCGAAGCGGCTCGGGGAAGTGATCGCGGCACGTTCCAACGTCACGGTCATGCGGGTCTCAGTGATAGGGTCCGATGAGCGCCCCGAAGGCACGGGACTGCTGCAGTGGTTTCTGCGGCAACCCACGGATGTCGAGATCCCGGGATACACGAACTGGCGATGGAACGGCATCACGACGCTCGAGTGGGCGTCGGCCGCTCTCGACCTCATCGAGCGTCGCCAGCACGGCGAGTTCGTCCCGCCCATCGTGCAGCCGGGGACCGCCCCGATCAGCAAGTACGAGCTCCTGCTCGTCTTTCGCGAGGCGTATCAGACCGAGCACCGGATCGTGCCGGTCGAGGCGTCGACGGCGATCGACCGGACGCTCGTGCCCTTCGAGCCGCGCCCGCCGATCTTTCAGCAGGTGACCCGCATGCGCGAATGGTACCGGACACCGGTCGCGTGCTGACCGGTGCGCGGCGTCGCGTCGTCGTGTTGACCGAGGACTCGAAGCCGGCCCTCGGCGGGATCGCCGAGTACCTCCACCAACTCGCGCTGGCGCTGAGCGCGACCCACGATGTCGTCATCCTCAGCAGCATCCGCGGCGCCGCGCGTGTGCGGACGCCCGCGGGCATGCCGGTCGATTATCGCGAGTGGCGATGGCATCGCTCGGAAACGCGCTGGATCGGGGATCGTTTCCCGCCCGTTCGTCGCCTGAACACGCTCATGATCAACGCGACGATGGCCTCGCGCGTTCGTCGGCAACTGGCGGCGCTCCTCAAAGGTCACCCGGATACGACCGTGGTGCTGGGCCGTCTGAGCGATGTGACCCATGTCTGGTGTGAGGCATGCCGGAGCCTCGGCATCCCGTATCAGGCGATCGGCTACGGCCTCGAGTTTCTGGAACCCGTCCATCCCCGCGGGGCCTCGCAGCGTCAGGCCGATGTCCTCGGCGCGCGGCACTGGTTCGTCTGCAGCCGGGAGACCGGTGTGATCCTGGCCGCGATGGGCGTGGACCGCGAGCGCCAGACGGTGCTGACGCCCGGTGTCGATCCGACGACCGTCTCACCGCCGGACGATGTCACGCGCGCCGCGGTGCGCGCGCGGCTGGGTCTTGGCGACGCGCCGTTCCTGTTCACGATCTGCATGCTGCGTCCGCGCAAGGGGGTCGATCTCTCGATGCGCGCATTCGCGGCGGTGGCCGGTGAGTACCCCGCTCTCAAGTACGTCATCGCGGGCGGCGGCCCCGAGGAGCCGGCGCTCAAGCGCCTGGCCCGAGAGATCGGCCTCGAGGACCGCGTGGTGTTCGCCGGGGCGGTTGACGACCCGACCCGCAACACGCTGTTCGCCGAGTGCGAGGGCTTCGTGATGGCGAACCGGCGGCTCCTGCAGGATGTCGAAGGGTTCGGCATCGTCTTCCTCGAGGCGGCCCTCCATGGAAAACCCACCATTGGCGGCCGGAACGGCGGCGTGCCGGATGCGATCGCGGACGGTGAGACGGGTTGGCTCGCGAACACGGACGACGGTGCTGACGATGTCGCGCGCGCCATGCGCTGTCTGCTCGCCGACCCCGCGCGCGCGCGGGCATTCGGGGCGCGTGGACGGGCGAGGGCGCTGCACGATTTCGATTGGCCGTCGCGCGCGCGGACGTTCGCCTCGACGATCGATGAGTTGGCCCAGCGCGCCCGTCCGACGCCATACGCCAGCGTGCCAGTTACCGCCGAAGCCCGGGTGTTCACGGGACGCCTTCGCCTGGCCGCGGGCCACTGGCGCGGCCTCGCGGCTCGAGGGCAACTGTCGCGCGGGCTGCGCCGTGGGCCGGCGCCCGCGGATTTGGGGACGGCGGCGGGAGCGCTCCTCACGTGGGTGCATCGCGCGTTCGAGGCCGGCGGTGGCGGGGGTGCTGCGGCGTCCTATCATCCGGTACGTGGCTGGGCGCCTCCGTATCCCGAGATCACCGGTTATTTCATCCCGACGCTCATCGATCGCGGGCACGACTCGCTGGCGTACCGCGCTGGCGAGTGGCTCGCCTCGACGCGCTTGGCGAATGGCGCGATCTGTCGCAAGCAGTGGTACAAGGGCAACATCACGCCGAGTGTGTTCAACACCGGTCAGGTGATCGATGGGTGGTGCACGTTGGCGGAGCGGACTGGCGAACCGCGGTGGCGCGACCTCGCGCGCGCGGCGGCGGATTGGCTGCTGGCGAACCAACAGCAGGACGGCAGCTGGCTCCGGTGGACGTATAACCAGCTCGCGCAGACCTATTACACGCGTGTGGCGGGGGCGCTGGCGCGGTTGGCGGTGGCGCTCGACGATCGCCGCTACGCCGAGGCGGCCCGGCGCAACGCGTCGTGGGCCGCGCGGCTGCAGGCGCCCGATGGGTGGATTCACCGGGCGGGGTTCGCGGAGGGGGAAGCGCCGACTACACATACGATCGGGTATGTCATCGAAGGCTGGGTCGTGACCGGCCTCGCGCTTCGGGAGAGCCGGTACATCGAGGCCGCCGACCGCGCCGCGCGGGCGTTGCGCCAGTCGTTCGAGCGCAAGGGATATCTGGCCGGGCGCTTTCGCACCGGGTGGCGGACCGCCGCGCGCTGGCGCTGTGTCACCGGTGACGCGCAGGTGGGGTTGGTCTGGCAGCGACTCGCCGGCGCGACGGGTGACACGCGCTATCTCGACGCGGCGCGGCAGATCGCCGATCAGGTGCGGCGGACGATCGAGATCCGGTCCGACTGGCCCGAGATCTCGGGCGCCGTGCCGGGTTCGTGGCCGCGGTGGGGCGACTACGATTCGTACGGCTATCCCACGCACGCCGCGAAATTCGCGCTCGATCTCCTGACGGGCCTCGGCGCGTGAGCGTCGCGATCGTCGTGCTCAACTGGAATGGCATCCCGCATCTCGAGTTGTTGATGCCGTCGTTGGCGGTCGCGGTGGCACGCTACGGGGAGCCGGTCCCGATCGTGGTCGTCGACAATCGGAGTACGAAGGGCGATGTGGCGTGGCTGCGGGAGCATCATCCGGAGGCGGAAGTCGTCGTCGCCGAGCGGAATGACTACCTCTTCTCACTGAACCCCATCGTCGCCGCGCGCCGGGAGGATGTCGTGGTCATTCTGAACAACGACATGCGAGTCGACCCCGATTTTCTCGCGCCGCTCGTCGTCCGTTTCGCGGATCCCACGGTATTTGGTGCCACCGCCCGAGTGCTCGATTGGGAAGGAACCCAGCAGACGACTGGCCAGCGGCGCATCGCCATCCGGAATTGCTGGTACTACCAGTGGTGGGACCTGACGGTCGATCGGCCCGTCTACACGCTCGACGCCGGTGGGGGCTGCGCGGCATTTCGCCGGGAGTTCTTCGTCGAGCTCGGCGGATTCGACCCCCTCTACCGGCCGGCGTACTTCGAAGACGTCGACCTGTCGTATCGCGCGTGGATGCGCGGCTGGCGCATCGTGTTCGAGCCGAAGAGCATCATCTATCACCGCGAGGGCGCGACGTTGCGGGATCCCGCGCGCGAAGCGCGGTTTCGGACATCGCTCGCGCGCAATCAGGCGCTGTTCACGATGAAGAACGTCGGCGAGTGGGGCTTCCTCGCGGGATACCTCGCGCTCATTCCGTGGCGCATCCTGCGCGGCTTCCTGCGTGGCGATCCGTATACGGCCCGGGGACTGCTCGCGTCGCTACCCCGTGCGCCCCGCGCGATCGCGGCGCGATTCGGCCGCCGCCGACCGGCCCTGTCGCCGCGCGCGATTGCCGAGGCCGCGAGTCTCACCCTCGCCTGACGTGAAAGCCACACCGCTCCGCGTGGTGTTCCTGGCGTTCGAGTTTCCGCCGCTCTCCGCGGGCGGAGTCCATCGTGCCCTCGCGTTTGCCGAGCATCTGGCCGCGTCGGATATCGCCCTCGAGGTCGTGACCGTCCGGCCCGATGACTACCGCGCGTGGTCGCCGGCCCCGTTAGATGAGGGGCTCACCGCCCGGATCCCTCCGACCGTTCGCGTGCATCGGATTCCGAGTGGGTTCCCAGCCTGGTACTGGCGCGCGCTCGGGTCGAAGCTCGCGTTTCGGGCGATGCAGTATGCGTATTGGGGCGATCCGCTCGCGCACTTCTGGCGCGGGCCGTTGGTCGCGGCCCTGGATCGCCTAGTCGCCGAGCGGCGCCCCGACGTGATGCTGGCGACTATGCCTCCATTCGGCGTCGGCGTTTTGGCGAACGCGCTCTCTCGGCGCTACCGACTGCCTTGGGTGGGTGACTGGCGCGATCCATGGACGCTGTGGCGAATGACGCCGTTTCCGAGCTACGCCCATTATCGCTATGTAAGGCACGCCGAGGGCTCGGCCCTGGCCTCCGCGAACGTCTCGGTGGCGACGTCGCATGTCACCCGCGAAGACTGGTTGGCGCAGTTTCCTTCGCTGGATCCATCGCGCGTGGTCACGATCTACAATGGCTACGACCCCGACATCCTGTCCCGGGTCGACGCTCCGCCGTCCGACACCCGTTCGATCGCCTACGTCGGAACGTTTTACTATGATCCCGTCGCACGAATCAACATGTTGTCCTCCCTGTGGCGACGCCCGCCGCAGCGGTGGCTATTCTACACGCCGCGCCGCGAAGATTGGTTGTATCGATCGCCGTACTTCTTTCTGAGAGGGTTACGCCGATTCGTTGATCGAGGTGGGCCGAGCATACGGGTAGACTTCGCGGGCCCGATTCCGGCCTGGCTGCCCGGCATGCTGCGCGACACAGGGACGGAAGGTTTGGTGCGACTCCACGGCCCCGTGACACACGAGCAAGCGATCCGTCTCCAGAAGAGCGCGGACGCGGTCCTGCTGACCTCGGCCAAGGTCCTCGGCGGACGCGATTATAGCATTGCCGGCAAGCTGTTCGAGTACATTGGCCTCAGGCGTCCGATCCTCGGAGTGCTCACGGACGGAGCCATGCGCGACATCGTTGCCCAAACCGGACTCGGCATACTCGCGGATCCAGACGACGTGGAGGCCGTCGCGGATGCCATTGCGCGTATCGCCGTCGGCGTGTCTCCGAATAATGATGTGGTGGCTCAATTCGAGCGCCGCGAGACGGTTCGCGCGATGGCCGACTGTCTGCATCGTGCGGCCGCGGAAGGCTACCGCGGATGAAGCAGGTGGTCATCGTCGCGCCGAGCTTCGCGCCCGCGAGTAATCCGCCGACACAACGCGTGCGGTTCTTTGGCCGCCACCTGCCGAAGTTCGGCTGGCGTCCGACGGTCCTGACCGTCGATCCACGATTCTACGAGGATCGGCTGGATCCGGAGATCAGCGCGCTTGTCCCCCCCGATCTCGAGGTGAGGCGGACCTCCGCATGGCCGGCCCAACTCACGCGGCGACTCGGCATTGGGGATCTCGGCATTCGAGCCTACTGGCCCATGCGCCGTGTCCTCCGGACGATGCGTCCCGACCTCGTGTTCATTCCGGGACCGCCATGGCACACGTTTCTGCTCGGTCCCGCGATGGGCGTCCCGTACGTCCTCGACTACATCGACCCGTGGGTCAGCTCCGCCGGCGCCGACGGGCGTTGGTGGACAAAAGCGTTCTGGTATCGTCAGATGGCGCTGGCGCTCGAGCCGCGCGCGGTGCGCCATGCGGCGCACATTACCGCGGTATCAGACGGTACGAACGACGGAGTCCGCGCGCAGTACCCGTGGCTCGCGGCCGACCGCTGCACCGGTATCCCATACGGCATCGAGCCCTCGGACTTCGACGCGCTTCGCGCCAGGCCCCGGCCGCAGCACATCTGGGATGCTGGCGACGGCCACCTCCATCTCGTCTCGGTCGGGGCGATGCTGCCCAACGGCTACGAGACGCTGCGCGCGTTGTTGGCCGGCCTGCGTGGGGAGCCGCGGATCCGGTTGCATTTCGTGGGAACGACGTATGAGGCGAATCCCCGCGCGAAGCTCGTGGAGCCGATCGCGAAGGCGATGGGCCTCGGCGACATCGTCACGGAGCACCCCGCCCGCGTCCCCTATCTCGACGCCCTGAACTTATTGACGTCGGCGGATGGCATCGTCGCCCTGGGCAGCTCCGAGGCGCATTATACGGCGTCCAAAATATTTCCCTCGATCTTCGCACGACGACCACTCCTGGCGATCTATCACGAAGCCAGTAGCGTGTGTGACATCGTTCGGCGGTCACGAGGTGGGACGCTGGTGACATACTCGGACACCCATCGGGCCGAGTCGCGGACACCGGAGATCGCGAAGGGCCTCCACGACATGTTCGCGTATGATCCCGCGGACGTGTGTTGGGACATCTTCAACGAGTACACCGCCGAACGGATGACCGAACGCCTCGCCGCCGTCTTCGACCGATGCGTATCGTCATAACCAACGATCCGATCATTCCGGTCCCGCCGTCCGGCTACGGCGGCATCGAGCGCATCGTCGATTTCGTCGTTCGCGGTCTCGTCGCTCATGGCCACGAGGTGACGCTCCTCGCGCATCCGTCGAGCCAGACGCCGGCGACCCTCGTTCCCTATGGCGTCCCGCCCCACACGGGCGCCCGTGCCCGCGCGACCGAGCTGTGGCAGGTCGCGTCGCATCTGGTTCGCCACCGCCATCGCTACGACATCATTCACAGCTTCGGCCGACTCGCCGCACTCGTACCGGTGCTGCCGATGCGCGGCATCCCCAAGATCCAGAGCTACCAGCGCCCGGTGCCGTGGCGCAGCGTGCGGATCGCCGCCCGGATCGCCGGAGATTCCGTGCGGTTCACCGGTTGCTCGACCAGTCTGTGGGAGCACGGTCGACCGGGAGCCAGTCGCTGGAGGACGGTGTTCAATGGCGCCCCCATGGCCCCCTACACGCCGGTGCTCCGGGTTCCGGACGATGCACCACTCATCTTTCTTGGGCGTCTCGACCCCATCAAAGGCGTGCATCACGCCATCGCCATCGCCAAGGGCGCCGGCCGGCGCCTCGTCATCGCGGGACCGCGCCAGTCGAACGACCGCGGCTACTTCGAGCGCGAGATTGCGCCGCATCTCTCGTCCGACGTGACCTACATCGGCGAGCTGGACGATCGTGGCAAAAATGCCCTCCTCGGAACGGGCGCCGCGTTCCTCATGCCCATCGAATGGGATGAGCCGTTCGGCATCGTGATGGCCGAGGCGCTCGCCTGCGGCACACCAGTGATCGGCTTCCGTCGCGGCAGCGTGCCGGAGGTGGTGCGGGACGGTCGCAACGGTTACGTGTGCGACACGGTCGCCGACGCGGTCGCCAGGGTCGCTTGCCTCTCGGCGATCGATCGCGCCGCCGTGCGCGCGGACTTCGAGGCGAGGTTCAGTGACCGGGCGCTGGTGGCGGCGTATGAGGCGCTCTACGCCGAGATGGTGGCGTGACGCGGGTCTGTCTGGTGAGCGGCGGCAACGTCAGCACGAATCCGCGTTTGGTGAGCGCGGCAGATGCGCTCCACGCTGCGGGGCATCAGATTCGCGTGGTCGCCGTCGATGCGCTGCCGGACAACGCGGAGCGGGACGCCGCGGTCATGCGGACGCGACCGTGGCGGCTGGATCGCGTCAATATCCGGCATGGCGATATCGTCGGCACGATGCAGCGCGTCGCGGCGCGGGTCGAGCGGGCGCTGTCGCGGTCGCCCGAGCTGGCGCGGTCGCCCTACCTCGATCTTTTGACCAGAGCCGTGACGGCCGAGCCGGCGGATGTCGTCCTGGGCTACACGTTCGGGGCGCTTCCGGTCGCGGTGCGTGGGGCTGAGCGGCTCGGCGCGCTCGCCGGGTTCGACATCGAGGATCTGCACGCCGGCGAGTTGCCCGATGCCCCACAGTACGCGGCGGCGCAACAGGTGACGGCGGACATCGAGCGACGATATCTGCCTCGGTGTCGAACGCTCACCGCGGCGTCCGAGGGCATCGCTGACGCGATCGTCGCCGCGTACGGTGTGGCGCGTCCCACGGTCATCTTGAACACGTTCCCACTCTCCGACCGTCCGCTCACCCCGCCGGGGCCGCGTCGTGGACGTCCGTCACTGTATTGGTATTCGGCGGTGGTTGGCACCGACCGAGGTATTGAAGATGCCGTGTCGGCTCTTCGTGAAGTCCCGGCGGACCTGCATCTCCGTGGGACTATCACGCCGGAATACGCCGCCCGTCTCAAGGCACGTGCCGCGGATCTTGGCGTCGCTGACCGTCTCTACCTCTTGCCTCAAGCCCCGCCTCCCGATCTCGTCGCGCTGGCGGCCGAACATGACATCGGTCTCGCGTTGGAGCTCGGGGCAACGCGAAGCCGGTGTGTGGCGGTGACGAACAAGCTCCTGGTGTACTTGCTGGCAGGTCTAGCCGTGGCAGCAACGGATATCCCGGGTCAGCGCGCCATACTCGATGGTGCATCGGGCGCCGGGTTCCTCTATCCGCCGGGCGATGTCGATGCCTTGGTGGCCGGGTTGCGGGCATTACTGGCGGATCTGCCGAGGGCGAAGGCGGCATCGCGCGCGGCCGGCGAGCGCCGGTTCAACTGGGAGATGGAAGCCCCGCGTCTCGTGCGCTATCTCGAGGATGCGTGGCGGTGACCAAACGCCTCGGGATTCTCGCGACGCACCCGATCCAGTACTATGCGCCACTCTATCGGATGCTCGCGGGTCAGACGGATCTCACGGTGTATTTCGCCTACATTCCAACCCCAGAACAGCAGGGCGTTGGCTTCGGTGTGCCATTCACCTGGGATACCGATCTGATGGGTGGCTATGATCATGTGGTGCTCGGAGAGGGGGAAGGGGACATCGCCCACGAGATTCGCCGCCGACGATTCGATGCATTCCTTGTCCATGGGTGGAACGCCCGGTGTTACTGGGAGGCGATCCGCGCCTGTTGGGCGACGGGTACCCCGGTATGCGTCCGCGGTGACTCGCAGTTGAGCGACGACCGGTCGCCGCTCAAGCGAGCGGTCAAGCGCCTGACCTATCCCCGCTTCATGGGCCGGTTCGCCGCCTGCCTGGCGGTGGGGACCCGGAGCGAAGCCTACTTTCGCTACTACGGCGCCCGTCGAATCTTTCGGTCGCCACACTTCGTGGACAACCCCGCATTCGCGGCCGGCGCCGAGCGCGCGCGAGGAGATCGCGCCGCACGTCGAGCCGCGTGGAGCCTCCCGCCGCATTCGATGGTCGCGCTGTACGTAGGCAAGCTGGTCGAGAAAAAGCGTCCGCTCGACCTCATCGACGCGGTGTCCCGCGGCTCGGGGGCGCACGCCCTGTTCGTCGGCGATGGACCGTTGCGCGGCGAGGCGGAGCGCGCCGCCGCCGGGCAGCCGGTGACGTTCGCCGGGTTCCGCAACCAATCCGAGATGCCGGAAGCCTACGCGGTCGCGGATGTGCTCGTCTTGCCTTCGGACCGGCGCGAGACCTGGGGCCTTGCCGTCAACGAAGCGATGGCGTGCGGACTGCCAGCGATCGTATCCGACGCGGTCGGCTGCGCGCCCGATCTGATCGTTGAAGGGGTGACCGGGTCGACCTATCCAGCCGGCAACTGCTCGGCGCTCGCGGATGCGCTGGCGAGGCTCACCATGGACCCACCTCGCACACACGCCATGGGCGTCGCCGCCGCCGCTCACGTGGCCGGCTATTCCGTGGAATGCGCCGCCCACGGGGTGCGACAGGCGATGGAGGCGGTGCCGTGACGGAAGGCCGGCTCTCGGGACCTATTACCTCATTCGATGGGCCCGTACGGGTCGCGACTGCCCCCGTGCCGCGACGGTGGTACCTGCGGACCGACCAATGGTCAATCGTGATCTACGTCTCCGCGGTGGGTGCCTTTTCGTTGGTCTCGCTCTACGAAAAGGATTCGCCCTGGATCGGCATCGGCCTGTTCGCCGCGATCGCGGTCGCCCTCCACACGTTTTTGGTCGCGCGCGATGTTCCGTGGATCCCCGGCATGGTGGCCATGGTCGCGCTCATCCAATGGGTGATCGCGCCCTGGATCGCATACTATGTCCCGCCCGACGCCGCCGTCTTCGAGATGGCGCTGCGGCCGGATGAGTATTTCAACTACGCGGTGCCGGCCACGCTGCTGTTCGTGGTCGGCTTGTATCTGCCCACGTGGCGGAAGGGACGGGTGCTCCATCGGCGCCGGAACATCAGCGAGCCGCAGACGTTCCGCGCGACGTGCGACACGATGATCGTCCTTGGCACCGTCGCCTACCTGCTGCTCCCGCATGTGCCGGCGGTGCTTCGGTATTCGATGGAGCTGGCGACCTACCTCGCGTTCGTCGGCGCCTACGGCCTGATGCTCGTCAACCGGAAAGGCTGGCGGTGGCGTCTCTTGTTCGTGCTCGGCATCCGGATGGCCATGTCCACCGGCTCCGGCCTCTTTCACGAGTTCATGCTGTGGCTCACCTACTCCGGGGCGCTGTACATCTACTCGCAGCGGCTGCGGCCCCGGACGGTGTTTCTGCTCCTCGTCGCGGGCGGATTCTTCGTCGGGGTGCTCGATGAGGCGAAGCTGGCATTCCGCAAACAAATCGCGCTGGCGCCCGACATGTCGCTCAGCGATCGCTTCGCCACTCTGGGCACCGCGCTCGGCAGCCAGGCCCAAGACCCGGTGGCCACCTTCACGGGCTCGGCGTTGAGCCACTTCGTGACGCGCTTGAACCAGGGGTGGATCATCGCCCGCGTCATGTACTGGGTGCCCGTCCAGGAGCCCTATGCCGACGGCGAGACCTTGGTCAATGCGTTCCGGGCCGCGCTCATCCCGCGCGTGATCGATCCTGGAAAGTACGAAGCCGGCGGCGGCATTTATTTCGAGCGATTTACGGGCTTCACGCTCCACGATACGAGCATGAACTTGAGCGTCGCCGGCGAGATGTACGCCAACTTCGGCCCGATCGGCGCCATGGTGGGGTGTTTCTTCTTCGGGTTCGGGTTGGGCTACATCTATCGACTGTTCGCCAGGTCGTCGGAGCATTCGATCTTGTGGTGGGCGTGGGCGCCGTACGTCATGCTGTACGCGATGATGGCGGAGAACGGCATCGGCGAAGGGGTGAACCAGATCGCCAAGTCGTTTCTCATCATGATCGCGGCCGTGACGCTCATTCCGGCGTGGAACGCCTTGTTGTTCCAGCGCGACGCGTGAGTGGCATGCGTGTGCTCCATGCGATGCCGAACCTGACGCGTCCCTTTGGTGGTCCGATCGAAGCCCTCGTCGGCTTCGTGCACGCCGCCCGGAACGAGGCGACCACGACGATCGTCGGGCCGCCGTGTCCGGACGCGGAACGCGACTGGCTGGCGTCGCAGCTTCCACCCGATACCCGCATCGTCTTCGGCTCCGCGCGCGATCTCGTTCGTCACGCGGACGTCGTGCATGTGCACGGGTTGCTGAACCCTCACAGCTCATCGGCGGCTCGCGCCACGCTCGCGGCACGCCGGCCGCTCGTGCTCGGGCCCTTCGGTACCCTATCTCGCTACACGTTCACGCATCGGCGCCGCTTACTGAAGCGGCTGTATTTCGCCGTGGTCGATGCGCCCGCGGTGCGCCGCGCGCAGGCGATGCACTTCACCACTGAGGCCGAGCGCGAGGACGCCGCTTGGCACGGCATCGACTTCACCGGCCGTGCGCACATCGTTCCGCCGCCGTGGCGCGCACGCGTGCCTCCGTCTCGTCCCCACGATGGCAACACGGTGCTCTTTCTCGGCCGGCTCCATGCCAAAAAAGGTTTGGATGTGTTGCTCGACGCGTGGCCGACCGTGAGGGCGAGCCGCCAAGGGGCGCGCTTAATTGTCGCCGGGTCAGGCGACATCCGTTTCGACGCGCGGCGAGGTGTCGAGTACAAGGGATTCGTGACTGGCGAGGCGAAGGCGGCGTGCTTGCGAGCGGCCGACGTGTTCGTGCTCCCCTCGCACAACGAGAACTTCGGCATTGCCGTTCTCGAAGCTATAGCCGCCGGCGTCCCGGTCGTCGTGAGCCCAGGCGTGCAACTCGCCCCGTGGGTGGCCGAGCGACAATTCGGCGTCGTGGCGGATCGAACGCCGTCCGCGGTCGCCGATGCGATCATGCGGGTGCTCGGTGACGCCGAGCTGCGTTCCCGCGTCGCCCGGGGTGGGGCCGAGGCCGTCCAGCGCGACTTCGGAGTCCAACGCGTGGCACCCGCTCTCCTCGACATGTATCGAAGCGCGATATCGCGATGTACGTCTTAGGCATCAACGCATACCACGGCGACGTCTCGGCCGCGCTCCTGCGCGACGGCGTCCTCATCTCGGCCGTCGAAGAGGAACGGTTCCGGCGCATCAAGCATTACGCCGGGTTTCCGACGATGGCGGTCAAATCCGTCCTCGCCGAGGCGGGCATTCGTGGCGCGGATGTGGATCACGTGGCGATCAGCCGGTCGCCGCGGGCGCACCTGCTGCGCAAGGCGCTGTTCACGCTCACGCACCAGCCCAACTTGGCGCTGGTTCGGGATCGGCTCAGCAATCGGCGTAAGGTTGCCGATGTCCGCGTGCCGCTGACTGAAGCCCTCGGCGCCGAGCCGAAGACACTGCATTTCGTCGAACACCATCCCGCGCACTTGGCGAGCACGTTCTTCGTTTCGCCATTCAAAGAAGCCGCCTGCTGCGCGGTCGATGGATTCGGTGATTTCGTGTCGACGTCCATGGCCATGGGGCGAGACAACCAGCTCGATGTGCTGCGGCACGTGTTCTTTCCCCACTCATTGGGGATGATGTACACGGCCGTCACGCAGTATCTCGGTTTTCCCGGGTTCGGCGACGAATTCAAGGTGATGGGGCTCGCGCCCTATGGAAAACCCACGGCGGTCGCGGAGATTCGGAAGCTGGTGCGGCTGACATCGGGTGGCCGCTTCGAGCTCGACTTGTGCTATTTCCGCCACTGGTCCGATGGCGTGACGATGGAGTGGGACAATGGGTATCCAACACTCGGTACCGTCTACACGAAGGATTTAGAGTCGCTCCTTGGCCCGGCACGGAAGCCCGACGAGCCGCTGACCAGCCGACAGGAAGACCTCGCCCATTCGCTCCAAGTGGTCTACGAAGAATGCTTCACGCACGTGCTCGAGGGCCTCTGGGAGCTCACCCACACGCCGCAGCTCTGTCTCGCCGGCGGCTGCGCGATGAACAGCGTCGCGAATGGCAAGATTCGCCAACGCACGCCGTTCAAAGCGGTGTACATTCAGCCCGCTTCCAGCGACAACGGAACGGCGCTCGGCGCGGCGTATTATGTCTGGAACCAGGTCCTCGGACGCGAGCGCGCGTTCGTGATGGAACATGGATACTGGGGTCCGGCGCACCAGGAAGACGGCATGCTGGCGAAGCTCGAGGATGCGTATGTCATCGAGCGCTTCCCAACG
This sequence comes from Gemmatimonadaceae bacterium, assembly GCA_035652495.1. GTDB lineage: Bacteria > Gemmatimonadota > Gemmatimonadetes > Gemmatimonadales > Gemmatimonadaceae > DASRDS01. The sequence continues at coordinate 32,603 of DASRDS010000148.1, forward strand.
AGCGATGCGGTGGCCCGGGCGACCGCCAAGCTGATCGCCGATGGCAACGTCGTCGGTTGGTACCAGGGCCGGATGGAGTGGGGCGCCCGCGCCCTCGGCAATCGCAGCATCGTCGCCGACCCCCGGCGCGCCGATATTCGCGACCTGATCAACGTGAAGATCAAGTTCCGCGAAAAATTCCGCCCGTTCGCGCCGTCGGTCGCCGAGGAAGCGATCGATGAATGGTTCGAGGGCGCGGTGCCGGATCCGTTCATGATCCAGGTGTATCCGGTGCGCTCCGACAAGCGCGCGGTGATTCCGGCCGTGACCCACGTCGACGGCAGCGGCCGTCTGCAAACGGTCAATGCGCGGATCAATCCCGCCTATTATCAGCTCATCAAGCACTTCGAGGCGCTCACCGGCGTGCCGGTGATTTTGAATACCAGCTTCAACGAGAACGAGCCGATCGTCGAGACGCCGGCTCAGGCGCTCGATTGCTTTCTGCGCACTAAAATGGACGCGATCGTGCTGAACACGACGCTCGTCCGGCGCAAATGAACAAGGCCGCGCTGCGCCGTGCCCTCCCGTGGGTTGCCGCCGTCGCGGGTCGGGCGGTCAGGCAAGAGCCGGACGGGCCGGTCGCGCTGCGGGAGCGAGCGAAGGTGCTCTTGTTGCAGCTCCAGCAGGTCGGCGACAGCATGGCTGTATCGCCCCTCATCCGGGCGCTACGCGAGCGTTACCCGGACATGTCGCTGGACATCCTGGCCAGCCCGGCGGCGGCGGCGGTACACCGCAAATCGCCGCATATCCACGCGATCCGGTCGTCCGCCCGAGGGGTTCGGTACGATTGCGTCATAGCGTGCGTCAATCAAGTGTCGTTCAGCTATGCCCTGACCGCCGCCATGACGGGAGCCCGGAGAAGGATTGGATTCGATGTCGATCATGCCGGATTTCTGTTCACGAGACGTCTGGCTGTACCTAAGGGCGTGAACGTGATCCGCGCCAACATGCTGATCGCCGCGGCTGTCGACGCCGACGCATCGCATCCCGTGGAAGAATTCTGGTTCGATGACGCGGACCGTGAGACGGCCGCGCGCCTGGTGCCGGACCGGCCGTACGTCGTGATCCACGCCGGCTCGAACTGGCAGTCCAAGACGTGGTACGCCGACCGCTGGGCCGCGGTCGTCGAAGGGCTGGCGCCACTCATTCCCGTGTTCGTCGGCACACAAGCCGACGCGCCGCTGATCGATCAAATTGGTCGGGGCATGTCGATCGCTGGCAAGACCGACCTGTGCCAACTCGGCGCCGTCATGGAGCGCGCCGAGCTGTGCATCACGACCGACTCGGGTCCGCGCCATATCGCTGGCGCGCTCGGGCGGCCGCTGGTGACGCTCATGAGCTCTCTCGATAAGCCGTACCGGTGGACGTTCGACCGGGCGAACGAGATCGTGCTCCGGACGGATCCGCCGTGCGCGGCGTGTCTCTTGTCGTATTGCTCTCATCGAACGTGCATGGATCGCTTGACGGTCGATGCCGTGCTTTCGGCTTGCGCGCAGGCGCGCCGTCACTCTCAATTACCGACACATGTCGCATGATATCGCGGTCGTGACCGGCGCCGGCGGCTTCATTGGCCATCATTTGGTCAAGCGGTTGAAGTCCGAGGGGTACCGGGTGCGGGGGGTCGACATCAAGCACCCGGAGTTCGAGTCTACGGCCGCCGATGAGTTCGAGCTGCTGGATCTTCGCCGCTGGGAACAGTGTCAGCGGGCCGTTCGCGGCGCGGGCGAGATTTACAATCTCGCCGCGAACATGGGTGGTATCGGCTTCATCGAGCATAACAAAGCCTTGATCATGCACGACAATGTGCTGATCAACATCCATATGCTGGAGGCGGCACGCGAAGCGGGCGCAACGAAGTTTTTGTATACGTCCTCCGCGTGCATTTACCCGATCTACAAGCAACAAACGCCGGATGTGACGCCGCTCAAAGAAGAAGATGCCTATCCCGCCGATCCGGAAGATGGCTATGGCTGGGAAAAGCTCTTCAGCGAGCGCCAGTGCCGACACTACTCCGAAGATTTCGGCCTCGAGACCCGGGTCGCCCGCTTTCACAACATCTTCGGACCTCTTGGTACGTATGATGGCGGGCGTGAAAAATCGCCGGCGGCCATCTGCCGCAAAGTCGCGTTGGCCCCTGATGGTGGTGAGATCGAAGTGTGGGGCGATGGGACTCAGACGCGGTCGTACTGCTACATCGACGATTGCGTCGAGGGCGTTCGACGGTTGATGCGGTCGGAGCATCGGGAGCCATTGAACATCGGCCAAGAGCGGCTCATCTCGATTAACGAACTGGTGACGATTGTTGCCGGCATAGCGGGCAAGCAGATCAAGCGCCGCCACGTGCCCGGTGCGCTCGGTGTGAAGGGTCGCACCAGCGACAACACCAGGCTGCGCGCGGTACTCGGCTGGGAGCCGACGATCACGCTCGAAGAGGGACTCCGCCGCACGTACGGCTGGATCGAAGAACAACTCGCGGCACGTGCTCCTCTTCATTAACCAACACTACTATCCGGATGTTGCTTCGACCGGTCAGCACCTGACCGATCTCGCCGAGTATCTCGCGGCGCGCGGCGCCGAGGTCCGCGTCGTCACGGGGCGAGCGCATTATGTCGATGGCCACCTCGAGGCTCCCGCGCGTGAAACTCGGGGCGGAGTCCAGATCCGACGATTTCGAACGACGACGTTCGGTCGCGGGTCACGCATCGGCCGGATCGCGGACTACGCCACGTTTTACCTCAAGGCGTTCGCTGCTCTGCTGACGTCGCGGCGCGGCGAGGTGACGGTCGTGTTTCTCACCACGCCCCCGTTGCTCGCCGTCATGGGGTGGCTCATGCGTGTTCGGTACGGGATCTGGTCGATGGACCTCCATCCGGACGCCGAGATCGCGGCTGGGATGGTGCGACCCTCGAGCCTCGTCGGCCGGGTGCTCATCTGGCTCGATGAGCATGCGTTCCGCCGCGCGGCGTTCGTGGTCGATCTCGGACCGTATATGAAGCGCCGCATCGTCGCCAAGGGTGTCGAGCCGACCCGTACGCATACGATTCCGGTCTGGGGGCACGCCGAATCGATAAGGGGCCGCCCGCTCCGCGCTGAGCTGGGCCTGGAGGGCCGGTTCGTGGTCATGTATTCGGGCAACGCGGGCCTGGTTCATGACTTCGGTGCCATCCTCGCGGCGATGCGCCTCTTGCGAGATGAGCCCCGCATCTATTTTCTCTTTGCCGGTGGGGGCCCCCGCCGCACCGAAATCGAGGCGTTCGCGCAAGAGGCCCGACTGACGAACTTCAGCTACCGTCCGTACTTCGC
>DASRDS010000149.1:0-7140 GCA_035652495.1 Gemmatimonadaceae bacterium
GTCCCATCGCGACACCTGCCGCCCTCGGCGACGCCACCGCCACAGAAGCGTCGGACGACGACGCCTATTCCAGAACCGACTGTCCCGATTATCGCGGCACCACCGCCGCCGGCGCCGCCACCCCCGAGAGCAGCGGTGCCCGTGCGTCGGCCGCTGCCAAAGGCGGCCGTGTTCGGCGCGATTGCCGTCATCCTCGTTATCGGCGTCGTCTTTGTCGTCCTGGCGCTGAGACCGAAGTCGGAGCCAGCCCCCGTAGCCGTTGCTCCAGACACGACGCCGACACCAACGCCAGTTGTTGATACGGCTAAGCCGCCACCAGCGCCTGACACAACAACAATCGCCGCGGCGCCCCCGCCTGCGCCGACACCGCCTCCTCCGGCGGTTCAGAAGCCGGCGCCCGCGCCCGCGCGTCGCAAGACTCACATCAACCCTCGCGACACGATCGGCCTCGCGGAGGCCATCCGGGACTGCTCGTCGAGCGCGCTGGCCGGCGAGTGGACCACCGCGGCGCCCGTCTGCCAACGCGCGGCTGCCGCCGGCGATCCCGATGCCGAGCTGTCGCTCGGCATGATGTATCAGCGTGGGAACGGGGTTCCGGCCAGCACCACGGATGCGTTCAAGTGGTTCCGCATGGCGGCGGATCAGGGCAACATCCGCGCGACCAATTATCTCGCGTGGGCCTACGCGAACGGCGACGGTGTCAAGCGCGATGGCGCGGCCGCCATCAAGCTATTCAAGAAGAGCGCGGACGCCGGCAACGCGCAGGGCGAGTACGGCCTGGGCATGATGTACGCGAACGGGAGCGGCGCGATGCGATCCGACAGTCTGGCGGTCCTCTGGTTCCGCAAAGCCGCGTCGCAAGAACCGCTCGCCCGCGCCGAGCTCACGCGCCGCGGGCTGACTCAGTGACACCACCCGAGACGACGAACGCCATGGCCTCGGCGCTCGTCGCCGTGATGCGAATGATCTCCGACGCCGGGTAGATGTACAGGCGACCGGAGAGACTGTACGAGAACGGCAGATAGACCGCGACGTGATCGGTGAGTCCGAAGCGGGACAGCGACTCTTGCGTCACGAATCCCACCGCTCGCGCCATGCCGCCCTCGGGCGCGGGGACGAGCACCGGCGTGTCGAACCGGCGCTTCTCGCCGACGAACGCGTTGAGCAGATCCTTTGTCGACGAATACAAGAGCCGGACGAACGGCAGTCGCTCGATCGCGGAGTCGACGGCGTTCAGGACCCCGCGAGCCAGCAGGGTCGAGCCGAGGAATCCGACCAGCGTGATGAAGGCGAGGGTCAGCAGGAATCCCAGGCCCGGGAAGGAACGCAGGCCCAGGAGCTGATCGACGCTCGCGAAGGCGTCGAAGATCCGGTAGCACACGTACACCGTGATCGCGATCGGCGCGACAAAGGCGAGCCCACGCACGAAGTAGGAGACGAGGCGGCGCATGCGGGAACAATCTAGCGAGCCTTCGGTCCCTCCGGCTCCTTCGGTCCCTTACGCGATAGCCTTTCTGATTGGCGCGAGTCTGCTCGCGATCGCCGCCGCGGGGTTCCACATCTATCTGATTCGTGTTCGTGAGTTTCCGGATATGTCGAGCTACGCCGAAGCGGCCGAGGCGGTTCGACACTGGCGGTTGCCCGGGGTCGCGGCGCGTCAGTTCTGGGGCTACTCGTACGCGGCCGTGCTGCTCTCGTTCTTGCTGCCCGGCGTGCCGATGCTGGTCGTTCTGCTCATCGTCTCGGCCATCGCCGGCGGCGTCGCCACCTGGCTCGCTCATCGACTGTGGGGCGGGTGGATCGCCGTCTATATGACGGCTTTGGGCTGGCAGTGGATCCAGCGCGAGGCATTCGGCGGGTCGGAGCCACTGTTTGTGGCTCTCACCCTGGCGGCATTCCTATGTGTCCGACGCGATCAGTGGATCCGAGCCGCCCTATGGGCGGCGCTTGCTACCACGGTGCGTCCCATTGGTGTGTTTGCGCTGGGTGCCGTTCTGGTGACGACCCTTATGCGACGGCGATGGCGCGATGCTGCACTAGGCGCTGGTATCGGAGGCGTCGTATTCGCCCTGTATTGCGTGCCACTCGCGCTTACGGGCGATGCCCTCGGCAACATCCATTGGTATGAGCCCCAGCTCAGGGATGGAACCGTCTGGCGGCAGCTCTTTGTCGAGGAGGTGAGCCCGGTTCGTATGATGTTGGTTGCGGGCGCCATCGTGACGGTGCTGGTTGCGCCGTTTGTGGTGTTCGCCAAAGAACAAACCGGCCGTCAGGCTGAGAATCTTTTCGCCCTGGGCTCGTCGTGTTTCCTGGTCACGTTGAACTGTCAGCCGTGCGCATGGGCCTTTTCTCGTTTCGCGATCGTTTCACTGCCGTTCGCGCTGGTGGTCGTGCGGCGTTGGTTACCGCGCGACGATCGTGTCGTCGCGGTGCTGTCGATCGTCTCCGCACTGGTGGCCGCGGCGATGCAGGTCAACGATCGAAACCCCATTTTATGGTTGACTTCGGTTTAAGCGTCCGTACATTGGCGCTGGCTGCAGGTACAGCGTCCAGGAGGAGTGTCTGAAGCACTGGATCGTGTGCGCAGGGCTGGCCTGGACTCTCGCCGCCTGTCACCCCACCACCTCCGTGTCGCCTGCGCGCGCCACGGCCGATAGCGCCGCTCGCAAGGCCATCGCCAACGAGCAACGGATCAACGTCGCGTCGATCCCATCGAACACCATCGGCGTCGCGCCGCTCGCGGCCGACTCGAGCGACCCGATCGCGGGTCCCCTCGCGTACGCGCTGCCCGATCTCTTAATGGCGGATCTGGCGCAGAGTCACCAGGTCGTCGTCGTCGACCGGATTCGGCTCGATGCGATGCTGCGCGAGCTCCATATGGTGTCGTCGGGTCGGGTCGACCAGACCACCGCGCCTCGCGTGGGCCGTCTGCTGCAAGCGCGGCGTCTCCTGATCGGGCGCCTCGTATCGGCCGATGCCGGCAAACAGATCAATGTCGATATGCGGATCGCGGATGTGGCCTCGTCCTCCGTCGCGCCCGCCGTGCAGTCTCGAGCCACGTCCGCGGACATTCTCGCGGCCGAAAAGGAGCTGGCGTTTCGCGTGTTGGAGGCGATGGGTGTGACGCTGACGCCCGCCGAGCGGACCGCGATCGAGCAGCGGCCGACGAAGCGCGTTTCCGCGCTGTTGGCCTACGGACGCGGCGTTCGTGACGAGGCCGCGGGTGAGTACGGAGCGGCCGCGCAGCAGTATGCGCAAGCCGTTCGCATCGATCCGTCATTCTCTCGTGCGCGGGTACGGCTTCAGGCCGTGCAGGCATTAGGTGGCGACCAAGAATCGCTCTCTCGTGCATCGTTCACCGCGGCCGACGGTTTGAATCCGAGTCTCACCGATCCCTCTGACGTGAACCACATCGGCGGCGCCGCCGATCCATCATTTCCGCAACCTGTGACGGTGATTCTGACGATCACCAATGTGCCATGATGCGCCGGCTCCTACTGCTGGCTACGGTGCTTCCGGCCATCGCGCGCGCGCAGGGGCGGCTGACTGGCGTGACGAACAGCGACGCGACGCCGCAGTTCAACTACTGGACCTTCTCGTCCTCCAACGCAGTCCAGCCGGATCAGCTGGGCGGCGACAGCGTGCGGGTCGCGCACGTATGGCAGTTCTCGATCCCCATTGACGTCGCCATCCCCATTGGTGATCGCATCACTGTCGATGCCAGTGGCGCATGGCAGACCGGCAGCGTCGACCTCGCGGCGCCCGATACCGCGCTCCGCACGGATCACTACACGCTGAGCGGCCTCACCGACATCAAGCTGCGCATGGTCGCGCGCGTCGTCGGCGATAACGTGCTCCTCACGCTCGGCGTCAACGCACCGACGGGAACCACGAGTCTCAGCGCGGAGCAGTACAAGGCGCTCCGCATTCTCGCCGCGCCGGCGCTCGAGTTGCCGAACGCCACGCTCGGCACCGGACCCGGCGGTGTCGTCGGTCTCGTGCTCGCCAAGCATATCGCCGGCTGGTCATGGGCGATCGGCGGGTCGTACGAGCTCCGCGGGAGCTACGTCCCGATCGAAGCCTACGCCGCCTTTGCCGCGGCGCCCGACTATCGACCCGGCAACACCGCCCACTTCGAGCTCGGCGCCGATGGCTATATCGGATCCAGCAACATGACGCTCGGACTGACGGGCAATGTCTACCAGCACGATGCGCTGACCACGACGGATTCCGGGGGCGCGAAGTACACCGCGAAGGTGCACTTGGGACCGAGCTTCCAAGCCACCTGGCAGTGGGCGTTCGCGACGCCGGGATTCCGCGAGTTGAGCTTGTACGCGGTCGATCGCTATCGAACGAAGTACGATGAGGGTGGCCCCGCGATCGCCGGTACGAGCGGCAACTATCTGGATGCCGGCCTTCGGGGCGCCGTGCCGCTGGGTGAATTTACGAGCTGGACCTTCGGTCTCGGGTTCGTCGATCAGACCGGACTCTCGATCGACAATTCGTTCGCCACGGCCGGCATCGTCGGCGGCACCGTGACGCTCGGCCTCGCGCACGATTTCGGCGCCTATCGCCTCGAGCCGTTCATTCGGGGCGGCTACGGAAAGCTCGACATGGGAACGCACAACCCAAGCGCGGCGAGCCTCGGCGGCGGCGTCGTCTTCCGGCTCCGGATATGACGATGACCACGCGTTGGAGGGCGCCACTCGCGCTGATCGTGCTGGCCGGGCTCTTTGCCTGTCTCAAAGGTCGCACGCCCACGGATGCCAGCACCAACGGCGTTCGCTTCGACTTGAAAGCTCAGGTGAGCGGCGGATCCACGCTCCATGTGACCGTCGTCTATCTCGACCAAACTCCGAATTCCGAAAGCGTCACTCCGGTGATGCTGCTCGACCGTCGCATCACGGTCGCCGCCGGCTCACAGGACCTTCCGCTCACGATCGACGTCACCCGCTGCCTCGCCGATCCGCAGCACATCCAGGGTCCCACCTGCGAATTGCTCGCGGGTGTCGTGCTCGAGCAGAACGGCCAGGAGGTCGATAGCGTCGGCATCGGGCCGATCACCGTCACGCCGGGCCAGACCGTGCACGACAGCACGTCGTTGGTCGCCGTCGGCGCGGTCCACGTGTTCCCGCACAGTGCCTCACTGACGCCGGGCGCCATCACCGTGCTCCACGATTCCGTGTTCAGCCCGAGCGAGACGTACCTGCCGAACGCCACTGTCAGATGGACGAGCGCCGATACGACCGTCGCCAAGGTGAATCAGAATGGGGCCGTCACCGGTGTCGCCGCCGGTCAGACGACCGTCACCGCATCGAGCGGCGGGCAATCGGACTTCGCGACGATCACCGTCACGACTGGCGGCACCACCGGCGGTCTCACGTTCCCCGGCCTCGGCGCCGTCAACAACACCGTCACCTTCTCGGCGACTGCTGGCGGGTCACTCCCCGTCAACGGACTCGTGCCGGTCGCGTCATCCGACACGACGACCGTCACCAATCTCGTGGCGACGATCACGCCCTCGTCCGCGAACCAATGGCTCGTGGCCTACGTCAGCGATAGCTCGTTCGGCTCGCGCGTGAAGCACCGGCCCAATGGATTCCACGCACAAACGATCCGGAAGCAGACCTCCGGCTCCGGAGTCACGACGCCGGCAACCGTCGATGTGGTTCCGACGACGACATCGCTCGCCGCGGGCACCTACACCGCGACGGTCACGGTTTCTGGCGACGGCAACCGCTCGGCCGCCTTCCAGGTCGCCTACACCATTACCGCGGCGGCACCGGCGCTGTCGTTCTCGCCGAACCCGGTTCAGTTCTCTCAGTATGCGTATAGCGGCGCGCTCGCCAACGAGGTGACTGCCTTTGCCCGGAATACGGGCACCGGTGGTTCGCTCGGCACGATCACGGAGAACGGGAGCGTTGTCTACACCGGGGCGGACGCCAATTGGTTGAACGTGATCGGTGTCGGACCTGATACAGTGGCGCTGCAACCCAATACGGCCTCGCTCCACCTCGGGACCGACACGGCGAGGATGAGCTTCACCATGGCGGGTGCGTCGAAACCCGACACGCTGGTCATTGAGGTGTCCTCGGCCGTGACTTACCAGAAGGTCGTTCTGGGCGCGGCGTTTGGCTGCGGTCTCACGACCACCTCGATGGTGTACTGTTGGGGTGGCAGCGGATTAGGCGAGCTCGGCGATGGTGGCGGGGCGAATGACCTTGCCATCAAGATTCCGGTCCGCGCCCTGGTCCCGAATTCGCCGTCGGATCCGATCATTGATGTCGAGGCAGGCGCGGCCCACGCGTGCGCGCTGACCCAGAGCGGTGCGACGTACTGCTGGGGCAGTAATAACCGCGGGCAAGTCGGTGTCGGCAGCAGCGCCACGACGATTCCCACACCGACCGTGGTTACCGGGAAGACCTACGGCCAGATCTCGCTCGGCGCGAACCATACGTGCGCCATTGAGGGCGTGCCGCCGCTCGCGGGCGCGAACTACCTCGATTGCTGGGGCGACAACACGGTCGGTGAGTTCGGCAATAACCTCCCGACCGGGACAGCGCAGACTACTCCGGTCATCACCTACCAGAATTTCGTCGCCGTCAGCGCCGGCAACAATTACACGTGCGGCATCACCAACCTGAGCGTGTCCGCCAATCTCTATTGCGCGGGCGCCAACAACTTTGGTCAACTGGGCAACGGATACTCGGGCAGCCCGTATTCGACGTTCCAGCCATCCCAGGTGTTGACCCCAGCTGGTGGTCCCGCGACCGTCAGCAGCGTGTCGGCGGGTAACGGCACGACCTGCGCGGTCGACAACGCCGGCAACGGCTATTGCTGGGGAGACAACACGCTCGGCGAAGTCGGCAACGACGGGGTGGGGACCCCAATACTGACTCCCACTCTCTTGCCTAACACGTGGACCTCCATCAGTACCGGCGTGAACTCGGTCTGCGGAATAGCGTCGAACGCTGATTACTGCTGGGGCTACAACAACTACGGTCAGATCGGCATTGGCACGATGGGGAACACCATCGTTACGGTGCCGACGGCGGTCATTGGCTCCGGTGCATTGTTCACCGAGTTCACGGTGGGAGCGACCTCACAGTCCGCGTGCTATATCACGAGCGGCGCGGTCCA
>DASRDS010000150.1:0-2150 GCA_035652495.1 Gemmatimonadaceae bacterium
CGGTCAGATCGGCATTGGCACGATGGGGAACACCATCGTTACGGTGCCGACGGCGGTCATTGGCTCCGGTGCATTGTTCACCGAGTTCACGGTGGGAGCGACCTCACAGTCCGCGTGCTATATCACGAGCGGCGCGGTCCAGTGCTTCGGATACGACAGCAACGGTCAGTTGGGCGACGGCGGCATCGTAACCCTCGCAACCGATACACCGACGCTCATGGTCGCGCAGCCTGGACCGTCGTTCCTTCCACCGTCTCGCGTCGTGAGGCATCCGAAGGTCGCGCTTAAGGCGCGACCACCGGTACGCAAGTGAAGCCCGAGAAGTAGCCGGGCTTCATGATCGCCGGCGCATCGCCGGCCGACAGCTCGAAGGTGAACTTGATCGGGGTGCCGTTCGGCAGTTGCGCGACGGTACCCGGCCCCGAGTGCAGCGCCCAGTCGAAGTTGGGTGACGTGCCCACCGTCCGCCACGCGTCCGCCTGCTGCAGCAGCTGGAACCCAGCCCACGGTCCGGATGCCTCGGCCAACGTCAGTGTCTGGTTGTTCACGACGGCCGTGACACGCGCGGTCCGTCCCGCGCCAGGCTTGAGCACGAACGGCGACGGTCCCGGGTTGCGCTTCGTGAACTGGACCGTGGCATCGTCGATGATCACGGTCACGGTCGGCAATGCATCGGGAATCGCGATCGGCCGCAGGGTCATGTCGAGCTCCGGCGTCGTGCTGCCGGGCTTGAAGAACGCCGCGGAGACGGCCGCCGCCCGATTGAAGAACGAGATGAACGCCGGCGAGATCTGCACCGCGGAGGTCGGCGCCTGCGCGTATTCGTTGCCCTGTTTGATCAGGAGCGACTGCAGCGAGCCGTCATACATCTTCCACAGGGCGCCCGTCTGCGGCGCGAAGATCGACGCCACCTCGGCGGCCGTCGCCTGCGTCGGGCTCGATGGCGTGAACGGGAATTTGCCAAGCACGGGCTTGGCGATCGAGCAGAACGAGGCGCCGGCGCCGTTGGCCGGTCCTTTGCCGACGACGCGGAGAAGCGAGTTTGCGTAGTCGATCGGCGACTGGAGGAGCCGCTGCACCGTCCCCGCGACAGCGGCATCGCCGCCCACTCGGAATCCCTGCGCGATCTGCGTTGCGGCCAGGCTCGCGGGGCCGATGCTTTGACGCGCTTGGTCGACGGCGGGACCGTTTTGTCCCGGCGGCGCCGCGGCGGCGGTCTGCACGTTGTTCTGCAGCGCCAGGAGCCCGTTGATGTATGGCGCGTTCTTGTCGCCGACGAGTTTGTCGGCGGTGCCCGGCGGTGTGACGACGGCGGCCGGCTGGAATATGCCGGCGATGCCGGTATCGATGTTCGTGTTCTGCGCCGTCGTCTCCAGCAGCTGCAGCAGCGGCGACTGGTTGCCACCGAGGAGCAGCAACTTCTTCGACGCATCGGACAACCCGTCGAAATGCAGGACGGATGCGGAGCTCAAGAACGTCCGCCACTGCTTCACATAATCGGCCGTGTAGCGGGCCTTGAGATCGGCGCGCAGCTTGTTGCGGTCTACTCGCGCCGACGTGTCGTTGCCGAGCACCCAGGCATCGCCCGCGAGCAACTTGTCGACGTTGTTGATCGAGTTCTGCATCGACGCCCAACCCGCCGCCGTGAACGCGCCAGGCACGGCATAGTTGTCGACGACCGCGCCGGCGGATCCCGGGAAGAGCTTGTTGAACTGCACGCCCGGGATCACGCGTGAGGCTTCGATGACACGGAACTGGTAGATCTGATCGGCGACGGCGAACTGAGACAGGAACGCTCTGCTGTGCGAGACGACGGTGAGATCGCCGCCGCCGGTGTACGGATTCCCCAGCGCTAATTCGGCCGCGTACCGATCAAACTGTCGCCGAGCCAATTGCGACCGTGTCGAATCCACGGTGCGTCCCGACAACCACGTGGCCATCAACACGGGCGTCAGGAAGTCGGACGTGCTGCGTTTCCATTCGCTGGTGGTGATCAAGTACGCTTCGAGGCTGTTGTACACCGTCGCATAATCGTCCGTGGGCCGGGGTGCGGCGGGCAGGTTCCGGAGGAACGCGGCGAGGTTGGTTCTCGTCCCATCGAACATGATGCGCGAGAACCCATCGAAGTACGCTTGACGGACGGCTGGATA
>DASRDS010000151.1:0-5776 GCA_035652495.1 Gemmatimonadaceae bacterium
TCGCCGACCTCGGGATGGAAAGTCGACGCGATCAACGCCGGGAAATCGCCGATTGGCGGCGTCGAGCCGGATCTCGATCGCATTGTCGCCGAGTCGGTGAAGGAAGGGCTGTTGTCCGCGACGTCCGATTACGCCGGCGTGCGCGACGCCGACGTCATTCTCGTCTGCGTGCAGACCGACAAAGCGGGCTTCGCGCCTGACTACGGGCCGCTATTCGAAGCCCTCGGGCACATCGGCGAGGAGCTTCGCCATCGGCCCGCGGGGAATATTCCCATTGTCTGCTTCGAGTCGACGTTGGCGCCATCGTCCATGGCCACGTTGGTCAAAGATCACTTCGCCAAGTACGGGCTGATCGAAGGGAGGGATATCCTCCTCGGCAACAGTCCGAACCGGGTGATGCCCGGACGCTTGGTCGAGCGCGTGGCCGCCAGCGATAAGCTCATCGGCGGATTGCACCCGGTCACGCCAGAGCTAATTAAACGTCTCTACACCCGCATTGTGACCGGCGGGACGCTCTATACGACCAACAGCATGACGGCCGAGTCAGTCAAGACGCTGGAAAATGCGTATCGTGATGTCCGCATCGCCTATTCGGCGGAAGTCGCGAGGGCGTGCGACGAGGCCAACGTGGACTTCTACGCCGTGCGCGATCAGGTGAATGCCCGACTGCACCAGGCTGACGCGGCGACGAACGATCCGAATGCGGTGCCGAGCGGGGGCTTGTTGATTCCGACCGTCGGCGTCGGAGGGCATTGCTTGCCGAAGGATGGCATCCTCTTCTGGTGGCGCCGCATCGAGAGCGGCGCGGACACGAGCAAGAGTCTCATTATCGAATCGCGCAATATCAACGATGCCTCGCCGGCCGAGACGGTGCGGTTGGCCGAGCAGCGCATTGGATCGATCAGCGGCAAGGCGGTCGCGCTCCTCGGGACCGCGTATCGGTTCAACTCCGAGGACACCCGCAATTCGCCGACGCTTTCGCTCGCGCGACTGCTGCTCGATCGGGGATGCAGTGTCCGGTTGCATGATCCGTACGTGAAAGGGGACGATCAGAATCTCGCCAAGTTCAGGCTCACCGATCACTTCACGAACGATCTCGCCGCGGCCGTGCATGACGCCGAGATCCTGATCATGTGCACGGGACACCGGGATTACCTCGGCGCGGGCCGTGACGCGATGTTGAAAGCGGCGCCGAAGGCTCGGGCGCTCATCGATGGCTGCAACCTGTACAAGGCCGCCGAGATCGAGGGGCGGGTCGCGTATACGGGCATTGGCCGCGGCACGAGGAAGCCGTCGGCCGAGTTCGTCGACAGCGTCTATGCCGGGTTCCGCATCATGGAGCGCGGGCTGGCGAATGAGGTGCTCGAGACGGCCGAGTTCCTGAACGACCGGTACGCGACCAATGATCCGTTCAATCGCGTGAAGTTCACGGAGGTGCAACGGCTCGCGGGGACGTGCGTGACCGGGTGCGCCATCGCCGACCCGGGCGCGGTGAGCGCGCCGGCTGGTGTGACACCGTTTCGTAGTACGCTCGTGGAACGTGCGCTCGCGGGCTCTCGCGCACCGGCAACCGTGACGCGATGACCTTGGCCGGGCCGGTAGCCGCGCCGCGGAAGGAACCATCACCGAGCGCTGTTGTACCGGCTCGGCTGGATTGGCTCGACCCGATCAAGGCGTTGGCGTTACTTGGCATTCTCCTCAACCACTTCGTTGAGGAGTTCGGGCCTGGGCCGTGGTTTACGAATCCCACGGCCTCGTGGCCGGCGCTCGCCACGCGGCTGGCTACGGCCTACCCGCACGGCTCGGGGGCCCTGTGGGGGGCGGTGCGTCTGCTCGGCTGGCTCGGCGATGCCGCGCCTGGCGTGTTCATCTTCGCCAGCGGTGTGGGGCTGACGCTTTCCGCTCTGCGCAATGGCGTCGATACGCGGACCTTTTATCGTCGGCGGTTGCTGCGGTTGTATCCGCTCTACATCGCCATGCACGTCGTGATTTTGTTTGGCGCCCTTTTTGTTCCGGGTAACACGCTCTCATTTGGATCACCGGCTACGCTGCTCAGCCTTGCCGGACTGCGGTTCACACGCGGGCTGTTTTTCTATATCTCGCCCGCGTGGTGGTTCGTTTGGCTGATCTTGCAGATTTACATCGTCTATCCATGGCTGTTCCGATGGATGAAGGCGATCGGGCCGGCGCGATTCTTCGCCGCGGCATTGGCGTTCACCATTGTCTCGCGCGGCATCGGGCTGGCGATGCCTACGATCCGCTACGACTGGCTTACGGGGATGTTCTTCGGCAGCCGGTTGGCTGAGTTTGCGGCCGGCATGGTCGCGGCATCGTGGATCGCTGAGGGACGTGAGCTGCCTGGCTTCGGATGGGCTATCGGCAGCTACATCCTCGGATTTGGCGCTCAGTTTTTCTTGCCAACGGTCGTCGTCTCCAATTTGCTCATCACGCTCGGCATGACCGGGATCTTTTATGCCATGTGGCGTGCGACCCGGCTATCCATCCTGACGAGTTTGGGCGCGGCGTCGTACGCGATTTTTCTGTTGCATCAACCGCCGCTCAAGTGGACCGCGGTCTTTCACGGTTCCGTGCACTACGGTGCCGCCGTTCTGGTCTTGATCGCCTCTTGGCCCGTAGCGGTTTGGATTGAGCGTGCAGTCGGCAATATCGAGCGTGATGGAGCCGCGACGTTGCGCGCGTATGCTGCTCCGCTGTCGTGGACGAGTGGTATCGTCATCCCGCTTCTGTTGTTCGCGATCGAGCCTCAGCTGACGCCTGATGGACGGTGGCAGCGTGCGCTGTGCTGGCTGTTGGCGGTCGAGAGCATCGCGTTGATCTGGCTGGCGTTCCTGGATCCCAAACATCGTACGGTTCGCCGGGCAGGTTTCGTCTCCGCGATACTGGGGCTTTTCGTGATTCCCGCGGGATCAGGATTTCTCGCGGCCATTATCGGTGTGCTCATCGCGCTCACCTCAATGGGAAGTGCCATCTATGTAGGGATCGCCGCAACCGTGGTCATTCTCGCCGTAGGCGAAATGGTTGCAAAAAAATTCGCGCCGCGCGAAGTCGGTGGATGGGGCGAAAAGCCGGCGCTCGAGATCCACCCGACGCGGGCGTTCGGGCTCATTCCGAACACGACCACGCACCTGCGCTACAACGACTACGACTACGTCGTACGCACGAACTCGTTCGGCCTGGCGAGCCCGGAGATCGCGGCGGCGAGGCCGAGCGCGAATACGTTCCGCGTGCTGACCATGGGCGATGCGTTCACGATGCCCGAGGCCATGCCGTATGAGCGGTCGTATCCGGCGCTGCTCCAGGCGGCGCTCTCGCGGTGCCTGGCGCCGCGGCCGGTGCAGGTCATCAATGCCGGCGTCACCGGCTACGGCCCCCTCGAGGAGCTCGCGCAATTTCGCGAGCTCGGGCCGCTGTTCACGCCCGATGTCGTGGTGCACGAGTTCTTCGTGAACGACTGGCAGGATATCACGATCGGCGCGGATCAGCGGCGGAGAGGCATCGGCCTCACCCAGGGTGGTGGATCCGTTCGCGGGCTACTCCGCGATCGGTCGCACCTCATCGCGAATATTCGGCGGTGGTATGAGGAGGAGGTCGCGGCGGTGACCGGGAAGCCGTCGCCGGATCAGACGTGGAAGCTCATGCTGCCGTATTACTCGCGCGGGCAGAACGCGCTTTATGACTCGGCGAACGTTGGTCGCATGACTCGGTTCATAGTTTCTTTTCGCGATGAGGCGAAGAACGTCAACGCGAAACTCATCGTGTTTTACACGCCCGGTGGCGTCACCGTGCTGCCGCGCACTAAGATCGACTACTTACCACCGTCCGGCATTCCACTCAGCGATTCGGTGCACTACGATCTGCTGCGGCCTTACAGCACGTTGAAGAACATCACGGATGCGGCCGGGGTCAGCATGGTGGACTTGACCGGGCCCCTCAAAGCCGATCCTACGCCTACGTATTACTCCAACGCCTGGCACTGGACACCAGAGGGGCAACGAACAGCTGCGGCGACCATGCTGCAGAGCATGAGAACGCAGGGCGCCATCGACCGGGACTGCGCGCTATGACCGGTCGTCTGACGATTGTGCGCGCCGTGTTCCTCGCGGCGGTCGCCATCACGATCTGGCTCGACATTCGCCGGCCCCGCCCCACGCGCGAGAGGGCGCAGATCCTCCTCGGCGCATGGTCCGCGCTCATGATCGCGTTCGTCGTGTTCCTCTGGTTCAATCACGTCAACTTCGCGGGTCACCTGGACCTCATGGAGGGCGTGATCCTGCAGCACGTAACGCAGGCGGCGCACGGGCTCGCGGTCTACCCGGCGCCCACGCCGGCCTACGTGCCGCTGGCGTATAACCCCCTCTACTACTACATCGCGGTCCCCTTTACCTGGGTCATGGGGTTGGACCTCCCTGCGCTTCGGGTCGTTGCGATCTTAGGCATGGCCCTCGCTGGGTACGTTATCTATGCCGCGGTACAGGAACGGACTCAGTCAGCCTGGTGGGGACTTATCGCGTTGGCGTTCTATGCGACGGCGTACCGCGTAATGGACGCCTATCTCGATACGGCGCACTCGGATTCGTGGCTGATTGCGGCCGCGCTCGCTGGCACCTTTGTGGTCGGGCGCTCGGAGACCCGACTCGGCCGACTCATGGGTGTCGTGCTGCTCGTGATCTCGTTCTGGTTCAAGCAGCATGGAGCGCTGTTCGCCATCGGCGGCGTGTTGTATCTGACCTGGCGCGAGGGTATCGCGAAGTCATGGCCCTATTGGCTCGTCGCCATTGTGTTGGGACCCGTTTTGTACGCGATCGCGCCGCTAGGCGTTGATTTTCACTATTTCACGTGGGACGTCCCACGCGGGTGGTCCAAGGTCAACCTCGAGACATTCGCGCGGCTGCTCCGGTTCGTAGCGGGAAATTACTTGCCCCTGTTTCTCGCGGCCACCGTATACCTGATCAACACGGAGTGGCGGGAGAGAGGCGCAGCCGAACGACATCTTAACCGACCAGTCGAGCAACGCGTCAGCGGTGCATCGACGCGCCGCGGAGCGGCGAAATGGACTGTTTGGCATGTGCAGTTCATCATGGCTTGCCTGACGGCGTTCATGGGATCGCTCGACTGGGGCTCGTCCGACAACGTCTTCATCCCGTTCGGCGCGTTCACGATCGTAGTAGGAACGTTCGGGTTGGCGGAGATCAAAGCGCGGATACTCCAGGCGGCCGCCGTGGCGATCGCCTTTACCCCGCTCACGTACGCGCCGCAAACGGTCATTGTCTCGCGACACTCGCACGAGGCGCTGGCGGATCTCAAGAGCACAGTGCACGCGCTGCCTGGCTCCGTGTATGCGCCGAGCATCGGCCAGTACGCGGGCCAGCCGATCTTCTCTCCTGGGGCGCACTGGGTCGCGGTAGAAGACATGGCGCGCGGCCCCGGGCATGACTCGACCGACGAGGCGAAGGCGTTCGCGCTGCTCGATCCCGCCCTGCATCCGACCGGCAAAGAGTACGTGCTGACGACACGCCCATTGTCGGCCATGCCGCCGCCACTGTCCCTGCTCAACCCGCACTATGCGCTCGCGCAGGACTATGGCGACCGGTTCATCGCCCTGACCGGTCTCCCGAAGCGCTACAACCACGGATTCCCGCGCTATCTGTATGAATTCCGACAGTAAGCGCGGCTCCGGTCTCGCCATCACGCTCGCCGTCCTGATGACGGCGCTCGTGATCTGGAACTCGCTCCACAAGAGCATGTGGACCGACGA
>DASRDS010000152.1:0-8925 GCA_035652495.1 Gemmatimonadaceae bacterium
CGGAACGCACGAGCGTTCGCGCCGGCGGTTGGCCGAGGGCCAGCGCGAGGCAGATCCAGATCATCTGAGCCGAAACCGGTTGCGGAGTGAGCGTTCGCCGACGGCCGAGAAGAGGACGATGCGGGTGCCTTTTTTCGGGTGGGCCCAGCCAAGCTCGAAGAATCGCGCGAGCAGTGCGCCACCGAGCGCGCCGGCCAGATGATGCCGGCGCACGCTCCAGTCGAGGCACGGCAGGCAGAGCGGCCGGCGCCGTCGTTCCATCGCGCTCAGCTCGATGCCCATCGAGCCGCAGAACCGTTCGCCCTCGCTCGTGAGCGCGAGCCCGTCGTCGCCCGCGCGCAGACACCCCTGCTGCGTGAGGCTGTCGAACACGAGCACAGCGAGCTCGCCGGCCAGGTGATCGTAGCACACGCGCGCTTTGCGCATAGCCGGATCGCGCGGTCCCGAGTCGATCTGCCTCGCGCCGGTGCGCTCGGCAAGTCCGGTGAGATGTTCGATCACCGTGCCCACGTCGTGATCCGCGAGGCGAAAGTAGCGGTGACGGCCGATGTTCTCGACGGCGACCAGATGCGCCTCGACGAGCTTCGAGAGATGCGAGCTCGCCGTCTGCTTCGTCACGTTCGCGGCGCGTGCCAGCTCGGTGGCGGTGTGTGAGCGGCCGGCCATGAGGCACATGAGCATCGTCGCCCGCGCGCGATCGCCGATCAGCGAGGCGACGGACGCGATATCGGGGCTGTCCGCCATGGTTCCAGCTTAGTCGAACCATGCGCGACCGACAAGCACTAACGTGACGGATATGATCCGCGCACTGATCTTGCCGGGTCTCTACGACTCGGGTCCGGAGCATTGGCAGACGCTCTGGGAACAGGACGACCCGACGCTCGTGCGGGTGGTGCAGCGCGACTGGGAGACGCCGATCCGCCAGGAGTGGGTTGGCACGCTCGAGACCGCGGTCGGCTGCGCCGGCGACGGCGTCGTGCTGATCGCGCACAGCGCCGGGTGCGCGCTCGCCGCGTTTTGGGCCGCGGCGACGCCGCTCCGAGTGCGGGGCGCGCTGCTCGTGGCGCCGGCCGATACGGAGGCCCAAAGTTATCCGATCGGGCCCAAAGGGTGGCGGCCGCTGCCGCGCGTGCGGCTGCCGTTTCCGAGCATCGTGGTCGCGTCGGCCAACGATGAGTTCGTGACGCTGGATCGCGCGCGGGAGTTCGCGGATTCGTGGGGGAGCCGATTCGTGGATGTCGGCGCGGCGGGGCATATTAACGCCGACAGCGGCTTGGGCTGCTGGCCGTTTGGTCGCGAACTCTTACGTGAGCTCTTGGAATGAAGAATCGCATCGACGCCTTTCGCCGGTTGCACGAATCCGGCTGCTTCGTGATCCCGAATCCGTGGGATGCGGGCAGCGCGAAGCTCCTCGCGAGCCTTGGCTTCCCCGCGCTCGCCACCACCAGCTCCGGCATCGCCTGGTCGCTGGGTCTTCCCGACAATCACGTCTCCCTTTCTGATGCCCTCTCAGAAATTCAGGTCATCACGTCGGCCGTGACTGTTCCGGTGAATGCGGATTTCGAGGGAGGATTCGCCAGAGAGCCGGAAGGCGTCGCGACCAACGTGACGGCCGCGCTCCAAACGGGAATCGCCGGTGTCTCGATCGAAGATTCGACCGGCAACGCCCAACAGCCGCTCTTCGATTTCGCGCTGTCGGTAGAACGTATTCGTGCCGCGCGGCGCGCGATCGACGCCAGCGGGACCGGCGTGTTGCTGACCGGTCGGTCGGAGGGTTTCATCGTCGGCCGCCCGGATCTCGCCGAGACCGTTCGCCGTCTCACCGCCTACGCCGAAGCCGGCGCCGACTGCCTCTACGCGCCGGGCATCCGCACGACCGCCGAGATCACGACCGTGATCCAGGCGGTCGCGCCAAAGCCCGTCAACGTCCTCGTCGGCAGCGACTTCACCACCGTCTCCGAGCTGGCCGCCCTCGGCGTCCGCCGCATCAGCGTCGGCGGCGCGCTCGCGCGGGTAGCATGGGCTGGGTTCCTCGATGCCTCGAGGGAGATCGCCTCGAAAGGGACATTTTCGCGGCTTTCGACCGGCGTGCCGTTTGATGAGATCAACGGTGCGTTTGGTCCGGCACGATCTGGTAGCTGACGAAGGCGAGCGACTGGCTGTCCGGCGACCAGGAGTTCACGTTGATCGTGCCCTGGCCGCCGAACAGCTTGGCTAACTCGCTAATCGCTCTCTTATCCAAATCCATGAGACGCAGTCGCACGTCCTTATTCTCAGGGTGATCGCCGACGCCGCGAGCATAAGACAAGAACGCCATCATCTTGCCGTCAGGGGATATGTGCGGAAACCAATTGTCCGCATCGTCATTGGTGATCTGTTCCTTGTCTGACCCATCCGGCTTCATGCGCCAGATCTGCATCGACCCTGATTGATCCGAGTTGTAATAGATGTACGTGCCATCGGGCGAAAACTCGGGTCCATCATCTTTGCCGGGATTCGTGGTGAGCCGTGTCTCAGGTCCGCCGTTCACTGAGATGCGGTAGATGTCAAAATTCTTGGCGCGCAGTCCACAAAAGACGAGCGTCCGACCATCGGGCGACCAACCGTGGAAATATGATGGCGCGTTCTCGGTCACCTGCCTCATACGACCGTCGGAGCCCACATAGATAAAATCGGCACTGAATGCCCACGTTCTCCCGTCGCGAGTGACCCCGTGATCGTTATTGATGTTGTGCAGCAACCCAAGATCGACGGGCTTGAGCGCCCCGTCGCGCAGCCTGAAAAAATGCCCTTTGCTGTTGAAGTACAGCGTCCGGGTACTATCCGGAAACCAATTGGGCGCTTCGATGCGCTCGGGTTGCACGACGACGTAGGCTACGCGTCGAACTTTGGAAGCCACGTCAATGGTTTCCAGTGTGCTGATCAGCGTCTTTCTCTTGGCGGTCGCTGGCGTGCCGAGAATGACGTGAGTGAACCGCACGCTCTGCGCGTGAGCCGCTAGTCCCACATAGAACTCACCGGTCAGATGAACCTTGGCCGCGCCACCAGCGGGCAAACTATTGATGTACATGGACACATAGTCCCCACGTTTCTCAATTCGCCATCGCGTGGGCGCCGGCGCGTTGGACTGAATTTCATGCGCGGCGTCGCCAGGGGTCTCGCGCCACTCTAGTGTGGTGGGCGCGCCGTCGACATAGGGCGCATCGGCGTCCAGTGATTGGCGAATCATGAGACTCGCGCCACTCGCGCGCTCGACCGTTGCCTCGAGCGCGACGTCACCCGTGACTCGCGCCCAGACGTACTGCGGCTGATCGCCCCCGGTCACGGTATAGGTCCCGGTGGCGGCGTCATAGGCGACCGAGCCAGGCCCACTGTGACCGGAGAAGATCCCAATCCCAGTTATCAGAGCCAACGCCAATATATTACCGCCCATGCGCACCCTCCCCATGCTCGCCGCCACGGCGATGTTCCTGTCCCAACCCGGCACGACCCAACGCGTGCCACAATTCGAGAACGACCAGGTGAAGGTATGGCGCTCGACCGTCATGCCAAACGCCCCGCTGGCGTTACATCGTCACGAGCATCCCCGCGTGATCATCGCGCTCACCGGCGGCACGATGAATATCGCGGTGCAAGGTGGCGCGACGGAGGCGCATCACTGGGAGACCGGCAAGGCGTACTGGCTGCCGGCGAACCCGCCGGGCGAGATGCACACCGACGTGAACGCCGGGGACAAACCCATTGAAGTGATGGTCGTCGAGCTCAAAACCGCGAAGTAGTTTTGGCGCGCTGAGCTTGTCTCGCGCCGTGCACTTTTGGTAGCTTCGCCGTCCTCTCTTTCCGGTGCGAGGTACGACGATGAGCCACATGATGAAGATGCACGACGGGACGCACATTTACGTCAAAGATTGGGGCCAGGGACAGCCCGTGGTCTTCAGCCATGGCTGGCCGCTCAACGCCGACGCCTGGGAAGATCAGATGAACTTCCTGGCGTCGCGTGGCTATCGGTGCATCGCGCACGATCGCCGCGGCCATGGGCGCTCGTCTCAACCCTTCGACGGCAACGATATGGACACGTATGCCGACGACCTCAACACGATCGTACATGAGCTCGATGTCCATGACGCGATTCACGTAGGGCATTCAACCGGCGGCGGTGAAGTGACGCGGTATATCGGGCGTCATGGCACGAGCCGCGTCGCGAAGGCGGTGCTCGTGAGCGCCGTGCCCCCCATGATGCTCAAGACGCCGGAGAATCCGGGTGGCTTGCCGGTGGAGGTGTTCGACAACATCCGGAAAGCCATCCTCACCGACCGATCACAATTCTGGAAAGATCTGAGCCCCATGTTTTACGGCTCGAACCATGGCGTCAAGGTTTCGGACGGCGTCCACGAAAACTTCTGGCTCGCGAGCCAGCTGTGCGGCCTGCCTGCCGTCTACCAGTGCGTCAAGGCATTCTCCGAGACGAACCAGTATGAGGATCTCGCGAAGTTCGACATCCCGACGCTGATCATTCAGGGCGATGACGATCAGATCGTTCCGTACGAGAACGCGAGCAAGCTCCAGGCGAAGCTCATCAAGGGCGCTGTCCTTAAGGTCTACAAGGGCGCCCCGCATGGGCTACCCACGACGCACAAGGATATGCTGAACGAGGATCTGCTCGCGTTCATCGAGCAGCCGGCTCACGCAACCGTAGGCGCGTAAGCCTTATGGCCTATGTACTACCGTAGCCTCTGGCCATTGCGGTGGCGGCAAGAACCATCAGCAGAACCAGGCCAGCCTGGATTCTACTGATCAGTGCGAATGTAGAAGCCGAGTGCGTGTCCGGTTGCTCACCGTGAGCAATCCGGACACGCCAGCGGATCAAGTTGATCATTGGCGCGATCTCGAGCACCAAAATGAGGATCAACAGCGCCATCTTGATCCGAAAGAACGTATTGCCCACATAGTACCCGGTCGCCTTCTCGAGCCCAGCGAGAAGCCGCACCAACCCAGTCGCGATCCAAAGCATCGCGGCGATTCCCCACCACGTGTCCGCGTAAAACGCGCGCTTCAGGTCAGGCGGCTGAGCGCCTAGCATTTGAGCGCGAGCCCAAACCGCGCCGAGGCCGATGCCCAGCGCAATGAGATGGAGTGCGGCAAATGCCCAGCGAGTCATTGTTGACTCGCCTTCGCCGCCAACCCCTCCACGGCGGCCAGTGTCGGCATCAGGTCTTTCGGTAACCCATGGCGGGTTTGCACGTACGCCGGCGAATTGTACGAGATCCACACGTGACCCTGGGGATCCTCAGCGACCAGAATCTTGAGTGGCAGATCGATCGCGATGCTCGGCGTGGCGACCATGAGCGGCGTGCCGCCCTTGGGATTGCCGAAAACTAGCAATTTGGTCGGCCGCATCTGAAGCCCCGCGGCCTTGGCCTCGCCGCTGTGATCGACCAGCGCGAACAGCTTGACCCCGTTGGCCTCGAGCAGATGCTGGATGGTCGCGACCGTCTCGTCGACCGAATGGTGGCTCGGAATCGAGACAATGCCATTGTCCGCACTCATGTGCGCTTTTCCCTTGTTTGCGTGACCAAGGTACAGCAACCCAACGACGATACCCAATCCTAACCGCGACGCGCTTGTCATTGGCTGCCTCGTGCCACTGCCGTGATGGTGACAATCTGCTCAGGATCCCTCAGATCCCGACCACTGATTTGCAACGGTACCTCGGCCCCGTCAAACGGATCGGGTGTAATCGTCAGCTCATTCTCGTCCAATCTCACCATATAGCCGAACTCGCCAACGTGCATGTTGGCCGCCGTGCAAAATGTCAGGGATGCCAAATCGCCGATGCGCAGAAATAAATAGTCGCTGAGTAGCTCGTCCCTCCGCGCCAATCGATCGCGGATCGCCTCCATCTCAGGAAAAAATCCGGCCCACTCGGGGTCCGACCGAAACCGACTGTATACGTGCACCGCATGATGCGCAACCAGTGCGGCCGCATATGGCGTGGCGGACAGCCGCTCGATCGCGCGTGGCCAAACCCCACGCTTGATATCGCCGGAGACCGTCATGAAGTCGAGCACCGCGCCGGTGGCGGGATCGACCAGAAACTGAGCATCGATCTCCCGCCACCCGTTGTCATGCTCAGCAACCGCCACCAGGATCTCGTCGCGGCGCTTCGACGACGGCAAGTCATTGGCGCGCCAAGCGTTCATGATGCGCCCCGCCAACGCCGCGTGGTCGGGTTGCGTGATAGCCACCCGCGTCGGCCCATGAGGACGTAGGATCATGGCGGAATATAGCCAGCCTTGACTTGTTGTCGTCTGGCGACAACAATAGACCATGAGACAGGAACATGAGCCCTGACGATCGGCTCCAAGGGACTCTAGATCTCCTGGTCCTTCGCACGCTGGCGGACGAGCCGCTGCATGGCTGGGCGATCTCGCGCCGCATTCGCGAACGGTCTGGCGATGTCCTTCAGGTCAACCAGGGATCCCTCTATCCCGCGCTGCATCGTTTGGAGAGCGAGGGCTGGCTCGACTCGGAATGGACGGTGGCCGGCGGACGCCGCGCGAAGGTCTATCGATTGACGCCACAAGGGCGGCGCGCATGCGAACGCGAAGAACGTGGGTGGCTCGCGTTCGTGGCGGCGGTCACCCAGGTTCTCCGTCCCGTATGACACAATTGCTTCGCCGGATCCGAGCCATACTGTTCCGTCGTTCAGCCGAACGAGATCTGGATGATGAAATCAAACTCCATCTAGCACTCGAAGCGGACGAGCTCGAGCGACAAGGCGTAGATCCCACAATCGCGGCCGCCACCGCCAGACGAAGATTCGGTCCGATCGAACTGATAAAAGACGCGTTACGTGATGTGCGAGGCATCGAGCCAATCGAAGATTTCCGGCGCGACCTGATGTTCGCTGCTCGCGCCCTCAGCCGACGACTCGGCTTCGCCACCGTAGTAGTCCTCACCCTCGTCATAGGCCTCACGAGCGCGACGACGATGTTCAGCGTCGTCTACGGCGTACTCTGGACGCCGCTCCCCTACGGCGACGCCGACCGCATCGTCACCCTCTGGGAAACGAGCGCCAAACACACCGCCGATCGCACCGGCACCTCGTACCCAAACTTCCTGGACTGGCACGACCGCTCGCACTCCTTCTCGGCGCTAGCCGCCGCCGAGCCGTTCGGCGTACGCTATGCCGCGGCGGAAGGCCCCGAACGCCTACCCGCGTGGCGCGTGACGCAGGGCTTCTTCGATGTCCTGCACGTCAAGCCGCTCTTAGGCCGCACATTCACGCCGGAAGAATATCAACGCGGCCGCGAAGCCGTCGTCGTCCTCGATTACGATACATGGCGCGACAAATTCAACGGCGACTCCAGCATCGTGGGCAAAACGCTGCTGCTCAACAGCCAAGCCATGCCGGTGGTCGGTGTGATGCCGGCCGGCGTGCACCTACCATCTCGCCAAGGGATTTGGCTGCCAAAGATCCCCACACCCGACGAGCTCCTGCTGCGACAAGCCGCGTATTTCAGAATCGTCGGCCGTCTCGCGCCAGGCGTCTCGCTCGACCGCGCCCGCGATGACTTGCGGCGCATCTCGGCCGATCTCTCCAAAGAGTACCCCGCGATCGACGGCGAGATGAGCGCGTCGATCATCCCACTGCGCGAGAGCCTCGTCGGCAATGTGCGCGGTCGACTGCTGATGCTCTTCGCCTCCGTCGGCCTCCTGCTGCTGCTCACCGCCGCGAACCTGACGACCCTGCTCCTGGCACGCGCCATCGAGCGCCAAGGCGAGCTGTCCATCCGCGCCGCACTCGGCGCCGGACGCTTCCGGCTCGCGCGTCAGATCTTCGCGGAACACTTCATGCTCGCCGCACTGGGCTGCATCCTGAGCCTCGCCCTGACGCTGGTCGCGGTGAATGGGATTCGCGCCCTCGGCGCGGGCCTCCTGCCGCTCGCGGACAAGGTGCACATTGGCGTACCGGCCGCGCTGTTCGCCGCCATCGCGGCACTCGCGATCGTCATCGCACCCGCCGCGCCGGGTCGGCGCCGCGGCCGACGATTCCAGCAGGCGCTGGTCGTCGCCGAGGTCGCGCTCGCCCTCGTGCTCGTCCTCGGCGCCGGCCTCTTCGTCCGCAGCTTCCGTGCGCTCCTCGGTGTCGACCCGGGATTCTCCTCGGCGAATACCCTCGTCGTCTCGCTCCAGACCGAAAGCCTCTTCCCCTCCGACACGGCGCGCGCCACGTTCGTCCGAACAGTCGACGACCGGCTCGCCGCCATCCCTGGCGTCCAACACTCGGGCCTCACGACCTCGCTGCCCTTCGAGGGCGCGATCGGCCCGGAGCAGTCGTCATTCGACATCGTCGGCGCACCCGTCGGCTCGGCCCAAGCACGGCCGACCGTTCACACCGCCGCCATCTCGCCCGGCTACCTGGCGACGCTCAATATCCCGCTTCGCACCGGACGATTCTTCGCGCCAACCGATGACGCGACACATCCCCGAGTCGCCATCGTGAGCGCCGCGCTCGCGCGACGATACTGGGGGGGCAGCGACCCGATCGGCCAGCGGCTTGACGTCACGTTCTGGGGCGCATCGGCCGTCTGCGAGATCGTCGGCGTCGTGGGCGACATTCACGACGTGGGACTGGATCAACCCCCCTTGCCGATCTTGTATCTACCGTACCAGCAGGCGCCGACGGGTGGCGTGACGTTCGTGCTGCAGACCGGCACGGAGCCGCGTGCCATGCTCAGTCGCGTGCGGCGCGAACTGGCCGCGGTGAATGCTTCGCAGCCCATCGCTTCCGTGACGACACTCGACGAACTGCTCGGCGCATCCACGCGCGGGCCGCGATTGGTGCTCACGATCCTCGGCCTCTTCGCGGCCATCGCACTCACGTTGGCCGGCGTCGGCATCTTCGGCGTCATGAGCCATCTG